>NZ_JAYSPC010000057.1:0-16208 GCF_043722275.1 Flavobacterium sp. | reverse complement strand
GGTAATCTGCGATGGAGATCCCAGTAAATCACCACTATTTAATACAACTTAAAATATCTTCCGAACACTTATGTTTTTAAAACCTGTCGGGTTTACTTTAGTTAAAACTTTGTGATTATAAAAACATTAAGATTTAAACCAACCTGCAACCAATTCATCCTCAAATGAATTAGCATTTTTATGAATAAATTCGTTTGTATTTTTATTATAAGAATAATCCAAAGCCCAGGTTTCGTGATTCTCAGCTAAATCTTTGATACTTGTACAAACAAAAGCAATTTCCTGATCTGTGGTAGTTGGGTGAATCGACATTCTAATCCATCCCGGTTTTTTGATTAAATCACCAATTGTAATTTCATCAACCAATTTATTTGAAGTTTCCTGATCTACGTGCAATAAAAAATGCCCGTAAGTTCCGGCGCAACTGCATCCTCCTCTGGTTTGAATTCCGAATTTATCATTCAGTAATTTTACTCCTAAATTAAAATGAAGATTTTCGATAAAGAATGAAACTACACCCAAACGATTTTGATGTTGTCCAGCCAAAATCTTTATATTAGAAACAGCATCTAGTTCATTAAAAACAAAATCAACAATTTCGTGTTCGCGCTGCAAAATATTTTCAATTCCCATTTCTTCCTTTAGCTCAATTGCCAAAGCAGTTTTGATAACCTGAAGGAAACCAGGAGTTCCGCCATCTTCGCGATCCTCGATATTATCAATATATTTATGTTCACCCCAAGGATTTGTCCAACTCACGGTTCCTCCGCCGGGACAATCAGGAATCATATTATTGTAGAGTTTTTTATTAAAAATTAAAACTCCCGAAGTTCCGGGACCACCTAAAAATTTATGAGGTGAAAAGAAAATGGCATCAAGATAAGATTCAGGATCTTCAGGATGCATATCAATTTCGACATAAGGTCCTGAACATGCGAAGTCTACAAAACAAACTCCATTATTTTGATGCATTAATTTTGCCGCTTCATGAAAAGGAGTTTTCAAACCCGTAACATTTGAGCATGAAGTAATCGAAGCAATTTTTATCGTTCTGTCAGCATATTTTTCAAGCAATAAAGCTAAATTATCCAAACAAAAAAGTCCTTTTTCGCAAGACGGAATAATTTCAACATCAGCAATCGTCTCTAACCAGGAAGTTTGATTCGAATGATGTTCCATATGTGAAATAAAAACAATTGGTTTTTTTTCTGCGGGAACAGTAATAAAATCTTTCAGGTTCTCAGGAATCTTTAAGCCTAAAATACGTTGAAATTTATTGACAACACCAGTCATTCCGGTTCCGTCAGTAATTAAAACATCATCATTATTTGCGTTTGCATGACGTTTTATAATATTTCTTGCATGATGATACGCCTTTGTCATGGCAGTACCTGACACAGTAGTTTCTGTATGAGTATTAGCTACAAAAGGCCCAAAAGCATTCAGAAGTTTCTCTTCAATTGGTCTATATAACCTTCCGCTGGCAGTCCAATCTGTATAAATGATCTTTTTTTTGCCATATGGCGAAGAAAATTCCTGATCAATTCCAACAATATGTTGTCTAAATTCTTGAAAATAAGTTTCTAAAGTGGTGGTACTATTTTTGCTATTCATTAGTGTGCCTGAGTTTGATTGCAAATATATTGCTTTTTTACATAATTGCGAATTTATCAATTGCAAACTTCAAACATTCAATAACCGTTTAGTATATTTAATTAAATTGTTGTTTTGTTAATAATTCATCATAATATTCTATCGGATTAATAGGGCAAGTAAAATTAAACAATACTTTTATGGAAAATTTATCAGTCGCTACTTTTGTTGGTGGATGTTTTTGGTGTATTGAAGCAGTAATTCAACGTTTAAAGGGAATTGAATCCTTAAAATCAGGTTTTTCGGGAGGTTTTATTAAAAATCCGCCTTATCGTGAAGTTTGTACTGGCAGAACCGGTCATGCCGAAGTCATACAAGTTACTTTTAATCCTGACATAATTTCATATCATGATTTGATCTATATATTTATGACGAGTCACGATCCAACAACTTTAAATCGTCAGGGTGCAGATAAGGGAACACAATATCGTTCTATTATTTTGTATCATGATGAAGAACAAAAAACAATTACAGAAAAAGTTTTTGAAGAAGTTATATCTTTATACGAAGATCCAATTGTAACTGAATTAAAATCTTTTGGAGTATTTTATAATGCTGAAGGAGAGCATCAAAACTATTATAATAACAATCAGGATGCGCGTTATTGCCAAATCGTAATTGATCCGAAAGTACAAAAATTGAAAAATTTGTACGCCGATAAAATAATTTAAAAAATGCCACAGATTAGAGAGATTAAAATGATTTTTCTTTAATTATATGTAATCCTTTTACAGTTTAATAATACTTTTAAGTCATTTTAATCTGTGGCAAGAAAAAACTCAAATGAAAAATTTAAAAATAAATAACAGATTTACTGCTGAATTACCAGCCGATCCAGATGAAACTAATGAAATTCGTCAGGTTAAAAATGCACTTTTCTCGTATGTAGATCCTGAAAAACCTTCACATCCAAGTCTAATTCACGCTTCAAAAGAAGTTGCTGATTTGGTAGGAATTTCTGCTGATGAAATTCAGTCAGAATCCTTTTTGAATACTTTTTCTGGAAAGGAAATTCTCCCTGAAACCCGACCTTATGCCATGTGTTATGCCGGACATCAATTTGGGAATTGGGCAGGACAATTAGGCGATGGACGTGCGATTAATTTAACCGAAATTGAACACAATGATGCCTTTTTTACGCTCCAGTTAAAAGGTGCGGGAAAAACACCATATTCCAGAACCGCTGATGGTTTGGCCGTTTTACGTTCTTCAGTAAGGGAATATTTATGTGCCGAAGCGATGTATCATTTGGGCGTTCCCACTACCCGATCGCTTTCGCTGATGTTATCCGGTGATCAGGTATTACGTGATATTTTATATAACGGAAATCCAGCTTATGAAAAAGGTGCAATTGTTTGTCGTGTGGCTCCGTCTTTTATCCGTTTTGGAAGTTTTGAAATGCTGACGGCTCGAAATGAGCTTAAAAATTTAAAAGAATTTACAGAATACAATATCAAACATTATTTCCCTGAGATTAAAGGCGAACCAAAAGAACAATATTTACAGTTTTTTAAATCTGTTGCGGATAAAACACGTGAAATGATTTTGCATTGGCAACGTGTTGGTTTTGTACACGGCGTTATGAATACGGATAATATGTCGATTCACGGAATCACGATTGATTATGGTCCTTACGGATGGTTAGAAAATTATGACCCAAATTGGACACCAAACACAACCGACAGTCAAAACAGAAGATATCGATTTGGTAATCAGCCTCAAATTGCACAATGGAATTTGTATCAATTGGCAAATGCACTATATCCATTAATTAATGAAGCGGAACCCTTGGAAAAAATATTAGAATCATTTTTTACTGATTTTGATTCTGATTATAAAACAATGTTTTTAAGCAAATTAGGAATCTTTACTTCAACTGAAACTGATGACAAATTGATTACAGCTTTAGAAGCGGTTTTACAATTATCTGAAACTGATATGACGATATTTTTTAGAAATCTGAGTCAGATTAAAAAAGTTGATTCGGTTGAAAATGCAATTGAAAAGGTTAAAGATTCTTTTTATATTCCTGAAGAAATCAAAGGAGAAATTCTTGAATCCTGGAAAAAATGGCTTACTGTTTATATCGAAAGATTAAACGCAGAAGAATTATCAGAAGAAGTTCGTTCAGCAAAAATGAACAACATAAATCCTAAATATGTGTTGAGGAATTATATGTCACAACTGGCAATAGATGCGGCTGATAAAGGAGATTATTCTTTAATTGATGAATTGTACTTATTATTGCAAAAACCATATGACGAACAACCGGAATATGAAAAATGGTTTGCAAAACGACCGGATTGGGCTAGATCAAAAGTAGGCTGTTCTATGCTTTCCTGTAGTTCTTAAATTTTATTGCCCTAAATTAAACTCATTTTTATTGTCAGTTCGAGCGAAGTCGAGAACACTTTGCGTGCATTCCGACTTCGCTCAATCTGACATGTTTTTCACTCAAAAATTCGTGAAATTGCTTAGCATCTTTGCTATTGCACTGGTAGTGATAAAGTTTTACTTTGAAGTAATATAATCCACAATCATATTAGCATGAACACGTGAATTCTCAATAAACCATTTATGAGTGTGCATTCCGCCACAAATAACTCCGGCAAGAAACAAACCTTCAACATTTGTTTCCATAGTTTCAGGATTATAAGTTGGCGTTTTTAGCTCATCTTCAGATAATTGAATTCCCATATTTTCAAGAAAAGTCAAATCTGGTTTGTATCCGGTTAAGGCTAATACAAAATCGTTTTCTATCGTAACTTTTCCATTTGGAGTGTCAATTTCTACTTCATTTTCTCTAATTTCAGTAATATTAGATTGAAAATACGCTTTTATGCTTCCCTCTTCAATTCGGTTTTCAATATCTGGTTTTGCCCAATATTTTACTCTGCTGTTGATTTCATTTTTACGAATAACCATTGTTACATTCGCTCCTTTTCGCCAGCATTCTAACGCTGCATCTACAGAAGAATTATTAGCTCCAACAACTAAAATATTTCTAAAAGCATATTCGTGTGCTTCTTTATAATAATGACGTACTTTAGATAATTCCTCACCTTTTACGTTCATTTCAATCGGCATATCATAAAAACCAGTTGCAATCACTACATTTTTAGATTCATAAGAAGATTTATCTGTGGTAATTTTAAAAAAAGTATTTTCTAATTTCTGAACCTGAGTTACTTTTTCAAATAAATTGATTGAAAATTTAAAATAGCGGTGAATATTTCTGTAATATTCTAAAGCTTCCTGACGGCCGGGTTTTGGTGCCAGACAACTAAACGGAATATCGCCTATTTCCAGCCTTTCTGCTGTAGAAAAAAATGTCATATATAAAGGATAGTTGAAAATACTATTTACAATTGCGCCTTTTTCGATAATCAAATAACGTAAGTTTTTCTTTTGAGCCTCTATTGCACAAGCAAGCCCAATTGGACCACCTCCAACAATGATTAGATCATATTGTTCTGTCATAACTTTATTGTTTCGCCCAGTCTTTAAAGGGATTTTTGCTTAAATAAGCGTTGTAATATCTTTCGTCGTTGGTTACTTCTTTTCCCAGCCATTCCGGTTTTTCGAATGTATCAGTTTCAGATTTTAATTCGATTTCGGCCATAATCAAACCTTCATTTTCTCCATAAAACTCATCCACTTCAAAAATGTGATCTCCGGATTTTATTTCAAAACGAGTTTTTTCTATTTTACCTTTTTCACATAATTTAAGTAATTCCTGAGCTTCATCTATCGGTATTTCGTTTTCCCATTCAAAACGTGACATTCCGCCTTGTTGACTAATTCCTTTTATTGTAATAAAGCCTTTATTTCCTTTAATTCTAACGCGCACAGTTCTTTCTGGTATTGAACTTAAATAGCCCTGAGCAATATTATTTTTAGTAAAGGCCTGTTCTTTAAAATCGGTTGATTTTACAAGAAATTTTCTTTCTATTTCGACCATTTTCTGTCTTAAATTAATTTTATGCAAGTTACTTAATTTGGTTAAAAATTAAATGCATTTCGAAATCATATCATTAATGTTTCGTATTTACATAATTGTTATAACCAAATTTATGATTACCGTATAATGATACAAAAATAGCGTATTGAAGCACAAATGCATATTAGTCTGTAACTAAATTTGGTGCAACTTTAAATTTATTTCTATGACTAAAAAAGCACTTTATTTATTAGGCATTGCGATAACAATCATTTTAGGTACTTTTTTGTATATGAAATTTTGTTGCAATTGCTGTGTAAAAACACCGACATCTGAGAATGTTGAGAATCAGAATGTAATAATTACAAAGGGCAAATTTGTACCATTTAGTATTAATGGTCCCGCAATTGAGTATCAGACAACTGATAATCTCAAATTTCTAAAAAACAGTTCCGGAATTATTCTTCCAGTTAGTGATTCCATTACAATAGGAATTGAAAAGCTTAAAGAGTTTTTAGTCGCGAATCCTGATCAAAAAATTACTTTGACCGGTTTTGCTGTTAGCAACGAAACAAATAATACAAGTTCTAATGATCTTGGTTATGGAAGAGCGAACGAAGTTAGAAGATATTTTATATCAAAAGGATTAAACGCTTCACAGTTAACTATCAAGCATGAAATAATCGATAGCTGGACAACGAACAATGACACACTTTTAGGACCTGTGACCTATAAATTTGAAAATTCAGACAGTGCCAACGCACACGAGAAATGGAGTGTTTTGAAAGCAAAAATAAATTCTGATCCGTTAATTTTCCATTTCGATACTAATAAAAGCAGTAATCTATTAAGTGACATCGAAAAGCAAAAAGTTGATGAGATAAATACTTATATGAAAAATATTAAAGATGCAGTTATACTAATTGTTGGACATTCAGATAATGTGGGAACTCGAAATGTCAATGTTATTATTGCCCAAAAACGTGCAGAGTTTTCTAAAAATTATTTAGTAAAAAAAGGTATTGAAGCCAGCCGTATTTTAACGGAATCTAAAGGACCGGATGAACCTGTTAAGGAAAATACAACTGAAGAAGGAAAAGCAAAGAACAGAAGAACTGTAATTACAATAAAATAAACAATTAAAATATATTATTATGAATTTACCTTGTATATTAATACCTATCGTAGTAGGGTTAATTTGTGGAATTTTGGGTTACTTATTAGGAAAAATGAATGCTGATGATGATTCAACTATATCATTAAAAACACATTTAAATGAGTGTAACAAAAACACAAAGAAATTAGATGCCAAAATTGCAACATTAGAAGCTGATTTAAAAGCTAAAACTTCAATAAATGCTACAAAACAATCTTTTACTAGCACCGCTCCATCATTTATATTTGATAGCTTATCTTTTACAAGAGTCTATGGAAAAACGATAAAAGAAAATGACTTAAAAATAATTGAAGGAATCGGACCTAAAATAGAAAGCTTGTTTAATGCTGCCGGAATAACGACGTGGAAGCATTTATCGCAATTATCTATCGAAAAAATGCAGGCTGTATTAGATACTGGCGGAGAAAATTTCACAATTCATAATCCTGGTACATGGGCTAAACAAGCATTACTTGCATATGAAGGAAAGTGGAAAAAATTAAAAGAATGGCAAGACAATTTAACTGGAGGAAAAGAGTAAAGTAGGTTAAAAGGTTAAAAAAAGGTTCAGAGGCTACAGATTTATTAAGTTACAAAGGTCTCACATTTGTATACTCTGAACCTTTGTTACTTTGGACCTTCAAAAAAAGAATGCCATTTTTTAGTTGAATTGTACCACAATTGTCCCTTTGAAACTTCAAGAGGACAATCAAAATTATTGGTGTAAAGTGATCCGGTTCCTAAGCCTTGCGGCATTTTTGAATTTTGAATAAATGTCCATTGGGCAATTGCATTCAGTCCTATATTACTTTCTAAAGCTGATGTGATCCACCAGCCAATATTGTATTTATCAGCGAGATCAATCCATTCTTTTGTTCCTCTAAATCCACCAATAAAACTTGGTTTAAGAATAATGTATTGAGGTTTGATTTCCTTTAATAATTTTTCTTTTTCTTCTAATGTAAAAATTCCAATTAATTCTTCATCTAATGCAATAGGAAATGGAGTTGTTTTACACAACTTTGCCATTGCTTCGATATTGCCTTTTTTGATTGGCTGTTCAATGCTATGAAGCTGAAATTGATTTAATTGATTCAGCTTATCTAAAGCTTCATTCAAAGCAAAAGCTCCGTTAGCATCTACTCTGATTTCGATTTGTTCTGCTGAAAAATGAGTTCTGATAAAGTGTAATAATTCTAATTCTTTTTCAAAATCGATAGCGCCAATTTTGAGTTTTATACAATTAAAACCGTCAGCTAATTTCTCTTCGATTTGTTGTTTCATGTACGAAGCTTCTCCCATCCAAACCAAACCATTTATGATAATTGATTTTGAATTATTGGTAAAATCGGAAGGAAATAACAAATAAGGATTTTCACTTTTAAGCGATAAAAAAGCCATTTCAATTCCGAATTGTATGGACGGAAATTCTAATAATGATTCCCATAATGCGGTTTCTCCAAGATGAATATTCTCGCATGCCCACTGGATTTTTGCTTGATAATCGTCGCGATCGTCTGCACTTAAACCACGTAATATTCCGCACTCGCCTATTCCTTTTTTACCGTTTTCTTCAAGAACAATAAACCAGGTTTCTTTTTCGGTCATAACGCCTCTGGAAGTTCCGGAAGGACGTTTAAAATCGAGCATGTATTTATGGTAAGTCGCTTTCATGTTTTTTTATTAAACCATATAAGTGATATAAGTAATTATAAGTTTAGCGTGAGCATATTTAAATGAACTTATATCACTTATATGGTAAAAACTGTTTAATTATAAAGTTTTAAAACTCGTTCGAAATCTTTTGATGGTAAACCTGCTTTTTCGAAAACTATAAAGTCCTGTTTTGTTTTTTCTTTCCAGCTCAAACTATCTGTAACGTTTTGAGTTTGGTATTTTTTGTAGATTGCTTTGGCTTCGCTGTAATCGTCACTTACTAAATAAACGTGTGCTAAATTAAGTTTTACCATTAATTCGGTATCGTCTAATTTTTCGCCTTCTTTAAGGGATTTTATTGCTTTTGCATATTGTTTGGTTAATATGTAGCTGTAACCAATGGAACTGTAATCTAATGCCGTTGCTTTTCCGTCGCTAATAATTGTATTTAACTTTTGAATTGCTTCGTTGTATTTTTGTAATTTTATTAATGTCGAAGCCTGAGTTCTCAAGTCATTGTAAACGTTTTTAGAGATATCAACGTCTTGATAACAAGCATTTCCGAAGTCTTTATATGCTTTGGTTTTTTCGATTGCTAATAATTTCTGAAATTCTGTATAACGATATTGTTTCATTATTTTTTCCAGAATACAAACGCAAAAATCATCAGAGTTGGCCATTTTTTGCGCCATTGTCGATGTTTTACAAAGACTAATGATTTCGTTTTTGTTGTCTTGATTCCAGCCGCGATTCAGTTTTGTATCCACCCACGGCACAACTTCTAAAACTACTTTTTGATTTAAAACCCAGTTTTTACTCGTAAACCCAAACCAAATTGTAGTACTGTTTTGTTTAATACAGGATGATTTATCGATAGACAATCTTTTAGCATCTTTGTTCACCGGATCAACCTGAGCGTAACACGCTTTTTCGGTTTTACCGTCATCAACGTATTTTTTTGCGTCGTCATTTGACGTAAACAATGCATAAGTACATGAATCGTCTCCTGCAATTTTTGACATTAAAAAAACAGCGCCGGCAGAACCTTGACCAATTCCGTAAGGATCCGGAATTGCCTTTAACATTGAAACCAAACTGCTTGTCATTTGCTGGTTTTCATCTAAAAGTGTAATTCTGTATACAATTTCAGTTGTTCCTATGGGTAAATCTTCCGTTTTAATGGTAATTCTGTCACGTGCTGAAACAATAATTTCTTTTGTAGTTGCACGTTCCTTGTCCCAATAACCGTCTTTTTGTGCAAACGTATTATAAGAAACTGTTATTAAAAGGAATAGGGCTAATTTTTTAAAAGTCATATTGATTTTTTTACCACTCATTACACTAATTTTCTCTAATTTTTTGTTTGCCACAGCTATTATAGATTAAAATGATTAAGTTTTGAATTACTTTTGATGGACTTCGACTCCGCTCAGTCTGACAAATAGATTTCTATCAGTTCAAAGTTCATTTTTGCCCAGTCTAAAAAGCTTATTTCGTTTAATCTAACAACTTGATTTACTCAAATAACACAAAGATCAAATTTCTCTTCTATCGAAATGACATATATTGTGCCAAAATAATTTTCATTATGAAAACTAAAGCCCTAGCCCTGATAGAGGCGGTATCCTTTTTTGAGTAGATTTTTCATCGACTCAAAAAAGATATAGCCGAAAGCGGGAAATAGCTCCTAAAATTGAAACTCCAATTTTTTAAAATCCAAATTCCAAATCGTACTAATCCTTCGACTCCGCTCAGGATGACAATTCACTCCGCTCCGGATGACAATTTCTACACTTTAGTCAAAAAATAAATTTATTACAATTCGATTGATTCTCCGATTTCGAGAAGCATTAAATCTTTTCCTTTATCGAAAAATTTACGGATTGCGTCTTCGTGATTGATCTCGATATAACCGAAAGTATCAAAATGATATCCTAAAATTTTATCGCATTCAACGAAATCTGAAGCAATAATAGCATCTTCAACATCCATTGTAAAATTGTTTCCGATTGGCAGAATAGCTAAATCCAATTTTGTGCGCAATGGAATCAATTTCATATCAAATGTAAGGGCTGTATCTCCGGCGATATAGATGTTTTTGTGCTCGCTTTCGATAACAAAACCACCCGGATTTCCGCCGTAAGTTCCATCAGGGAAAGAACTTGAGTGAATTGCATTTACATATCTTACTTTCCCAAAATCAAAATTCCAGCTTCCACCGTGATTCATTGGGTGCGCTTTTAATTCTCTTTGGGCGTAATAACTTGTGATTTCTGCGTTTGAAACAATCGTTGCGTTAGTACGTTTTGCAATAGCTTCAACGTCAAGAACGTGATCGCCATGTGCGTGTGTAAGCAAAATATAGTCTGCTTTTATGGTGTTTATGTCTACTGCTGAAGCTTTTGGATTTCCTGTAATAAATGGATCTACAAGTATGTGTTTTCCTCCAACTTCGATGCCTAAAGATGCGTGTCCGTAAAATGTAATTTTCATTTTTATAAAATTTTAAAGTTGAACTTTGTTTATCTTCCGCCTAAGAAAAGATTCACGATTATGTCTGAAATCAATGAAATCATACATATTGTTAATAATAAAGAAAGTAAAAATGTACTTAATGCCAGTTTTTTCAATTCAGGATCTAACAACTTGGGATCTTGGTTTTTATAAACGGTAATTAAATGTTTAGTTAAAGGTATGTATGCCAATAAAAACAGATACTGATCGAAATTATAATCGCTTAAAAATGCAAAAATAACCACAAGAAGCATTGCTGTAATTATTAAAGTAAAATGGTAAATTTTAGCTTTTGCTCCACCAATTTGTACTACGATTGTATTTTTTGCTGATTTTTTGTCTGATTCTTCATCACGCATATTGTTCAGGTTTAAAACTCCTACGCTTAATAAACCAATTGAAATTGCGGGAAGAATCAAAAGCGGATCAACTTCTTTAGAATATAAAAAGTTAACGCCTATTGTACTTACAAGACCAAAGAATATAAAAACGAATAAATCTCCAAAACCCTTATATCCGTAAGCCGAATTACCTACTGTATAACGAATTGCGGAAACAATTGCGGTAATTCCAAGTAATAAGAAAAAGATAGAATATCCGAAATTCGTTTCGCCAAATGCAAAATAAATCAGGATAATTGCCGATAATAATGTTAATATTGAAGTGATTATTATTGCTTTTTTCATGGCTTGCGGCGTAATAACTCCGCTTTGAATAGCACGCTTTGGTCCTATTCTGTCTAAATTATCGGTTCCTTTTACTCCGTCTCCGTAATCATTTGCAAAATTGGATAAAACCTGTAAACCAAGTGTTGTTAATAAGGCAAAACCAAAAATTTTCCAGCTGAATACTTCGGTTGGCGTATTAATGGCTTCGGTTGGGTTTGAAAGCGCATAAATACTTCCAACTATAATTCCGGAAACTGATAAAGGTAATGTGCGCAAACGCGCGGCTTCAATCCAGTGTTTCATTATTTTTAATTTTGTTTTGTTTAATTTTTTGTTTCAGGTTTCAAGTTTCAAGTTCTGGTTTCACAACTTGAAACTTGAAACCTGAAACAATTTTTAACTTTTTACGGTAACCATTTATTATCACCAAAATTTGGTTTTCTTTTTTCTAAGAAAGCGTTTCTTCCTTCTTTTGCTTCTTCGGTCATATAGGCTAAACGAGTGGCTTCACCGGCAAAAACTTGTTGACCAACCATTCCGTCGTCTGTTAAATTCATGGCGAATTTTAGCATTTTTATAGAAGTTGGTGATTTTTGAAGGATTTCCTGAGCCCATTCAAAAGCTGTATCTTCTAATTCATCGTGAGGAATAACGGCATTTACCATTCCCATATCCATCGCTTCCTGAGCAGAATAATTTCTTCCTAAAAAGAAAATTTCACGCGCTTTTTTCTGACCAACCATTTTAGCCAGATAAGCAGATCCGTAACCACCATCAAAACTGGTAACATCAGCATCCGTTTGTTTAAAAATTGCGTGTTCTTTACTTGCTAATGTCAAATCACAAACTACGTGTAAACTATGTCCGCCGCCAACTGCCCAACCGGGAACTACTGCAATTACTACTTTAGGCATGAAACGAATTAAACGCTGTACTTCAAGAATATTCAAACGATGCTGACCATCTTCACCTACATATCCCTGATGTCCGCGTGCGTTTTGATCTCCACCGCTGCAAAAAGAATATACTCCGTCTTTAGTTGATGGTCCTTCTGCAGAAAGTAAAACTACTCCTATCGAAGTATCTTCTTGTGCATCGTAAAAAGCCTGGTATAATTCTGAAGTTGTTTTAGGACGAAAAGCATTTCTAACATTTGGTCTGTTAAATGCAATTCTTGCAACTCCGTTACATTTTTTATATGTTATATCTTCAAATTCTTTGACAGTTATCCAATCCATTACTATTTGTTTTATTTTAAATAATTATAGTGTAAAAATAAAGCATTTTTACATTTTTACCTACTCAATTTAGTTTAAGTCTGTGAGAAAATGACTTCTAATGTTAACAATTGGTATTGCCCTCCAAAAAATAACATTTTTTAACATTAGTTTTAAAAAATAATAAGTAATTTTACACCCTAGAAATCAATGAGATACATTTTATTTCATCGATTTAAGATTGATTTTCTTTCACTGATTTATTAACCTAAAAAATGATTTTTTTGAGAAAATTTAAAAAATTTGTCGCTCATTTTTTTACGGTTTTTATTAGTAAATCCCTAAATAATGAGCAAATGATTTATTCATTTGTTGAAACTTCGAAAAGGAAATAGTAGCACCTAAGGTTAAATGCTGGATTGTTTGTGTAATTAGCACAAGATTGATTACGAAAAGAGGAAATAAACGCTAATTCAAACTTTCTATACGTTATTTTATTAAACCAATGGCTGAGCCGTGAAATTGATGTTTCGTTTTTAATATGAATGTATAGATTATTTAAAGACATACCGTTTCAGGAAGTAATTTCTAAAATTTTTAAAGTTTTACTTTTTGAAGGATTCAAATTTATTTTATTTCTGTTTTTTTTTAATTACAATTTTTTTTAAAACTAGAATAAAAAGGGAAAGGCTACTTGTAATGAGTAGCCTTTCCTGTTTTGGGGAAAAAAATTCCAATAAAAAATTCTAAATTCCAATAAAAAAATTCCAAATCCCAACACTTTGTAGAGTTTTGGAATTTTAAAATTTGAAATTTTAAAAAATAATTATTCTTTAACGAGATAAATTCCGTCTTCCTTGATTTCTATGAGTTTATCTTTGTATAAAGCTCCAATTGCTTTTTTGAAAGTTTTTTTACTCATTTTTAAAACTGTCTTAATATCCTCAGGATGTGAACCATCGTTTAAACGTAAAAAACCGCGATTGGCTCTTAATTCATCTAATATTTTTTCTGCGTTTGGTTCAATACTTTGATATCCTTGTACTTGCAGCGCCACATCAATTTTATTATCAGGACGAATATTTTTAATAAATCCTATCATTCTGTCTCCGGTTCTGATAGCATCGTCATAAACTTCATCTTTGTACAACAAACCTTTGTGTTGCTCATTGATGATCACATTGATACCTAATTCGGTAATATGTGAAACGATCAAATCAACTTCTTCACCATTTTCAACTGTAAGCTGATCGTTCTTTAAAAATTGGTTCAATTTACTTGACGCTACTAAACGATTCGTTTTTTCGTCCATATAAAGGTAAACTAAGTAACGTTTTCCTTTTTCCATTGGTCGGGCTTGTTCTTTAAACGGAACAAGAATGTCTTTTTCCATTCCCCAATCCATAAAAGCACCAACCTGATTGATGTAATTTACACGTAAAAGTGCAAATTCATTCAGTAATATATATGGTTCAAGCGTTGTAGCAACCGGACGTTGTTCATGGTCTAAATAAACAAAAACGATCAGTTCTTCGCCTATTTCAAATTCGTTTGGAACGTATTTATTGGGTAATAATATATCGTGAATTCCTTCAGGATCTTCTTGAGGATTTCCTAAAAATAAACCAACTTTGGTATCACGTAATATAGTAAGGGTATTGTATTTTCCTATTTCAATCATATTCTTGAGATTCTAAGCTGTAAAGCAGCTGAGTTTTTAAAGTGCAAATGTACGAAGTTTGAAAATGGTACGACGAAAAATGTTTTAGATAAAAAATGCGTCTGAATATCTTTTTCAGGTTTGTCTTTTTTTTAATTAAATTTGAGGATCTAAATTAATACCAAATCAATGAAAAAGACCATTTTTTATTCTGTTTTTACCTTTCTGTTTTTTACACAAATTGCCATTTCGCAAGTTGTTGAGGATCCTGAAATTAAAAAGATGATTTCTGAAGTTAAAGCTGAAAACCTTGAAATTACAGTTCGGAAATTAGTTTCTTTTGGAACAAGACATACTTTAAGTGATACTAAAAGCAAAACAAAAGGAATTGGTGCTGCCCAACAATGGGTAAAATCTGAGTTTGATAAATTTGCGATGGAATCTAATGGAAGATTAACTGCTACAATTGATTATTTTACTGTAAAAGCTGATGGAAAGCGAATTGCAAAAGACAGTCAGCTTGGGAATGTGATGGCCACATTAAAAGGAACTGATCCTAATGATAATCGCGTCCTTATTATAAGCGGACATCTTGATTCAAGAGTTTCTGATGTTATGAATGTAAAATCAGACGCTCCGGGCGCAAATGACGACGGATCCGGTGTTGCGGCGGTAATAGAACTGGCAAAGGTTATGAGCAAAAGATCATTTCCGGCAACAATTATTTTTGTTGCTGTAACCGGTGAAGAACAAGGACTTTACGGCGCTCGCCATCTTGCAGAATATGCGCGTGAATCAAACTGGAATATTGTTGCAATGCTTAATAATGATATGATTGGGAATAGTTTGTCAAGCGGAACTAATTTAAGAGATAATACACAAATCAGAATTTTTAGTGAAACGATTCCGTTTATGGAGACCGAAGACGAAGCTAAAATGCGTAAAGCTACAAGCCGTGATAATGATAGTCCTTCAAGATTATTGGCACGATATATAAAAACGGTTACAGAACAATATGTAGATCAATTAAAAGTAAAACTGGTTTATAGAAACGATCGTTTTTTACGCGGCGGCGATCATACTCCGTTTAGTCAGAACGGATTTACAGCGGTTCGTTTTTGCGAAATGAATGAAAATTTTGATCACCAGCATCAGGATTTAAGAACTGAAAATGGAATTAAATATGGAGATCTTGTTGAATTTATGGATTTTGACTATCTAAGAAAAAATACGTGTTCTAATTTAGCGACTTTGGCAAATTTAGCCTGGTCACCAAAAGCGCCAACAAATGTAGGTATTGAAGTTAAAAACCTTTCAAATTCTTCTTCGTTTTCCTGGACTGCTCCTGAAGGAAAAGCACAGTACGGATATCAGATTTTGATGAGAGAAACTTCATCACCACATTGGGAAAAAACTTTTTTTGTAAAAGATACTAAAGCAGAAATTCCTTATTCTAAAGATAATTACTTTTTTGCAATTCAAACTGTAGATGCTTTAGGACACGCCAGTTTACCGGTTTTTCCAGTTCCTATTCGTTAAAAACTAAAATCAATAGATAGAAAAGCGCCATTTTAGGCGCTTTTTGTTTTTAATTCAGGTAAGATTTATTTGTAAACACTTTCTTTTTTAAAATGAACTGTCAATAAATAATAAACAACTGCTCTGTATTTATGTTTATTAGAATGTCCGTATTTTTCAAGAACAGCATGAATCGCCGCTTCTAACTCGGGACCGTTTGGTAATC
>NZ_JAYSPC010000056.1:0-87653 GCF_043722275.1 Flavobacterium sp. | reverse complement strand
AACCCGACAGGTTTCAAAAACCTGTCGGGTTTTGATGTAGGATACAACCAAATACCTTCAACTTTAACCAATCATTAAATTTTGAATAATCAATATTTTACATTTGAAAATATAGTATTTTTACTCTTCTTTTTAAGCGTTCTTGCACATAAAAATCTATCAAATTGAATTAACAAAAAATTAACACAACGTTTGTATATACAAATATTAAATGATATACATTTGTATATACAAATTATACACTTACGACTATGACAATTGAAGAGGTTATAAAAAGTACAGTTAAGATGGATAATGCGAAAAAAGTTATTCTGAATATCATGTACACGCAAAATGTGATTCAGGATCATTTCAACGAGTTAATAAAACCGTATGATTTATCCGGAGAACAATATAATGTGTTACGAATATTAAGAGGACAAAAAGGAAATCCTGCTAATATGTGTGTGATACAGGAACGGATGCTGGCAAAAACGAGTAATACAACCAGATTAGTAGACAAATTATTACTGAAGGATTTTGTTACAAGAAAGGTTTGCGAAGGTAACAGACGTAAAATTGAAGTGTTAATCACTCAAAAAGGATTAGACGTTTTAAAAGAATTAGATCCTAAAGTAGATGAACACGAGCGAATATTTGCTGAGAATATAAGTGCTGAAGAATTAGAATTATTAAATCAATTATTAGAAAAATACAGAACCCAACAAAATTAATATTATGAGCACATTATTAGAAAATTTAAACTGGAGATATGCAACAAAGAAATTTGATGCAACTAAAAAAATATCTTCTGAAGATTTAAATACTTTAAAAGAAGCGGTTAGATTAAGTGCTTCTTCATACGGATTGCAACCTTATAAAGTTGTTATCGTAGAAAATCCGGAAATTAGAGAGCAATTAAAAGCTGCTGCTTACGGACAAACTCAAATCACAGATGCATCTCAATTGTTTGTTTTTGCAAATGACTTAAATGTTGGAGCAGAATCTGTAGATGCTTATATCAAAAACATAAGCGAAACAAGAGGTGTTCCTGCTGATGCTCTTGCTGGATTCAGCGATATGATGAAAGGTACAATTGCTAATTTATCAAGCGACCACAAAAACATTTGGACAGCAAAACAAACTTACATCGCTTTAGGAACTTTATTAAGTGCTGCTTCTGAATTGAAAATCGATGCAACTCCAATGGAAGGATTTAATGCAGCTGCATTTAATGAAATCTTAGGTTTTGATAAATTAGGTTTAAACGCGTCAGTTATTGCTACTGTTGGTTACAGACATGGTGAAGATGATACGCAACATTACAAAAAAGTTAGAAAATCTCACGAAGAATTATTTATCACTATATAATTATTATTAATCCAAAATCAATTTACACAACATGAAAAATTTAAAAACAATTGCAATAGCATTATTCGTAGCAGTAGCTAGTATTTCAGTGAATGCTCAAACTAAAAAAATCGACGTAAAAGCAAGTACTATCAAATGGGTAGGAAAAAAAGTAACTGGAGAACACTCTGGAACTGTTAACTTTAAAGATGGTGCATTAGTTTTCAAAGCAAAAAAATTAACTGGTGGTAGTTTCACTGTTGATATGACTTCATTGACTTCTACAGATTTAACTGGAGAATACCAAGGAAAATTAAACGGTCACTTGAAATCAGCAGATTTCTTTGGTACTGAAAAATTCCCAACTGCAAAATTAGTTTTCAAAACTATCAGCGCTAAAGCAACTGACGTTTATACTGTTACTGCTGATTTAACTATCAAAGGAATTACTAAACCTGTAACTTTTGACATCGCTCTAAGCGGAAATAGTGCTACAACAGCATTTAAAGTTGACAGAACTAAATATGATATCAAATACAACTCTGGTAACTTCTTTGAAAACTTAGGAGACAAAACTATCAGTGACGATTTCGAATTAACTGTAGCTATAAAATTCTAATATTTTAAGACATATTATTTCTTATAAGATAAACCCCAATAGTTCAAGTAACTATTGGGGTTTTATTTTATATTTTCAAAAAGATAACATCATTAATATTCACCTAACACTTTCGTAATATCATACCGTGGTTTGATTAACATTTGGCTTCTAATTTTGGTATTATTAAAAAATCAAAAACTAGAAATCAAAATTATAGTTATGAAAGCAAAAATACGTATTACAATCATTGCACTTTTAGGGACTTTATTGCTACAAGCTCAACAACCTAAAGGAATTATTGGCAACAATAACTGGATGAATAACTGGACCAATTTTAAACCTGCTAATACGGAATATAATGAAGCTACAAATATCATTGCTGGAACTATCGATAAAGACACTAAATTAACCAAACGCAATACATATCAATTAGTTGGCGTAGTATACGTGACTAATAATGCCGTTTTAACAATAGAACCGGGAACGGTTATTCGTGGAGACGACAAATCCTGCGGAACTCTGGTTATCACAAATGGTTCGAAAATTATGGCGGAAGGTTCAGAAACTGATCCAATCGTTTTTACTTCAAACAAGGAAATTTCAGAAAGAAAACCCGGCGATTGGGGCGGAATTATAATTTTAGGAAAAGCTCCAATAAACACTATTGGCGGTATTCATACTTTGCCCTTTGATTTAGAACCATTGTTAAATCATTACGGAGGTCAGGATGCCGAAGATAATTCGGGGATTTTAAAATATGTGAGAATTGAATATTCGGGAAGAAAATTAAGCGCTGCAAAGGAACTTAACGGACTTTCGTTAGCCGGAGTTGGTAGAAAAACGGTTTTAAACAGCATTCAGATTAGTTTTTCAAACGATGATTCTTTCGAGTGTTACGGAGGAGATTTAAATATGAATAATCTTGTTTCGTACAGAACAACTGATGATGATTTTGATTTTACACAAGGTGCTCAAATCAATATTAGCAACAGTATTGCGATTCGCCATCCGTTTTCGTCTGATGTTTCGGGTTCAAGATGTTTTGAAGTCGATTCATATGACAAAATTGGAAATACTGATATGAGTAAAAAACTGACTAAAATAAATGCCAACAATATCACTTTAGTAAATTTAGAAGAAAACAATCAGGGACTTGTAAGAGAATCTGTTTATGTGAGAGAAGATACTTTTTTTAATTTGACAAACAGCATTATTTCCGGCTTTACTCCTTTTGCATTATTGGAAGGAAATATTGGAAATGGAGAAGTTAATTTAGCTAAAATTACATTTAAAAACTTAATCGTTAATAATTGTAATGGCGGCATTACGAGTGAAGCCGGCGGAGCTAATTCTGTAATTGAAAAATTTTACAGCAATCCTTCTTTTGAAATTGGATTTACAAAAATAAAAAACAGCGAATTGTTTACAATGCCTAATATCAAAGGAAATCCGGACTTTAGAATTAACCAAAACAATACAATTGCGATTGGAAATTAAATAATTAAATCAGTTGTTTTTCTCGAAATATAACAAATTTTAATATTTAGAAAAGTTTTTTTTGAACTTTTATGTATTCTAATCCAAATTACATTTATATATTTGTGACATCAAAATAAGATATGAAAACAATAATGAACAATACTTGGTGGTGGAAGAATTTACGTCAAACGTCGTGAACTAAGCTTCCTATAGTATTATCAAACTATAAATATAAAAGGCTTGTCATCACGACAAGCCTTTTTTTTTGGTAAAAACTCAAGTGAAAAATATTAAAATTAAAAACAACATACTTTGAAACCATTTATACTCAACACACATTACAAACAAATTCTGGCAGATACAATTACGCCGGTAAGTATTTATTTTAAGATAAGAGATAAATTCCCCAATAGTTTATTGCTTGAAAGTAGTGATTACCACGGAAATGACAATAGTTTCTCCTACATTTGCTGTAACCCGATTGCGACAATAAAAATCGAAAACGAAATCATTTTTAAAACTTTTCCTGACGGAACAACGGAACAAATTGCAATTGATGCTTCGACAAATATTCCTGCAGTAATTCAGGAATTTTCAAGTCAGTTTAAATCAGAAAAAAATGATTTCAAATTCATCAATAATGGTTTATTCGGATACATATCATACGATGCCGTTCGTTATTTCGAGAAAGTTTCGATTGCCAAAAAAGACAGTGCAACTTTAATTCCGGATGTTTTTTATGCAGTTTACCAAAATATTATTGCAATTAATCACTTCAAAAACGAAGCTTATATTTTCTGTCATAGTGTTGATGGAAGAAACAATATTTCGGAAATCGAACAATTATTACAGTCCAGAAATATTGCTTCATACAAATTCACCAAAGAAGGCGAAGGTTTCTCTAACCTGACAGATGAAGAATTTAAACACAATGTGGCTTTAGCCAAAAAACATTGTTTCCGTGGAGACGTTTTTCAATTAGTATTATCGCGTCGTTTCACACAAGGTTTCAAAGGCGACGAATTCAATGTTTACAGAGCTTTAAGAAGTATTAATCCATCTCCGTATTTATTCTTTTTTGATTATGGAGATTTCAAAATATTTGGGTCTTCGCCCGAAGCACAAATTATCGTAAAAGACAGAAAAGCGGAGATTCATCCAATCGCAGGAACTTTTAAAAGAACAGGAAATGACGAACGTGATGCGGTTTTAGCCAAACAACTTTCTGAAGATAAAAAAGAAAATAGCGAACACGTAATGTTAGTCGATTTGGCCAGAAATGATTTAAGCCGAAACGGACACGATGTAAACGTAGAAAAATACAGAGAAGTCCAGTTTTTTTCACACGTAATTCACCTAGTTTCAAAAGTTACAGGTCATTTACATGAAAAAGCTACAACTATGCAAGTCGTTGCAGATACTTTTCCGGCAGGAACTCTAAGCGGTGCACCAAAACACAGAGCGATGCAATTGATTGAAGATTATGAAAAAACAAATCGTAATTTCTACGGAGGCGCAATTGGTTTCATGGATTTTGAAGGCAACTTTAATCACGCAATCATGATTAGAACTTTCCTGAGTAAAAACCACCAATTACATTGTCAGGCAGGAGCCGGAATCGTAGCAAGTTCAGACGAAGAAAGCGAAATGCAGGAAGTTTATAACAAATTAATAGCTTTGAATACAGCGCTTGAAATGGCAGAGAAAATTTAAAAAATATAGTTTCAAGTTTTCTTTGTTTCAGGTTTCAAGTGGTTGAAACGCAAAACAGTAAACTTGAAACAAAGAAAACAGTAAACTTGAAACAAAAAATATAACCTATGAAAAACTTTATTCCTTTTGTTATTGCCATTTTATTTTTCGCTTCATGCGAAAAGAAAGAGTCTGAGATTCTTCCGTTAATTGGAACCTGGCGTTTAATATCAGCCGAAACTACTGAAAATGATTCTACATTTTCAACTTTCAATTCAAAAACAAAAATGATTAAAATTATAAATGATACTCATTTTGCCTTTTTTAATCATGATCTGAATCATGGCAAAGATAGTTCGGCATTATTCTTTGGAGGAGCTGGAAAATATAGTTTAAAAGATAGTGTTTATACGGAACATTTAGAGTTTTTTAATAACAGACAATGGGAGAATAACAAGTTTGAATTTGTGGTAAAAATTAAAAATGATACTCTGATACAAAGAGGATTCGAAAAAATAGAAAAATTAGGCGTTGACCGAATTATTATCGAGAAATACGTTCGAGAAAAGTAAAATTTCAGTTTCAGGTTTTCTTTGTTTCATGTTTCAAGTTATTGGAACGCGAAACAATACACAACACTTTAGCCAAATTGGTTAAGCAAACTTGAAACAAAGAAAACCTGAAACCTGAAACAAAATTAAAGACATGAAAAAAATATTAGTTATAGACAATTACGATAGTTTCACTTATAATTTAGTGCACTATTTAGAAGATTTAAACTGCGAAGTTACTGTATACAGAAATGATGAATTTGATATTGACGAAATCGCATCTTTTGATAAAATATTACTTTCGCCAGGTCCCGGAATTCCAGATGAAGCTGGTTTATTAAAAGCTGTGATTGCAAAATATGCTCCAACAAAAAGTATTTTAGGTGTTTGTTTAGGGCAACAAGCAATTGGGGAAGTTTTTGGAGGAACACTTTCAAACCTTGATAAAGTATATCACGGTGTTGCAACAAATGTAAAAACCGTGGTTTCAGATGAGGTTTTGTTTGAAGGTTTAGGAAATGAATTTGAAGTTGGAAGATACCATTCATGGGTTGTTGACGCCAATTTACCAGATGTTCTTGAAGCAACTTCAATCGATGAAAACGGACAAATTATGTCACTAAGACACAAAACATTTGATGTAAGAGGTGTTCAGTTTCATCCTGAAAGTGTTTTAACGCCAAACGGAAAAAAGATTTTAGAGAACTGGATTAGAAGCTAGTTTCTTTTGTTTCAAGTTTCAGGTTAGCTAAACTTGAAACCTAAAACCTGAAACAAAAAACTCAGAACCTTAGTCTCTCAGAACCTTAGCAACTTAAAAAAATGAAAAACATATTAAACAAATTAATCAACCACGAAGTTCTTACTAAAGAAGAAGCCAAAAACGTATTGATTAATATTTCAAGCGGAAGTTATAACCCAAGTCAGATTTCGTCATTTTTGACTGTATTTATGATGCGAAGTATTACGATTGATGAACTTTCGGGTTTTCGCGAAGCTTTATTAGAATTATGTGTTCGTGTTGATTTATCAGCTTACAATACCATCGATTTATGCGGAACTGGCGGTGACGGAAAAGACACTTTCAATATCTCAACTTTAGCTTCGTTTATTTCTGCCGGAACCGGAATAAAAGTTGCAAAACACGGAAATTACGGTGTTTCATCTATTTCAGGTTCAAGCAATGTAATGGAAAAAATGGGAATCAAATTCAGCAATGATGCTTCGTTTCTGGAAAAATGTATTGACAAAGCAGGAATTTGTGTTTTGCACGCTCCCCTATTTCACCCGGCAATGAAAAACGTGGGACCAATCAGGAAAGAATTAGCCGTAAAAACGTTCTTTAATATGTTGGGACCAATGGTAAATCCGTCATTTCCAAAAAATCAATTGGTTGGTGTTTTCAATCTTGAATTAGCTAGAATCTACGCTTATTTGTACCAAAGTACCGATGTGAATTTTACCATCTTACATTCGCTTGACGGATATGACGAAATTTCTTTGACAGGACCAACCAAAACAATTTCAAACCATATGGAAGGAATGTTAAACCCTTCAGATTTTGGCGTTAGGCTTTTGTCACAAACTGAAATCGAAGGCGGAAAAACAATCGAAGAATCGGCTGATATGTTCATTAATATTCTTTCAGGAAAAGGAAACGAAGCACAGAATAATGTAGTTTGTGCAAACGCCGCAATGGCAATTGCAACGGTTACAAAATGTTCTCCATTAGAAGGATTTGAATTGGCAAAAGAAAGTTTATTGTCTGGAAAAGGACTAAAAGCATTGCAAACATTACAAGAACTAAGTAGGTAAATAGTTTCAAGTTTTCTTTGTTTCAAGTTGTTGGAACGTGAAATAAAAATAAACCTGAAACCTGAAACAAATAAAACAATGAACATACTCGATAAAATAATATTTGATAAACAAAGAGAAGTCGTTCTTAAAAAATCAATCATTCCGGTTTCGCAATTGGAAAACTCAGTGTTTTTTGGACGAGAAACTATTTCTTTAAGTCAAAAACTAAAAGAAAGTTCTACAGGAATTATTGCAGAACACAAACGCCGTTCGCCTTCAAAATCAGTAATTAATCATAATTTTACAGTTGAAGAAGTAGTAAAAGGATATGAAAATGCCGGCGCTTGCGGAATTTCGGTTTTAACCGATGGAAAGTATTTTGGTGGATCATTAGACGATTTACTTTTGGCAAGAGCGAGCGTAAATATTCCGCTTTTGCGAAAAGAATTTATTGTTGATGAATATCAGATTCTTGAAGCAAAAGCTTTTGGAGCCGATTTAATTTTACTAATCGCAGCGGTTTTAACCCGTGAAGAAATCAAATCATTATCTGAATTTGCTAAGAAATTAGGCTTAGAAGTTTTACTGGAAGTTCATAATCAGGAGGAATTACAAAAATCAATTATGCCAACTTTAGATATGATTGGCGTAAATAACAGAAACTTAAAAACTTTTGAAGTAAGCCTGGATTTCAGTAAACAATTAGCATCACAAATTCCGGATGATTTTATTAAAGTATCTGAAAGTGGGATTTCGTCTATCGAAGCAATTTTAGAACTTAAACCTTACGGTTACAAAGGATTTTTAATTGGAGAAAACTTCATGAAAACCGATAACGCCGGAAAAGCTGCAACAGAATTTATTCAACAATTGAGTATTTAAAAGTTCGTCACGAATTTCATTAATTAGCACAAATTTAAGTAGTGCAAATTAGTGTAACTCGCGGCAAAAAACTTTTGCGTTTTCAGTCTTTACAACAAAAAAATTAGTGTCTTAGCGCCTTCGTGGCAAAAACAAAAAACAAAAAAAATGAAACTCAAAATATGCGGCATGAAATATCCCGAAAACATAATCGAAGTAGGCGCACTCCTACCCGATTATATGGGATTTATTTTCTATGAAAAATCCGCTCGATATTTCAACGGAACGATTCCCGAACTTATAAAAACGATCAAAAAAGTGGGCGTTTTTGTAAATGAATCGGTTGAAAATATAATTGACAAAATCAATGAACATAATTTACAAGCAGTTCAGTTACATGGAGAAGAATCTATAGAATTCTGTCAGGAATTAAAAAATAAGATTGATAAAAAAATAGAAATCATAAAAGTATTTTCAGTTGGAGATGATTTTGATTTTGAAGTTTTAAAACCTTTTGAGGCTGTTTGCGATTATTTTCTGTTTGACACAAAAGGAAAATTACCCGGCGGAAACGGAACCACTTTCGACTGGAAAATATTAAAAAATTATAAATCCGATAAACCATTTTTCTTAAGTGGCGGAATCGGACTTGAAGAAATAGCAGCGATTAAAAATCTTAAATTACCCGTTTATGCCATTGATGTAAACAGTAGATTTGAAATCGAACCTGGATTAAAAAATAAAAATTTATTAACCAATTTCAAACGAAAACTTGAAATTGTCAACCTTTAAAATTTCAACAAAAATGAATTTTAACGTCAACGAAAAAGGGTATTACGGAGAATTTGGAGGAGCTTACATTCCTGAAATGTTGTATCCAAATGTAGAAGAATTACGTCAGAACTATCTAAAAATAACAAGCGAACCAGACTTTAAAGCCGAGTTTGACCAATTGCTAAAGGATTATGTTGGGCGGCCAAGTCCGCTATATTTTGCAAAGCGTTTATCCGAAAAATATAATACAAAAGTTTATCTAAAAAGAGAAGATTTAAATCATACCGGAGCACATAAAGTCAACAACACAATTGGGCAAATATTAGTAGCACAACGTTTGGGCAAAAAACGAATTATTGCCGAAACCGGCGCTGGTCAACATGGCGTTGCAACCGCTACAGTTTGTGCACTTATGGGCTTGGAATGTATTGTTTATATGGGCGAAATCGACATTGCGCGTCAGGCACCAAACGTGGCGCGTATGAAAATGCTAGGAGCTGAGGTTCGTCCCGCACTTTCAGGTTCAAGAACTTTAAAAGATGCTACAAACGAAGCGATTAGAGACTGGATTAATAATCCGGTTGATACACATTACATCATTGGATCTGCGATTGGACCGCATCCTTATCCAGATATGGTGACGCGTTTTCAAAGTGTAATTTCCGAAGAAATAAAATGGCAGTTAAAGGAAAAAGAAGGGCGCGAAAATCCTGATTATGTAGTCGCTTGTATTGGTGGCGGAAGTAATGCTGCAGGAACTTATTATCACTTTTTGCACGAACCGGAAGTTGGAATTATTGCCGTTGAAGCTGCCGGAAAAGGCGTAGACAGCGGTCATAGCGCAGCAACCAGTAAGTTAGGAAAAGTAGGTGTTATTCACGGTTGTAAAACCCTTTTAATGCAAACTCCAGACGGTCAAATTACAGAGCCATATTCTATTTCGGCAGGTCTGGATTATCCCGGCGTTGGTCCTATGCACGCACATTTGGCACAAACAGGTCGTGGCGAATTCTTCTCTGTTACAGATGATGATGCGATGAATGCAGGTTTACAACTAACTAAACTGGAAGGAATTATTCCGGCGATCGAGAGCGCACATGCGTTTGCAGTTTTGGATCAAAAGAAATTTAAACCTACAGATATTGTCGTAATCAGCCTTTCTGGACGTGGAGATAAAGATTTAGACAATTATATCGGTTATTTTAAGTTGTAATATAACATAAATAATTTGGGCGTTCCCTTCGGTCGGGCTGTATGCTATATTCCCGATTAACAAAAACTACGGCTAAAAAGCCTTGTTTTTCTAAATCGGGAGATGCCGCTCCCATCCCTAACGCAAAAACAAAACAACGAGAAAATAGCAATTATGGAAAAATTATTCTCTTACGGAACATTAAGGTCAAAACAAATTCAAATGCAGCTTTTTAATAAAGTGCTCACCGGAACTCGTGATCAGCTTCTGGGTTATAAACTAAAAAGTCTTCAAATTGAAGAAGAATTTGGAATGGCAGATTATGTTGTAGCTGTACCCAGCGCAGATTCTTTAGATCCTATACACGGAGTTGCTTTTAATATATCAACTTCGGATTTAGCTAAAGTCGATATATTTGAATCTAATGCCTATAAAAGAGTTCAAGTGACGCTGAAGTCAGGAATAGTTGCCTGGGTTTATATCGAAAATTGATTTTCGGACAAAAACCGAATGTAAAATGTCTTAAAATATAATGCCACGGATTAAAAAGATGCTCACTGATTATTCTGCAGATTTATTTCACGAAGACTTAAATTGATTTAAGCCGATTGGCACAGATCTAATTAAAAAATCTGTACGAATTACGTGAACAAAAAATCTTAGAAATCTTTTTAATCTCTGGCTAAATAATAATAAAACCTAACAGGTTTTAAAAACCTGTTAGGAAAATAACATAAAAAATGAACAGAATAACTCAAAAATTACAAGAAGATAAAAAGATACTTTCTATTTATTTTTCGGCTGGATATCCTAGTTTAAATAATACCGTGCAGATTATTCAGGATTTAGAAAAAAATGGTGTTGATTTAATCGAAATTGGTTTACCATTTAGTGATCCTTTGGCTGATGGACCAACGATTCAGGCGAGTTCTACTCAGGCGCTTAAAAACGGAATGACAACTCAAATTCTATTCGATCAACTAAAGAATATCCGCGAAAGCGTAAAAATTCCGTTGATTATCATGGGTTATTTTAACCCGATGTTACAATATGGAATTGAAGAATTTTGTAAAAAATGTGCCGAAATTGGGATCGATGGTTTAATTATTCCTGATTTACCGGTTGATGTTTATGCTGATGAATACAAAGCAATTTTCGAAAAATACGGACTAATCAATGTATTTCTGATTACACCACAAACTTCTGATGAACGTATTCGTTTTATCGACAGCGTTTCAAACGGATTTATTTATATGGTAAGTTCTGCAAGTGTTACGGGTTCTCAATCAGGTTTTGGAAACGTTCAGGAAGATTATTTTGAAAGAATCTCAAATATGAATCTTAAAAATCCTCAGATTATTGGTTTCGGAATTTCAAATAAAGAAACGTTTAATCAGGCAACAAAATTTGCAAAAGGGGCAATTATTGGAAGTGCCTTTATCAAACATTTAAGCGAAAGTGGTTCTGGAAAAATTAGTGAATTTGTTGGGGAGATTCGATAAAATATATTTTTACTTTTACAGAATACATCATTATTCTCACAACATACCCAACAGGTTTTAAAAACCTGTCGGGTTTACTTTTAGGAACGGAATAATTAATGTGATTTCTTCATTGTCGAAATGAAACTAAGAAAAAATCTAAACTAAATTAATTATCTTATAAATATTAAATTCAGCTTTTTTATTCGATTAATGTCAAAATCAACTACATGGTTTTCTGTTAATATTATGTTAAAATAAAATTAAACAGCTGTTTAAATTAAACGCTTGTTTAATTTTGTACTCGATTAGAAACAATACCATGTCAAACATCGAATTAAACGATAAAAAAATTCAGATTCTGGAAGTTGCTGAAAAGCTATTTTCTGATAAAGGATTTGAAGGCACATCAATACGGGACATCTCAAAAGTGGCAAAAATTAACGTTGCCATGATTTCGTATTATTTTGGTTCAAAAGAAAGATTACTTGAGGCTCTGATTTTTTACAAAACTTCTGATATAAAACTTCAATTAGACAATTTATTGCTTGAAAATCTTGAACCTCTTGATAAAGTCAATAAATTAATCGAAATTTACATTAACAGAATTAATTGTAACAGGGGAATTTACAGAATTTTACATTTTGAACTTACTTCAAAAAAAAGAGAACAAAACTTAGCTGCTTTTACTGAATTGAAAAAAGGGAACTTAAAATCTCTTGAAACAATAGTGAAAGAAGGTCAATCTAAAGGAGTTTTCAGAAAAGATGTAATTATTCCGCTTATAACGCCAACTATAATGGGAACATTTTTTCACTTTCACATGAACAAACCCTTTTTTGAGGAACTTCTCAATTTAAACACCGAAACGTTGTATAACGATTATATTAAAAACAGTCTTACAAAGCACATTCAACAAACTATAAAAGCTCTACTTGTTTATGAAAATTAATCAATTAATGCTCTTTGGGATTTTCTTTATCGGAATTTCATCAATAGAAGCACAAGAAAAAACAAGTTTAACCTTAGACGAAGCCGTGAAAATGGCCTGGGAAAAAAGTAACGAAGTTACGCTTGCCAATACTAAGGTAAACACAAAAAAATACGAATCACAAGAAGTTAGAAACAATCAGTACCCGGATTTAAAAATTTCCGGTCAATACCAAAGATTGACAAAAGCTTCTATCGATATGCATAATAGCGGTGATACGGCAAGTTCTGATCCAATGCCTTCTCCAAATCAGGCAATGTTAGGTATGGCAAATCTTAGTTTGCCAATATTTGCAGGATTTAAAATTCAGAACAGCATTAAAGCATCTGATAATTTATACGAAGCTGAAAGTGCGTATGCTGCTAAAACTAAAGAGGATGTAACTTTGCGTGTAATTACGTATTACAGCGCTTTATACAAGGCACAAAAAACGTTAGATCTTTTAAACGAAAATCAAAAGCAGGCGAAACAGCGTGTTACTGATTTTACGGAACTAGAGAAAAACGGAATCATTCCCAGAAATGATTTATTGAAAGCTCAATTATTGGTTTCAAAAACGCAATTATCTATTGATGAAGCGAATAACAACATTAATAATATCAACTTTTATCTTACGACTTTATTAAAATTAGAGCCGAATGTAAAACTTGAGGTTAATGAAGCTGATTTCTTTAATTTAAAAACTAGTAATGCACCAACATCTGATGTTTTGGCATTAGAAAACAGAAAGGATTTAGAAGCTATTCGTTTTCAACAAAAAGCCAGTGAAGCAAATATTAAAATAGCTAAATCAGGTTATTATCCTTCTCTTTCATTATTAGGCGGTTATACTGCTTTAGATCTTAAGGATTTTATTACTGTAAAATATGCAATGAATTTTGGAGTTGGTTTATCTTATGATTTATCAGGAATTTTAAAAAACAGTGCAAATGTAAAAGCTGCTGAAAGCCGAGCTTTAGAAGTTAAAAATTCAGAAGCCGTTATGACAGATCGTATTAAAGTTGAGGTTCAAAAATCTATTGAAGATTATGACTTGGCGATCAATCAAAGTGTGGTTTATGATGAAGCTCTTTTACAGGCTGCTGAAAATTATAGACTTGTAAAAGATAAATTTGACAATGGCTTATCAGACACTAACGATTTAGTTGAGGCTGATGTAGAACATTTAAATGCTAAAATCAACACGGCTTTGTCTAAAGCAACTATTATTCAAAAATATTACGAATTATTATCCGTATCAGGACAATTATCACAATCATTCAATCTTTCTAAAATATAATCGATAGCTCTCATGGAAAAGAAAAAAACAAATACTAAATTCATCATTATACTAACCGTATTGATTTTAGTGGGTGGAACTTACGGAATAACAAAATACATGCACTCTTTAGCTCACGAAGAAACAGATGATGCTCAGATCGAGAAAAAAATGAATCCAATTATTCCAAGAGTATCTGGATATATTAGCAAAGTATATGTAAAAGATAATGATTTTGTAAAAAAAGGAGATACTTTATTTACTATCGATAAAAGAGATTATCAATTGAAGATTGATGAAGCTAATGCTGCTTTGTTAGGTGCTGAAGGTCAATATGAAGCTGCAAAAGCTGATATTGGAAGTGCTTATGCAAGCATTTCAGTATCTGATGCGAATATGAGATCTGCAGGTGGTTCTATCGAAAGTGCAAAAATTAGATTGAGACAAGCTACTAATGATTTCAATCGTTACAATAATTTGTATAAAACGCATACAATTACAAAACAACAATTTGAACAGGCTCAGACTGCAAAAGATGAAGCCGAAAATCAAGTTCGAGTTTTAGAACAACAACAAAGAGCAAGTTCTTTTCAAAAATCAGTAATTCAATCTAAATCGAAAGTTTCTGACAAACAAACTGAAGTTGCTTCTGCAAACATCAAAAGAGCTAAAACAATGCTTGATGTTGCTAAATTAAACCTTACTTATACTGTTGTAACTGCTGCAATTGACGGTCAGGTTTCTAAAGTTGATATTCAGCCGGGACAATTAGTTCAGCCGGGACAATCTTTATTTTACATTATCAATAATACCGAAGCTTGGGTTGTTGCTAACTTTAAAGAAACGCAATTAAACAAAATGATTGTGGGACAAAAAGTAAGCTTAAAAGTTGATGCTTATCCTAACTATGAATTCAAAGGAACATTAACTTCATTTTCTCCTGCAACAGGATCTCGTTTTTCATTATTACCTCCTGATAACGCAACAGGTAACTTCGTAAAAACAATTCAGAGATTACCGGTAAAAATTAGTTTAGACGAATCAAACGATCCTGAAAAAGTAAAATTACTAAGACCAGGAATGAATGTTGACGTAGACGTACATTTAAAATAATCGAATGACAGCAGTACAAGGAGATGACGATTTAGTAGAATACGGTTATAGACGTGTGATTATTACGATTACTGCAGTACTTTGTGCACTGCTGGAAATTGTAGATACCACGATTGTAAACGTAGCACTAACAGACATGCGAGGTAGCCTTGGTGCTACTTTGACTGATGTGGCTTGGGTAATTACAGCATACGCAATTGCGAATGTTATTGTAATTCCGATGACGAGTTGGCTTTCACAACAATTTGGAAGACGTAATTATTTTGTGGCCTCTATTATTCTATTTACAGTCTGTTCCTTTTTATGCGGTAACGCCACTAATATTTGGGAATTAGTTGCTTTTAGGTTTGTACAAGGTATGGGTGGAGGAGCTTTATTAGTAACAGCCCAAACTATTATTACCGAAAGTTATCCTATTGCAAAACGTGGTATGGCGCAGGCTATTTACGGAATGGGTGTAATTGTTGGTCCAACTTTAGGTCCGCCTTTAGGAGGTTATCTAGTAGATAATTATTCGTGGCCTTATATCTTTTACATCAATATTCCGTTAGGAATTATTGCAACTATTTTGGCTCTTACTTTCGTAAGAAGTCCGAAATATGGAGAAAAACTAAAAGCAAATCAGGTTGACTGGTGGGGAATTATTTTACTAGCCTCTTTTATCGGATCATTACAATTCGTTTTAGAGCATGGTCAACAAGACGATTGGTTCAACGATTCTTTAATCGTAACCTTAAGTGTTGTAACTGTTCTGGGATTAGTATTATTTATCTGGCGAGAGCTGACATATAAACATCCTATTGTAAACTTAAGTGTTTTAAAAGATGGAAATTTAAGAATTGGAACTGTAATGTGTTTTATTCTTGGTTTCGGTTTATACGGATCAACTTTAATTATCCCAATTTACACGCAATCTGTTTTAGGATGGACCGCAACAGATGCCGGATTATTATTGATTCCGGGTTCTATAACAACAGCGATCATGATGCCATTCGTTGGTAATATGATTCAAAAAGGAGTTCCGCAAGGATATATGGTTGGAGTTGGATTTTTAGTATTCTTCTTTTTTACCTTTATGATGCAAACCCGTATGACGCCTGATACTGGCGTTGAACACATGTATTGGCCTTTGATTTTAAGAGGAATTGGTTTAGGATTACTTTTTGTACCTATTACCACACTTTCACTTTCTACATTAAAAGGAAAACATATTGGTGAAGGAGCTGCTTTTACCGGAATGATGAGACAATTAGGAGGTTCATTTGGTATTGCAATTATTACCACTTTTATCACTCGTTTCAGTCAGGAACACAGAGTAGATTTATTGACAAATTTAGATCCTTCAAAATTCGATGTTCAGCAACGTATTGCAGGAATGCAAAGAGCATTTGAAGCCAAAGGTTATAGTGCCGATGTCGCTCTTAAAAAAGCATATCAGGCTTTAGAATATTCAGTAATGAAACAAAGTACCGTAATGTCATACATAGATATTTTTATGTACCTGGGAATCATGTTCTTATGCTGTATACCAATTATTCTTTTCATTAAAAAAGGAAAAAACAAAATTAATCCTGCTGATGCAATGCATTAATAATAATTTTATAATAATTGATTTATAATACGAAAAAGCCGCGCTATTTATTTAGCCCGGCTTTTTTTATAATTCTAACATTTAGATGATTGTGTTGAAGGGATTGAAATCCCTACCTACAATATGCTTTAATGTTGAAGGGATTAAAATCCCTACCTACAATATGTTCCGAGTCTCCGACTCTCTAGTAAAAAACTTAGTCTCTTAGCAACTCAGGTTCTTAGCCTCTTTATAAAAAACCTTGTCCCTTTGTCACTTTGCCTCTTTGAACCTTTCTAAAAAATCTATCTTGTAAAAACCAAATGATTTCCTTCTGAAAGATTGTCATCAAAATGATAACCCTCATAATCAAAACCTTTTAAATCATCGACAGTTTCTGCATTTGTATCAATAATATAACGCACCATCATTCCCCTCGCCTTTTTAGCGAAGAAACTGATTATTTTAAGTTTTCCATCTTTATAATCTTTAAAATCCGGAGTAATCACAGGAACTTTTAAAGCTTTTACATCAACTGCCGAAAAATATTCATTACTGGCTAAATTCACAAATAATTCTCCCTTTTCAAGTTCTTTATTTAAAGATTTGGTTACAGTTGGCTTCCAGAATTCATGGAGATTTTTATATTCTCCAACAGATAATTTAGTTCCCATTTCCAGACGATAAGCCTGCATTAAGTCCAGCGGTTTTAAAACTCCATAAAGGCCTGATAAAATTCTAAGTTTGTTTTGTAAAACTTCTACTTTTTCAAGCGGAATTGTATAAGCATCTAAACCTGTATAAACATCTCCATCAAAAGTATAAATTGCCGGACGTGCGTTTTCTGGTGTAAATGGCGTTTTCCAATCTTGGTTTCTTCTCCAGTTTAAGTCTGATAATTTGTCTGAAATTGACATTAATTCAGATAATTCAGCTGGTTTTTTTTCTTTTAAAATTTTATGAACCTGACGTGCTTCTTTTAAAAAAGACGGTTCTGTATATTGTGTAGTTGGTAATTCTTTTTCGAAATTTAATGATTTCGCAGGAGATATAACAATTTTCATTTGTGCGTTTTTATATGATTCAAAAATACAAATTGAATTTCTAAAAAAATATTATTGCAATTGATTTGTTTGATAACGGTATCAATGTTTTTTTTGCCACGAATTTTCACTAATTAGATTCAATCGAATTAAGTTTACAAAAATAAAATTCGCGGAAATTAGTGTAATTCGTGGCAACCATTTTTCTGTTTGATAAAATTCTCCACCTCAAACTGTGAATTTGTTCAAAAAAGTCAACAATAGATTATAATAGGCATTTTCTATGTTGTAAATTTGCGCGTATAAAATTCCAAATAACATTTCAATATAAAATTGAAAGTTGTATTCTAAAAAATTAGCCACGAATTCACGAATTAACTTTTTTTAATAATTAATTTAAAAAATTCGTGAATTCGTGGCGAAAAAATTTAGATCATGACAAAAATATTATATCAACTGGAAAGTTATCAAATTATGGGAATTTTATTTGATGTTCATAGAAATTTAGGTGGAGGCTTTTCTGAAATCGTTTATAAAGATGCTTTAGAATATGAGTTTAAATTAGCCAATATTCCATTTGAAAGAGAAAAAGAATATTTAGTAAATTATAAAGACATAATATTAAATCACAGGTTTTATGCTGATTTTGTTTTGTTTGATAAAATTATACTTGAAATAAAATCAAGTGATTATTTACATCCTAAACATATTTCGCAATGTCTAAATTATCTCAAAGTTTCTAAAACACATTTAGCGATTTTAGCAAACTTTAATTCTGTCTCGCTTGAATACAAACGTATTATTTTATAAAAAAATTAGTGAATTCGTGGCTATACAAACAAACTATAAAACAGCATTAGAACATAAAATCTTCGAAGTAATTTCGAAAGCATCTCAGGAACTCAACGTCGACAGTTATGTAATTGGCGGATTTGTACGGGATTTTCTTTTAAACCGGGGTTCTAAAAAAGACATTGATGTTGTTGCCGTTGGTAGCGGAATCGAATTGGCTTTGAAGGTTTCAGAACTTCTTCCAAAAAAACCAAAAGTACAGGTTTTTAAAACTTATGGAACTGCGATGTTGCGCTTTGAAGATACTGATATTGAATTTGTTGGCGCGCGAAAAGAATCTTATAACTTCGAAAGCAGAAATCCTATTGTTGAAAACGGAACACTTGAAGACGATCAAAATCGCCGTGATTTTACTATCAATGCATTGGCTTTATCTTTAAACGAAAAAACTTTTGGAGATCTTTCTGATCCTTTTAACGGATTGGCAGATTTAGAGAACCAAACTATCAAAACGCCTTTAGATCCCAGCATAACTTATTCTGATGATCCTTTACGAATGTTGCGTGCAATTCGTTTTGCCAATCAATTGGGTTTTGAAATTGAGAAAAATTCACTTGACGCGATTACTAAAAATGCTGAGAGAATAAATATTATTTCCGGAGAACGTATTGTTGATGAATTGAATAAAATTCTTTCAACAGATAAACCTTCAATCGGGTTTTTACTTTTATATCAAACCGGACTTTTAGATATTATTCTTCCTGAATTAACGGCTTTGAATCAGGTCGAAGAAATTGAAGGTCATACTCATAAAAACAACTTTTACCACACACTTGAGGTTGTCGATAATATTTGCCCAAATACTGATGATGTTTGGTTGCGTTGGTCGGCTTTGTTGCATGATATTGGGAAAGCGCCAACAAAACGTTTCAATAAAAAACAAGGCTGGACTTTTCACGGTCATGAATTTCTTGGTGGAAAAATGGCGAAGAAAATATTCGAACGTTTACACATGCCGTTAAATCACAAAATGAAATTTGTACAAAAAATGGTCATTATGAGTTCGCGTCCTATTGTTTTGGCGCAGGATATTGTGACTGACAGCGCGGTTCGTCGTTTGGTTTTTGATGCCGGCGAAGATGTTGAGGATTTAATGATTTTGTGCGAAGCTGATATCACAACCAAAAATCCTTCGAAGTTTAAGAAATATCATAAAAATTTTGAAATCGTTCGCAAGAAAATTGTTGAGGTAGAAGAACGCGATCATGTTCGTAATTTTCAACCGCCAATTTCAGGTGAAGAAATTATGGCAATTTTTGATTTGCAACCTTCCCGTGAAATCGGAATGTTGAAAGAAGCTGTAAAAGAAGCTATTTTAGAAGGTGATATTCCGAATGAATATCAGGCAGCTTATGATTTTATCATTAAAAGAGCTGAAAAATTGGGTTTAAAAAAAGTTTAAGAATAAGTTTTACATAATGAAAAAAGAAAATAAATCAGTAATCATTTGGTTACTATCAGGTTGTGTTTTATTGTTTTTAATGGTTGTTGTTGGCGGAATCACCCGCTTAACAAATTCAGGTTTATCAATGACGGATTGGCATTTGGTAACCGATACTTTCCCGCCTTTGACGGATGCAAAATGGAATGAAGCTTTTGAACAATACAAGAAATTTCCTGAATATCAAAAAATCAATATTCACAACGATTTTCAATTAGCCGATTATAAATTTATTTATTTCTGGGAATGGTTCCACCGTTTTATTGGTCGTATCATCGGATTGGTTTTCTTTATACCGTTTGTTTATTTCTTAATCAGAAAAAAACTAGATCGTCCAACAATCAATAAATGTATTGTTTTATTGGCAATGGGAGGTTTTCAGGGATTTTTAGGTTGGTTTATGGTTCGCAGCGGATTAATTGACAATCCTGATGTAAGTCATTTTAGACTTTCACTACACCTTACTTTTGCTTTTATCACATTTGCATATACTTTATGGGTGGCGCTGGATTTAATTTATCCAGAAAGAACGATTACTAAAGTAATTCCGCTTCGAAATATTGCGAGATTTGCTTTGATTGCTTTACTAATTCAAATTATTTATGGTGGTTTTGTTGCAGGTTTAAACGCGGGATTAATTCATAATCACTGGCCTTTAATGAGTGACGGACAATTTATTCACGATTCTGTTTTTATTGAACAGCCAACTTTGGTGAAAAATTTAATCGAAGGAAAAAGCGGCGTTCAGTTCGTTCACAGAACTTTTGCTTATGCTGTAGTTGCTTTTATTCTGTTTTTATATTTCAAAAGCACAAAATTTTCGCTTACAAGAACACAAAATAACGGAATCAAAACTTTGGTTGTTTTTGTTTTTATCCAATTTGCATTAGGAGTTTTTACGCTGTTATATAGTGTTCCATTAGCTTTAGGATTAATTCACCAAATTATGGCTTTCTTCCTTTTAAGCGCCATGACTTTCACTTTACATAGATTGAGCAAATAATAAATATCAAAACATAAAAAAATCCTTCAGCGAAGGATTTTTTTATGTTTTGATGTTTTGATTTGCCAAATTTGATTATGTTAAACCGGATTAAAATCCGGCCCTACAATATAAACCATTCCTACGGAATTCAATCCAAAATTAAAGAGCCATCGGCTCGATTCATTTTGTAAGGCTGGATTTTAATCCAGTTCACATGTAGAGCAACGTTTTCCGAAGCTTCGAAATCAATCCATTGGAATTTAATTATAAAATATCGTTTTTTACCCCAGCCAATTTTTAAAATCCTGCACTTTTTCACGGCTTACAATTACCTCATCTTCTTTATAAGTAGGTAAAATAACTTTCAGGCGAGAATTGGTGTAAATCTGAATTTCCTTAATTGCCGGAAGCGGAACAATGAATTTTCGGCTTATGCGAAAGAAATCTTTTTTGTCTAATTCCTGTTCCAGAATTTCAAGAGTCGAATCGATTAAATAATTTCTATTATCAAAAGTATGAATGTATGTTCCTTTGTTTTCACTAAAAAAGCATTCGATTTCGTCAGTGGTAATCACTTTTAAATGTTGCCCGATTTTAACTGTAAATCGTTTTTTATAACTCTTTTCAAAAGGATTTGACAACATTTGACGTATTTGCTCAAAATCAAGCTGAAGATTCTGATTTCCTGAATCTGCTTTAGGTAATCTTGCTTTAAATTTAGTAACAGCCACTTCAAGATCATCTTCGTCAATAGGTTTTAAAAGATAATCAATGCTATTAAGTTTGAAGGCTTTTAGGGCATATTCATCATAAGCGGTTGTAAAAATAATGGCGCTCTGAATGTCAATTTTTTCGAAAATTTCAAACGATAAACCATCTGATAACTGAATATCCAGGAAAATTAAATCCGGATGTTGATTATTTGAAAACCAATGAATTGATTCTTCTACAGAATGCAACATGGTTTCTACGGCGATATCTAACTTTTCGAGTTTTCGCTGCAATAACCTTGCAGCCGGTTTTTCGTCTTCTATAATTAATGTGGTCATTTAGCAGGATGCAAAAATTGAAAATTTAGTTTAAAATTACTCCCATTTATTCTTATTCTGAGCATCTTTGTCCATAAATTTCTGGATTTTCTTTTGTTCCCAATCTCTGTTGAAAAAAATATCCGGTCCAAATACTGTAAATGCATGAATTAATAAAGCAATTCCCCAGTAAAATAATGTCGAATAACTTTGCCAGTTTTCAAAACCTCTTATTTCAACATTATTCCAAGTATAATTTCTACTAAAATTTGCAATAAGAATTATAGCATTTACTATGACAAAAACTCTCAAATGCGAATAAAATCCTTTAATTCGTTTCACTTTTTTGAACGCAATATTATAACTTTCGTCTGTACTTAATTCTTGTTTGTAATCTTCGTACATATGTCTTCTATATCTTCCCATTTTATTTTATTTCTATTTAATTATTGCCATTTATTTCTTTCTTCCTTCTCTTTTTCCATTAACTCTTTGATTTTTCTGTCTTCCCAACCTTTTCCAAGAACCGGGAATATTTCAAAAACCTTTAATCCATGAAAAACAACACCCATTCCCCACCACATTAAAGGCCAGTAAAACCACAAATGATCTGGTGATGTATATAGATTAATAAAGATCAAGACAATATTTACACCTATATATGAGGTCAGGTTTCCATAAAATCCTTTGATATCCTCCACTTTCTTTTTTGCGAGTCGATATCTATCCTCTTCAGTTAAATTCACTTCCATCATTTCCAGTTTTGTTTGTTATTTCCTTTCTCTAAAATCTCTCTAATTTTTCGTTCTTCCCAATCTGAGCTGTAACCATAAACTTTAAAAGCGTGCATTACAACTCCAAATCCCCAACCTAAAGCCGAAAACCAAAACCATTGAAATCCGGGAGAAAACCTCAGATTAATAAATACTAAAAACGGAATTATACAACAATATGATATTATATTAGCATAAAATCCTTTTAACTCTTCTACTCTTTTTTTAGCTCTGAAATAGGCTTTATTCTCATCGCTATATTCTACATTTGTTTCCATAACTGATATTTGTTTAGTTAAAATTGGAATTTTAACTGTAAAATTTTGTTCGTTTTGTTCAATAACTACTTTTCTGTCGGTAATAATTCCGTATCGATTCACGATATTTTGCAATCCCACTCCTTGCCTGTCCTGTAAAACTTCTTTTTTCTGAAAATCATTTTGAATCGCTAAATAATCTCCATCAACAAAAATCCTGATATGCAATGGTTTTTGTTCGCTTACTACATTATGTTTTACTGTATTTTCGAGCAAAAGCTGTAATGATAACGGAACCACTTTTGCATCCGGATTTATGATTGTTGTTGGCAATTCATAAAACAAACTATTCTCAAAACGCATCTTCAACAGATTCATATAGGTTTTGGCAAAAGCCAATTCATCTTCAACCGAAACCAATTCTTTGTCTTTTTGTTCTAAAACATAACGATAAATTTTAGATAATGAAGTGGTAAAACGTTGTGCATTATCCGGATTTTCTTCGATTAAAGAACTTAAAACATTCAGGCTGTTAAAAAGAAAGTGCGGATCGATTTGATTTTTTAAACTTTCAAATTTAGCACTTGCCGTTCCTGCGATAATTTTTTGCTGCGTTATTTCAAATTTTGATGCTTGTTTCCATTTTACCATAAAACTTCTGGCTTGCATAAAAGTTGAAACCCCTAAAGCCAGCATGATATAAAACAGATGTATCCAAATCATTCTGTCGCTAAAGAATTTATCTAAAGGCATATTTTGCAAAATAACAAAAATGTAATAATTTATTCCCAGAACTATTGGGATCGTGTAAAGAACTGTAACCAGAATTCCGTAATAAACTCTTAGGTTCGTCTGCTCCAGCCAATCCCATTTTTTATCCAGCAAAACATTAATATATCCATTTCCAAAACCTACCAAAAAAGAATACAAACAGCTTATAAAAAAAGTAATAAGAACGTTTTGAATGTTTAAGTCTTTCCCTAAACAAGCTGAAAATATTATTGTAAAGATCACAGAAATCTTGAATGATACTATTGTTCCACTCTTTAAATCTGCATATGTATTTCTATGATCTTTCATTATAATTGGCTTAAATTTATTTTATTTTTTACAGTTTTTCTGAGTTTCCAAAGCTCTGTCTAACCCCCATTTTGGAGAAAAAGGAGTTTCCGGTTTAAAAGTAGCAAAAAGTTCAACAGCTTTATCAACTTGCTCACATAATGGTTTTGTATCAACTCCTGACCATTTTGCTCCGCTTATTTGATAATCAGCTTCACCAAAAACAATTCTTGGATTTTTTGGGTCGATCGCCTTACCTTTTGCGTAAGCTTCCATTACTTTAGCCGAATATTTCATTCCGTTTGTCATAGGATCTGCAACTACCCAAGCTGTATAAATTAAAGCTTGCATTGCATATAATTCGGCATTATCTTGATCTTTTATTAATTCAATATCTAATGCGTCTTGTGCTTTTGTTAGTAACAAATCAATTTTTGTTTTATCTTTTTCACTAAACGAAGATGTAGTGTTGATTAAAGCTACATAGTAATTGGGCAAATAACTTGTTTTTTCTGCCGCAGCAATTCTTTCAAACATTGCCGAAGCTTCTGTGTTTTTTCCTTCTTTCCAAAGTCCAAAAGCTTTTCCCATTCCTTGTTCAAATTGTGTTTGTGCAGAACTTATTACTACTATAAGTAATGTAGCCAAAGTGATGATTTTTTTCATTTTTAAGTAATTTAATAGTTATTTTTAAGTGGTTAGTTATTATAATACAATTTCAATTTTAGAATCTTTGTTAACAACAAATTTAGCATCTTTATAGGCGGGAGGTCCCATAAATCCTTTTGCATTGTTTGAAGCGGCATAATCTTCAGAAGGTATTCCCATCATATTTTTATCAAGTTTTCCGTTACTGTTTTCATCGTGATACGTTGAAATTGCATATTCTCCCGCAGGAATCCCTTCAAATGTTACGACTACTTCGTTATTTTTAATTTTTGAAGCCTCACTTTTATAAATAGTTTTTAAAAATGTTCCCTCTGAATTGTACAAGCCTACTTTTACCATTCCTGTATTGTTTTTTAAGCCTGAAACCGAAACGGTAAGCTTTACAGTTTGAGCAGAGATTAAACTGCAGATAAATAATGTGATTATTGTAATAATTTTGGTCATGGTTTTTTTTTAAAAGGTTCTGAGTTACTAAGGTTCTGAGTGTCTAAGTTTTTTTTGTTGATGATTAAAACTCTGTTTGTTACTTTGAGTTTCTAAGTTTTTAAGGAGCTGAGTCTCTAAGTTTTTTTCTTAGTTCTTAGCAACTTAGTCGCTTATTATTTATACTTCAAAAGTACTTTGGTTTTTATTGTTTTAAAATTAAATGATACTGAGTTGTTGAATTTGATGACTGAATTGTTTTTTCTAAAGGTCCTGAGGTTCTGAGTTGCTAAGGTTCTAAGTTTTTCACTCAACAACTCAGCAATAAAAAACTTAGCAACTCAGAACCTTAGCAACTTAGCAACTATAAATTCTTCAATTGATTCTCATTTTTATTATCACTAATCGTCCAGAAGAAACCTACGAAGAAAAATCTGTCTGCTGTTGGTAAAACGGGTTGTCTATTGTAGACTCCGTTTGCGTCCGGGAGTTTTGCGTAATCGTATCCAAAAACATTTTGAGTTCCTAATACATTTGAAACCGAGAAATAAAGGATTTTTTGAGTGGTTAATAAATACGCCCAGTTAAAACTCAAACTATTATATGATTTCGTTTTTCCGTTCATGAATTGAGTTTGGTTTGGATCATTATAAGGACGTCCTGAACTATAACTATTCGTGAAACCAATTTGCGATTTCCAATCTGTAATAAAATATTTGGTTACAATTGACAAACTGTGATTGGCAACAAAGTTTGGAGTCGCCATGTTTGGAAAATTCTTGTATTGTCTTTCCGAATCTATATAAGAATACGAAATCCAATATTCCAGGTTTTTATACAAATTGCTATCTCTCCAAAACAAATCCAGTCCTTTTGCATATCCTGAACCGTTATTATTGAAAACCGAATTGTACTGAATGTCTCGGGTATTGTATTGCACTAAATTGCTGTAATCTTTATAATAAGCTTCGGCTCTAAAAGTCTGACCTGGTTTTGTAAATTGATAATTTAAAATATAATGGCTTGCTTTTTCACTTTCGAATTGATGATATTTAGAATATTTAATATAATCAACAACCGGAGTTTGAGAAAAATCTCCGTAAGCAAATGAAAACTGACTGCTTTTAGACACTTTATAAGCAATCGAAGCTCTTGGTGCAAAATTGGTTTCGTCTAATAAACTATTATTCGAAAGTCTAACTCCTACTTTCATCGCGAACTTTTTCGAGAATAAAATATCTCCTTCGGTATAAAAAGCTGCAATATTTGAGTCGTAACCATTTGATGATTTTATTGAAATATTGTCATTAAAATTTTCATTGAATTTTGTAATAAAATAATCAGCTCCAAAAGACAATTTGAAATAATTTGAAATATTTTTTCTTAATTTCAATTTCAGTTGCGCTGCATTTTCGTTGCTGTCAACATCATTAATATCAAATTTGACTTTGTTTTTGCTGTAACCATAACTAATTCCCGATGTAAGTTGCCAGCCAGTTCCAAAATCTCCTTTATAAGACGCATTCAAATAAAAATTATTATTGTTTAAATCTGTTCTTATTGGATCGGCAAAATTCACATTTTTCTGATTCAAATCGAATTTTTCAGCATCAAAAGCTGCGTAAAATTTAAAAATTCCTCTTTCAAAATGATATCTGTAAACCGCTTCTCCACCTATAGATTGATACGGATTATTCCAGTCTACATTTTGAGGAACTACTGCCTGATAAGGCGCCAGATTAACATAATTGGTATTAATACTGAAGGAACTTTTTTTCCATTTTTGGGTATTTCCTATTCCTAAACCTACTGTCATTAAAGCAATATCAGTTTTATTCTGGTCCGGTTCATCTTGCGTATTCAATAACAAAACACTTGATAAGGCTTCACCATATTCAGCAGAATATCCTCCCGTTGAAAAAGCAATTCCGCTAAACAAAAAAGGCGAAAATCTGCTTCGGGTTGGCAAATTATTAGTTGACGCGCCATAAGGTTGCGCCACACGAAGTCCGTCTACAAAAGTTTGAGTTTCGCTTGCTTCTCCACCACGAACAAATAAACGCCCGTCTTCTCCCACGGTTTGCGTTCCCGGTAAAGTTTGCAAAGCGGCAATAATATTCCCTGCAGAACCTGCCGTAGTCACAATATCTAAAGGTTTTAATACCGAAACTCTTGCTTTATCACCGGATTCTAACGTTCCTGCAGTGATTATAACGGCATCAAGTGCATTGACATTTTCTCTAAGTTTTATGCTTTGGTCTTTGAAATTTGTAACGTCAATTTCTTTTTTGAAAGTGTCATAAAGCAAAAAACTAATCACTAAAGTCTGATTTCCTGTAGCAGTAGTTTCAAAAGAAAAATCTCCTGTTTCAGAACTTGTTGCTCCGTCATAAGTTCCGTCAATGTAAATATTAGCTCCCGGAACCGGTTTTCCTTTTTGATCTAATACTTTGCCCGAAATAGTGTTTTGAGCAAAAATGAAAGCGGTAAAAAGTAAAAAGGCAATTGTAAAAATTTTGGTTTTCATACCTGTTGGTTTAAATATTATTTTGTTTTGGTGAGACAAATGTATTTTAACAGTTTTAGTTAAAAAATATTAAATCACCCAATTGTAGAATTTCGAGGATGAGTTGTAAATTACTTATTTGTATATTAGCTTTCGAGTTTTAAAACCCTTCATTATGTCAGAAAGTAAAAGAATTTCGAATCTATACCAATCCATTTATAATGGAAATCCGTGGCTGGAAGTCAACTTGACAAATACCTTAGAAAATGTAACCGCAGAACAGGCTTACAGAAAAATCAATCCAAATTTAAACACTATTTGGGAAATTGTCAATCACCTTATTCAATGGCGAAGAAATATTTTAAGACGCCTTGGAGGAGAAGTCGTTACTCCGCCTGATCATAATTATTTTGTTCCTGTTTTAGATTCATCAGAAGCTGCCTGGGAACAATCCCTTCAAAATCTGGCAAAATCACAGGAATCATGGAATGTGTTTTTTGAGGATTTTAATGATGCCGATTTAGAGAAAATATACGTTAATAATGAACATACTTATTATGAGCATATTCACGGAATTATTCAGCATGATGTTTATCATTTAGGGCAAATTGTTATTTTGAAGAAAATGCTTTAAATAAAATAATATTCATGACTGAAAAAGAAAAAATGATTGCCGGAGAATATTATATTGCTATGGATCCTGTTTTAGTAAAAGAACGCCGAAAAGCTAAAATACTATTACATCGATTGAACGTAACGGAATATCGTTTGACTAAAAAAGCAAAAGAAATTTTAGCCGAATTAATTCCAAATACAGGAAAGAGTTTTTATATAGAACCGCCATTTCATTGTGATTACGGTTACAATATTACTTGTGGCGACAACGTTTATTTTAATGTGAATTGTGTAGTTTTAGATTGCGCGCCGGTAAATATTGGATCAAATGTATTTTTTGCTCCAAATGTTCACATTTACACCGCAACTCATCCGCTTGACGCCGAATTAAGAAAATCGCTGGAAAATGCATTGCCAATTTCAATTGGAGATGATTGCTGGATTGGCGGAAATTCGGTTATTTGTCCGGGCGTAACCATCGGGAAAGGATGTGTTGTTGGCGCAGGATCTGTAGTTACAAAAGATATTCCGGACAATTCACTTGCGGTTGGAAATCCCGCAAAAGTAATTCGAAAATTAATTCAGGAACCCCAATAAATCAAAAATGCTTACCTTAAATAAAATTCATCATATCGCCATTCTATGCTCTGATTATCAGAAATCGAAAACTTTTTATACCGAAGTTTTAGGTTTAACTATTATTAGAGAAATATATCGCGAAGAACGCCAATCGTATAAACTCGATCTCGCTTTGAATGGAATTTATGTTGTAGAATTGTTTTCATTTCCAAATCCGCCGAAACGTCCTTCACGTCCGGAAGCCGTTGGTTTACGTCATTTGGCTTTTGAAGTCATTAATTTAGACCAAACAATTGCTTTTTTGAATACAAAAAACATTGAATCCGAGCCTATCCGAATTGATGAAACAACTGAAAAAAGATTTACTTTTATAGCTGATCCTGATGAATTGCCAATTGAGTTTTATGAAAGATAGTTTTATTGAAAATATTTTTGAATAGCGTCCAGCTTTAGCTGGATGAATAAAAATTAAAAATAAAAAGGCTTTAGCCGAATAATATTATTCGGCTAAAGCCTTTTTCTATATGTCAATAAATGTCCTCCAGCTAAAGCTGGAGGCAATCAAATTATTGTTAAATGTGTCGCGAAGGCGCAAAGTTTTTTTCTCACTTTATGTCATTTCTACCAAAGGGAGAAATCACATGCGTAACGCTACAAAGATTGTCGATTTTCTGTGAGGAGTTTCTTGTGTGATTTCTCCCTTTGGTCGAAATGACAACTAGTAGATTCAATAATTATTTTTAGATTAACATCGTAAACAAATTACTTCATAATAACTTTTAACATAATATAAGGAGCCGTTTTTATTAAAAAACGAATATGATTCTTTAATTTTGTGAAATCGCAAATAAAATCCTGCGATCTCAAATCCACATCTGATGAACAAAACGGCGAAAATCAAAAAAAATCATCAATTCATTGTCCTTCAAAAATTAGTTATTGTTTCTATCTTAATTGGCTTTCTTTCTGCCTTTCTAGGAATTTCACTAAAAAAAATTACCGAATATTACGAAGAAATCTTCTTTCATGAAGCAACAATAAATCCTGTTTTTTATGTCATTTTCCCGGTTTTCGGATTATCTGTAATTTATTTTCTGAGACAATATCTCTTTAAGAAAAAAGAAAATAAGGGAATCAAAGAAGTTTTTGAAAGCACCAAATCAAGTACAAAAAATTTACCTTCATATAAAATTCCATCTCACTTCATCAACGGATTATTAACTGTCGCTTTTGGAGGTTCAACCGGAATCGAAGTTTCTACGGTTGTTGCAACCGCCACAATTGGATCTGTGGCTCAACAAAAAGAAAACGTATTTCGTAAATATAAAACCGAATTAATTTGTGCAGGAGTTGCAGCCGGAGTTACGGCTTTATTCAGCAGCCCAATTGCCGGAATTTTATTTGCGCTTGAAGTGATTTCCAGAAAAGTAACCCGCGCTTTTATAATTTCAAATGTTATTGCGGTTTCTGTTGCTTTTGGATTACTTTCTATCTTAAAAGAAGAACCTTTGTTTGCCGTTTCAATTACGACCTGGCATTTAAAAGCAATTCCGTATTTTATTCTTTTAGGAATTTTAGCCGGAATAAATTCGGTTTATTTAACGCGTTGTGTATTGTTTTTCAAGTCACAATTCTCGAAAATCGATACTCATTATTATAAGATATTAATAGGTTCTGTAGTTTTAAGTGTTTCGTTATTTATTTTTCCGCAATTATATGGAGAAGGATATCACGCCCTAAAAGGAATCTTTGGTAACTCAACCGAAATTCCGTTAACGCTGACTTTAGCATTTACTTTTGTTGGAGTTTTACTTCTAAAACCTATTGTAACTTCTATAACATTAGCTTCCGGAGGCGATGGCGGAGTTTTTGCCCCAAGTTTATTTATTGGTGCATTTTTAGGATTATTACTGGCTTCGGTTTTAAATACATTTTTTCATGTAAATGTAATTCCGGTTAATTTTATGATTATCGGAATGGCGGCTGTTTTAAGTGCCAGTATTCACGCGCCTTTTACAGCAATATTTTTAGTTTGCGGTTTAACAAATGACTATACTTTATTTTTACCCATTTTAGTTGTTTGCTTAATTTCAAAATACACGGCAAAAACAATCTATCCATATACGGTTTATTCTTATTCTCCGAGTTTAATAAAATAGAAAAATATCTTTTGCCCCCGATTCTCTCCATTTTTAATCTTTTAAATCATTAAATCTGAGGCAAGAAAATATCAAAGTTTACAAAATAAAATACCACATAAATGCCAACTCCAAAAATTAAAAGAGGTTATCGTAAAACGCGCTACATTCTTTATAAGGAAACTTTAATCGATTCTAAAGAACATTTTTGGTCTTTTCTAGGATCATTTATTGGAATAGGAATTCTGTCCTATCTTGAATCTATTCGTTTTTCCGGCAGTGACATTGTTTTCCTTATTGGCTCTTTTGGAGCATCAAGCGTATTAGTTTACGGCATTATCCAAAGCCCGTTCTCGCAACCCCGAAATTTAATTGGCGGTCATGTAATTTCAGCAATTATTGGGGTTACAATAAACAAATTAGTTCCTGATATTATTTGGTTGTCTGCTCCTTTGGCGGTTTCTCTTTCGATTATTTTTATGCAAATTACTAAAACGCTTCATCCGCCCGGAGGTGCTACGGCGCTTATTGCGGTTACAGGTTCTGCCCAAATAAAAGATCTGGGTTATATGTATGTGCTTTCTCCGGTTTTAGATGGTGTTCTGATTTTGTTTGTAACAGCTTTAATCTTCAATAATATGACTTCAACCAGATCCTATCCTAGTCATAGTACCTATCATAAACATTATCATAAGATCAGGAAAAGATTGGTTGGAAAATAGTTTTTTTTCTTATCGTATGTCATCCTGAGCGAAGTCGAAGGCGCGCTTATTGGAACGGGGCTTCGACTCCGCTCAGCCTGACAAGAACAACTCGGGACGCTCAGCCTGACAAATCCATTTAGGTTAGTCTGACAAAAAAAATCTTTTCAACAAATCGTAATTCACAATTCGTATTTCGTTTTTTATATTTTACCTTTGACCTTTCAATAAAAACAAAGATTATGGTTTATAAATTTAGAGTAATTCTAGACGCCGAAGAAGATATTTTTAGAGACATTGCAATTCTTGAAGATGATACTCTTGAAGATTTACACAATGCGATCTTCAACGCTTTTGGTTTTGACGGAATGGAAGTAGCTTCGTTTTATACCTGCGATGAAACTTGGAATCAGGAAGATGAAATAGCTCTTTTTGATACTGGCGATGTTCCCGGAGAACAAAGAACCATGAGCGATTACAAATTATCTGATCTCTTAGATGAACAAAATACTAAGATTATCTACGTATATGATTTCATAAATATGTGGACATTTTTAGTTGAATTAGCCGCTATCGAAGATCAAATTGCTGGAGTTCCCTATCCGGAAACTTTATTCTCTCACGGAGAAATGCCTGATGAAGCCATGGAAAAAAGCTTTGAAGCAGATATGCATGACGATATCTACGGCGAATTTGAAGATGATCTTGACGAAGACGATCTTGATATGTTCGAAGGCGATGACAGCTTTGAAGATTTTGGGTTTGAGGAGAATTGGAATTAGAGGAAAGGTTCTGAGTTGCTGAGGCACTAAGTCTCTAAGTTTTTTTTTGAAAGTTTTTTCTTATATTTAATTTTATTTCATAAATTAAATATAAAAATGAGCAATTTTAGAACTCTTCTTATTTGGCAAAAATCAATGACCTTAATTACCAAAATCTACTTTTCAACAAACACATTTCCAAAAGAAGAAATCTTCGGATTGACTTCACAAATCAGACGTAGTTCCGTTTCTATCTCAAGTAATATTGCTGAAGGATCCGGACGAGAAAGTGTTAAAGATTTTTTACGCTTTCTAAATATTTCATTAGGTTCTTTATTTGAAATGCAAACTCAATTAGAGATTGCTAAAAATATCACCTATCTTAACGAACAAGAATTTAATAATTTATACGAGGACAGTCGCGAAGTAGAAAGAATGTTGGTTTCGTTTATTAAGAAATTAAAAGACAGAAACTAAAAACTCAGAACCTTAGCAACTTAGACTCAATAACTCAAATATGAGGACAGTCGCGAAGTAGAGAGAATGTTGGTTTCGTTTATTAAGAAATTAAAAGACAGAAACTAAAAACTCAGAACCTTAGCAACTTAGAGACTCAGCAACTTTAAATATGATCAACTTATTCAACACCCACATCGAGACGCTTGCGATACACCGCGTAGGAAACAAAAGCAGAAACGAAGCGATTTTTTTATCGGAACAGCCTTTTAATTTAAATGATGAAATTGTGCCTTTGATAAAAGAGTACTTTTTTAAGCCTTTTAGAGAGAAAGAAGAAAACTATTATCAGTTTGCGCACGAAGTCGATTTGGATTATAACGACATGTTTAAATATGCCACCGAGATTTTTGACAATCCGAGTAGATTGCAAGAGGTTTCTAAAAATATTACCACACATTTATTCGAGCAGTCAAATCATCCGCACATTAAAAACGGAGAGGTTTATGTAACTTATTTAACAAATCTAAGTATTGATAACAATGTTGTTGATGCTATAGGAATTTTTAAAAGTGAGCTACAAGCGGACTTTTTACAGTTTGAAGAAAAAAACAGTAACCTTGAAATGATCTTGCAACAAGGTATTAACCTGAGCAAATTAGACAAAGGTTGTTTGATTTTTAATTATAAAAAAGACGAAGGATATAAAATCCTGACTGTTGACAGTAACCGTTATGATGCGCGTTATTGGTTAGAGCATTTTCTATCTGTTGATGCTTTTGAAGATGAAAACTTCATCACAAAAAAATACTTGAAATTTTGTCAGGGCTTTGCGAAAGACGTTGTTTTTCCTGCTGAAGACAAAAAAGAAGAAGTAATGTTTATGAACAGATCTGTGAATTATTTCGCAAAAAATGATCAGTTCGAAGAGCAAAATTTCCTGAATGAAGTATTAGACAATCCAGACTTAATTCCTGAATTCAAAAACTATAAAGTTGATAAAGGAGAAAAATACAGCATCGAAGATGTAACCTCATTCCCTATTGCAAACGCAGCAGTTTCTGACGCCAGAAAGTCGATTAAAAATGTTATTAATCTGGACACTCACATTCAGATTAAAATGGATTTTATTAATCCAGAAAGTGCAGAAAAATTTGTTGAAAAAGGCTGGGATGAAGAAAAACAAATGTATTACTATTTAGTTTACTTCAACAAAGAAGAAAAAAGCTAGTAGTTATTCATTTTCTATTACTTACTTAAAACAAAAAACGGCAACTACATTCATTTGTACTTGCCGTTTTTTATTTACCGTAGATTAAATCAATTCTAAACGCTCTGGAGAGAGAAAAATTTTAACGCTAAGTTTTTTTTCTTCTCAGCTTTTATAAAAAAAGACAAAGCTCGCAAAGCTTTGTATTGATCTAGCTTTGTGAACTTTGTGTTTTTCGAAGGTATCCTAAGATTAAAGTCTTGGCGTTCTCTGTGTTAAAAATAATTAATAGGGATTGGCGTTTTTTTATTGCAGTTTCTCAAAACCATTACAAAATCGAGAACATTGCTTTTACAATATCATCATAGACTTGTTTATCTCTTTCACCGGCACGGGCCAAAACACGGATTCCGGAATAATTATTAAAAATAAATCTCGCCAAAGTTCTTGCATCTAAATTCTTAGATATCTGACCAGAATCTTGTCCTTTTTGAACTGCTTTTGTAAAAACTTCGTCCATTATCTGGCTATTATTTTTTACAATTTTCGCAATTTCTTCATCGTGCATCGCAAGTTCAACAGAGGAATTAACCATAAAACAGCCTTTTGTAATTCTGTCTTCTAAACTTTCTATAATTGCTTGTTTAAAAATATCATGTAATGTTTCCTTAATATTATCCGATTTCTCGAAAAGTTCAACAATCTGATTTTGTGCATTTTTTTGATAACGCTGTAATGATTGTGCAAACAATTTCTGTTTGTCACCAAAAGTATCATACAAACTTGAACGGCTTAAACCTAAATGCGTTACTAAATCCTGAGCCGAAGTTCCGTTATAACCTTTGTGCCAAAAAATTTCAATCGCTTTATCTAAAGCCTGATCTTCATTAAATTCCTTTGTTCTAGCCATGACTTTATCATTAAATTACTTTACAAAGATACAAAAATACGGAACAATCGTTCCTGAATTAGAGTGAAAAAAAATTAAACTACTGCATTAACGATAAGTCCACCATCAACAACAATTTCAGATCCTGTAATAAATGAAGCATCATCTGAAGCAAGGAAACTAACTGTTTTTGCAATTTCTGAAGCTTGTCCGAAACGTTTCAATAAAATTTTCTCTCCTAAAATAGTTCCAAAACCTTCAACTTCTTCTTTCTCTAAACCTAATTTTCCGTATAACGGAGTTTCAACAGGACCAGGAGAAACTGCATTTACTCTGATTTTTCTTGGCGCTAATTCTGTGGCAAAAACTTTGTTTAAAGATAAAACTGCAGCTTTGCTTGAGGCATAAACACTAGAGTTTGGCATACCAACATGTGCATTTATTGAAGTATTGAAAATAATAGATCCACCATCATTTAAAATTGGTAATACTTTTTGAACTGTAAAATAAACTCCTTTTACGTTTACGTTCATAATGCTGTCATAATGTTCTTCTGAAGCTGAATCTACCGGAGCAAAAGCTGCAATTCCTGCATTTAGAAATAAAATATCTACTTTGCCAAATTGAGATTTTACTTGTTCGACTAATCCGTCAATAGATTTTAAATCAGATTGATCTGCTACAATTCCGGTAACATTTAATTCTGTTTCGGCTTTAGCCAAAGATTCTTTGTTTCTTCCGGTTATAATTACTTTTGCACCTTTTGCTACAAATTCGGCAGCAGTTGCATACCCTATTCCGCTATTTCCACCAGTAATAATAGCTACTTTGTTTTCTAAATTTTTCATTTTTATTGTTTTTAAATTATTGATTATTCAATTATTATGGTACAAAGATATAATAACGGAACGATCGTTCCGTTATTAATAAAGTTAATATTTCGTTAAAATAAAATAGAAGGTTAAAAACACTGATTTTCAGAGGATAAAATCTATCGAACCATAAACGAAAGAAATAATAAAATGACGTACATTCTTAATATTTGCTTAATTTTGCAATCTAAAATAAACTAAGATGGATAATCTTGTAGACTACGAAAGTCCTTTTACTACCATAATCTCGTTTCATAAATTAATCGAATCATTTGAAGAAATTGCATTGTCAAATGTTGATTACCGTTCAAATTATGCCAAAGCTATTTTAAAAGAAATAGATTCTATACCTGAATTAAGGACAGGAATTAAGGATTATAGTATCATCAAAAAAAATGAAGGATTAATCAAGAATATACTCGCAGATTTATTTCCTACTGCTTTGAGTAATAATGAAGTAAAAGCGGTTACAATTCCTTTTCAGAATATATCTTTTAATTATACGGAACGTTTTAAGAAAATTCTTAAAAATGCCGGAGATGAATTTTACATGGAAATTAGAAATTTCGATGATCATCAATTTTATATCAATAATTGCTGCTTAATTTTAAGCAGTTATTACAAACAAAAGTTCGCTTTCAGTAAACCATTCTTTTATGATATTCCTGACGAAGAAGGTGTTGAAAAGCATTATCGCATTACGTACAATGCTGATTTTATGGAAATTACTCCAACAGAAAATGCAATAGCCCTAACGCCGGATGATATTGATTTATTAATGGATAATTATAATGATCTTGCTTTATGGAAATCAAAATTTCCTGTGGGAAGCTGGTTATTAAAAGGTTTTGGAATTGTTTCGTTATTTGATGCAACGACAGAAAGTGCTATTTCTAATTTGAAAAGTAATTTGCTAAAACCAGATGCACAAACGGCAACATCTGATGTAATTTTAACGAATATCTTCAGATCTATTTTTATGATTCCGGATTTACAGGTTGGTTTTATAATTTATAATCAGGAAGAAGAAAAATTTATCAGACCTATTAAATTTGATGCGAAAATTCAAAGTTTTTTACTTTCTACAGATCAAGAAGTGGATTGCAAGAATGCTTTTTTTGGATGTTCATTCGAAAATTTACTGGATAATAAAGAACCTTTTGTTATTTCAAATGTTCAAAAATTCACGGAACATTCAACAAACAAAAGACTTGGCCAGCATTTATTGAAACAAAATATTCATAGCTGTATTTTTGCGCCGGTTATAAAAGACGGTCATTTATTGGGCGTTGTCGAATTAGTTTCTTCAAAAGCAAGGGATTTAAATACTGTTAATGCAACTAAACTCGAATTGGTTCTTCCTTATTTAACGGATACAATTGACCGTTATAATACCGATATGCAACATCAAATTGAGGCAATTATTCAGCGTGAATACACTACAATTCATCCAAGTGTTTATTGGAAATTCAAAAAAGAATCTCAAAATTATTTCCAAAATATAAATCATACTAAGGATTATATTTTTAAGGAAATTGTATTTAAAAATGTATATCCGCTATACGGGCAAATTGATATCAAAGGTTCATCTGAACACAGAAACGAAACGGTTAAAAGAGATCTTAAAAATCAATTAACGGCTATTTTGCAAATATTTGAATCTCAGGACCCAAATACGAATCTTGTATTACTGGAACAACGAAAATTTGAATTGGAATCGTTCCGAAATGAACTGGATTTCCCTCTAAAAGCTGATACAGAACAACATATTCAGCGTTATATTGAGGAAGAAATTCATCCTTTATTAAAGAATACGAAAGAAACGGCTAAAAGTCAAAAACTGGAACGCTTGTATTTTGAAAGCCTGGACGAAAAAACTGGTTCATTTTATCACGAACGAAAGAAATTTGATAATGCAATGTCGATTATCAATAAAAGATTAGCGACTGTATTAGATAAAAAACAAATCGAGGCACAACAAATTTATCCGCATTATTATGAGCGTTTTAAAACTGATGGTGTCGAACATAATTTATATATAGGAGCATCAATTGCGCCCACGAAACCTTTTGACATTATGTATTTGCATAATTTACGTTTGTGGCAATTGCAAACTTTATGCGAAATGGAACTGGAACATCATCAATTAAAGGAATCATTGCCTTATGAATTAGATGTGACTTCGTTGATTTTGGTTTTTAGTGCTCCGCTTTCTATCCGATTTAGAATGGATGAAAAACGTTTTGATGTTGACGGAACGTATAATGCGAGATATGAAGTTGTGAAAAAACGTATCGATAAATCGAATATTAAAGGCACAAAAGACAGGATTACTGAGAAAGAGAAAATCACAATTGTATATTCTCAAAATAGTGAAGAAGCTGAATATTTGAAGTATATCAAGTATTTACAGCATAAAAAAATCCTCGAACCTTCAATTGAACAATTTGAGGTTGAAGATCTTCAGGGGGTTTCAGGTTTGAGAGCAATTCGCGTAAAAGTGATCAATAATAATGTGACTTCTGTTGCACAAAAAATTACTTATCAGGATTTATTAGATGAACTCAACTAATTATTGAATGCGTAGTTAGTGCGCATTTTTTGTCATCCCGAGGGTTAATTTAAAAAAAAACATGAATAACATTTTACCGCAAATTGCGCAAAGGTTTACGCAAAGTTCACTAAGCTTTGCGTTTATTTTTGCTTTGCTTTGAGAAGGGATTGGGAAAATTAAAAACGTCATGCTAGGAACGAGGGATCTTCGCGAGCAGCTGTGCAATTTAGAAAAAATACTTTGCGTTAGTTTCTTACGGAGATCCCTCGTTCCTTGTGATGACAACATTGTGGTTATATCTGGTTAAATATTTTAGACTTTTAAAGCCTTATTACTCAACTAAAAAGTTTAAATTGATTTAAAAGCAATTACAAACGCAATTACGGTAATAATGATTCCTATCATGAAAAAGTTATAGGCAATTCTTAATAAATTGTATTTACGCTGTAAAACCAATCCCAGATAATATAAATCTTTGATCATGGTAGAATATAAGTAATCACGATCTTTCATCATTTCATTCATCGCCCAATCATATTCTTCTAAAGGCATTTTATAGAAATTCCCGAAAAATAATAAGTTTATTTTTTTGTTCTCGATATCTTCTCTTGTAAAAGTACCTGTTGTTACTTTTGGCCTTGTTGAAAGAATTGCAAAAATTATAGTAATAACGCTTGATATCAACATTATAAAAGTTGGAATTACTAAATGCGCATTTTTCGGACTGTCTAATTTTGGGATAATCGATGAAAGTGCAATTGAGATAATAATTGCATTTACAGATAATAAAATATTGGCTTTACTATCAGCAATTCCGCTTAAGCGAGTGTGATTTCCTAAAGTTACACGAAATAAAGTATCAACGCCACGATCTGGTTTTTCGATCTTTTCTTTCTTTTTAATTTCATCTTCAATCTTATCGGCATCTTTCTTTTTTTGCTTTTGGATTTTCTTTTCCACCATAAGCAAGTTTTTATCTTTTAAAAGCTGCCATTTTTTCAGGGCGTGATCCGTATAAAAGCGATGTTTATTCATTAAAAAATTCAGATTTTCTTTTGCCCATTCTGCATTAGAAAAATCTAAATTCCATGTATTTTTTAATTCAATTCGCAACAATTCGCAAGTAGTTTCATATTCAGTTCCCACAAGATGAGCGAAATCGGCATCTTTTATTATTTTTTCTAAATGTGTTTTCGGAATATACTCTTTTACGGTCGCCATTATTAAACTGGAAACAATTGAGATAAATTCATCTGACTGTTCTTTTTCTTTCAAAAAAGTGGTGGCGATTTTTACACTTTCTTCTTCATGATTTTCATATCCTACGATATAACCTGTATCGTGAAACCAAGCCGCAACCATCAACATTTCCTTATCATCTCCTTTAACATCTTCTTTTTTACAGAGCTCTTTTACTGCATTTACTACCGTTAAAGTATGGTTAAAATTATGATAAGAATATAAATTAGAAAGTTTATCTTTGAGTAAATTACTGACGAAATCTTCGGATTGTTCTATTAAATTCATGGAGATTTATTTTATACCACTAAATTATGAAATTGTTTTTGGATAATCATTTTATTACTAAAATTAAAAACTATTCTTTAGTAATAGTTGTTCTGTCACTGCTTTATTCCTGCGCGACGCATAAAGCGCAATATGGGAAAAATGTTAGTGCTGACGAAACGGAAAACGCAACTGATACTATAAAAATTGCACACACTATTTATTTAGTTGGTGATGCAGGAAATGCTGACGAAGAACAAGCGCAGCAAACACTGGAACTATTACACCAAAAACTGAAAAAATCGAATAAAAAAGCCACATTATTATTTTTAGGTGATAATATTTATCCTAAGGGTTTTCCTAGTGATGACAATGCTTCAGAGAAAGCTTTAGCTGAAACAAAACTGACGAATCAATTAAAACTTACTAAAGGTTTTAAAGGAAAAACAATTATGATTCCCGGAAATCACGATTGGTATAACGGAATTAAAGGTCTGGAACGTCAGGCAGATTTTGTTACGAAATATCTTAACGATAAAAAATCATTTTTACCAAGAAAAAGTTGTGCAATCGAAGATGTAAAAATCGATAGTACCGCAACTTTAATTACAATTGATAGCGAATGGTTTCTGGAAGATTGGGACAATCACCCAACAATAAATGATAATTGTAACATTAAGACCAGAGAAGATTTTTTTGATGAACTTGAAAATCTTCTAAATAAAAATCAGGAAAAAACGGTTGTAATCGCTATTCATCATCCTTTGATGAGTAACGGAACGCACGGAGGACAATTTTCGTTAGAAAAACAATTGTTTCCTTTAGAGAAAAAAATACCGTTGCCTATAATTGGTTCTTTCATTAATTTATTACGAAAAACATCTGGCGCAAGTCCGCAAGATATTCAAAACAAGCAATATACTATTTATGCAAAGAGAATTAAAACGCTTTTGCAAAAACAGAAAAATGTAATTGTAGTTTCCGGACACGACCATAATCTTCAATATGTCAATAAGGAAAATATTAAGCAAATTATTAGTGGCGCAGGATCAAAATCTGAAGCGGCAAGAGCTATAAATCCTACTGAATTCTCTTATGGAGGAAATGGTTATGCGACATTAACTTTATTTAAAAGCGGTGATGCAAAAGTTGCTTTCTTTGGGAATGAAAACAATAAGGAGAAACTACTTTTTGAGCACGAAATCATAAAAGCGAAAGAAATTAATTGGGCTGCAAAAGTTGAAAATAAGTTTCCTGCAACTGTCACGACTTCGATTTATTCTGAAAAAATGACTCAGAAAAGTATTTTTCATAGATTCTTATTCGGAAATCATTATAGAAAATATTACAGTTTACCAATTGAAGCCCGTACAGCAACTTTAGACACTTTAATGGGCGGTTTAAAACCAATTCGCGAAGGCGGAGGACATCAGTCGGTTTCTTTAAGAATGTCTGATCCTAAAGGCCGTGAATATGTTTTGCGCGCTTTGAAAAAAAGTGCCACAGCATTTTTGCAATCGGTTGCTTTTAAGGATCAATACGTTGTAAATGAATTTGAAGATACTTATGCTGAGAATTTTTTATTAGATTTCTATACTACTTCGCATCCTTATACTCCATTTGCGGTGGGTAATATGGCTGACAAAATAGGATTGGCGCACACAAATCCGGTTTTGTATTATATCCCAAAACAGAATGGTTTGAAGGAATTCAATTCTAATTTTGGAGATGAATTATATATGGTGGAAGAAAGACCGGCGGACAATCATTTAGATGCTAAAAATTTTGGAAACCCATCTAATATTATCAGTACCGAAGATATGATGACGAATCTTCATAAAGATGAAAAATATTCTGTAGATGAAAATGAATATATAAAAGCGCGTTTATTTGATATGCTTATTGGGGACTGGGACAGACACAGCGATCAATGGCGTTGGGCCGAATATAAAAAAGATGGTAAAGTTACTTACAAACCAATTCCGCGTGATCGTGATCAGGCTTTTTCGAAATACGACGGAACTTTGCTTTCTATTTTAATGAATATTCCTGCGTTACGTCATATGCGAACTTTCAAAAATAAAATTGATAATGTAAAGTGGCTTAACAGAGAACCTTATCCAATGGATCTGGCATTTTTAAAAACGGCTGATGAAAAAGATTGGCTGGCTCAGGCGAAATATATTCAGGAAAACTTATCTGATAATGATATTGATAATGCTTTTAAAAGTTTACCAAAAGAGGTTCAGGATGAAACAATTGCGGATATCAGACAAAAATTAAAAAACAGAAAGAAGGATCTTCAAAAATATGCTTCGGACTATTTTGATGTTTTAAGTCATACAGTTATGCTTGCAGGAACTGATAAAAAAGATAAGTTCGTGATCAATCATAATGCCAGAAAAAGTATAGAAATTCAGGTTTACCGAGTTAAAAAAGAAGGTGATGAATTAGTTTACACGAAAAATGTAACGGACGCTAAAACTAGTAATCTTTGGATTTATGGTTTAGATGATAATGATATTTTTCAGGTAACAGGAAATGAAAAATCTAAAATCAAAATTCGTTTGATTGGTGGTCAAAACAATGATACATATAATATTGAAAACGGAAAAAGAGTAATTGTTTACGATTTTAAATCAAAAGAAAACACTTATAATCTTGATTCTAAAACTCAGACGCAATTAACAGATGATTATGATGTGAATTTATACAATTACAAAAAACCTAAATATAATGTTGTTTCAGGATTGCCAAACATTGGATTTAATCCGGACGATGGTGTAAAAGTTGGTGTAAATTTAAATTATACAGTTAATAATTTCAAACAGAATCCTTATACGCAAAGACACGTTTTAAACGCTTTTTATTACTTTGCAACCGGTGGTTTAGAATTTAATTATGTGGCACATTTTCCGGGATTATTGGGTAAATGGGTTATTGATGTTGAATCGCAATATACTACGCCAAATTTTGCCATAAATTATTTTGGCTATGGAAACGAATCTGTAAATAATACTGAAGATTTAGGAATGGATTATAATCGTGTTCGTATTCAGAAATTTAATGTTTCCGGAGCTGTCAGACACGTTGGAAGATACGGAAGCGAATTTAGTATTCAGCCGATGTTACAGCAAATGAGGGTTGAAGAAACTGAAAACAGATTTATCGACACTCCAAATATTGTAAATCCAAATGTTTTTGACAGTCAGGTTTATGGTGGAGCAAAAATTAAATACGCATTCAAAAATGCTGATTTTGCGGCAAAACCTACTTTAGGAATTGCTTTTATGGTTTCGGCTGCATGGATGACTAATCTGGATGATACTAAACAAAACTTTCCAACTATTGAAAGTTTATTAGGTTTTACTCATAAAATCGATCACAACGGAAAACTTGTTTTGGCTACTCTTTTTAAAGGAAAAGCTATTTTAAATAATAACTATGAGTTTTATCAAGGTGCGACTTTGGGCGGAGATAGTGATTTACGAGGTTATAGAAACGAACGCTTTTTAGGAAGTTCTTATTTCTCGCAAAGTAGTGATTTGCGATTAAGTCTTGGTAAAATCAGAAAAACAATTGCGCCTTTAACTTATGGAATTTTGGGTGGTTTTGATTACGGAAGAATCTGGCTTGATGGCGAAAGTTCTAAAAAATGGCATCAGGATTATGGCGGTGGACTTTGGCTGAATGCAATCAATGTTTTAACTGCAAGAATCTCTTATTTTAAATCTCCTGACGAAGAAGGAAGGGTTATTTTTGGAGCGGCATATAGTTTTTAAGGAAAGGTTCTGAGTTACTAAGTTGCTAAGTTTTTTTTGTAAGGTTTAAAGTCGAAAAGGCTCAAAGGAACAAAGATTTTTTTATCCTAATTCGTTTTGATTTTCAATTTTTATTTTTTTTAGTCTAAAAACTTAGCAACTTAGCAACTCAGCAACTTTTTTTAAAGCTTAAACTCATAAACGTTCCCTCCTATTTTATTTGTCTTTTCATCGGCAATTAATAAGGTATTATTGTCTTTGAAAACTATGGCTTCTTTTTGTGAAAAGTGATTTAGCTTTATTTCTGTTTGAGTTCCTTTATGGAATAAATCGCCTTTGTAACCTTTAAACAAAACAATTTTATCGTGACTTAGCAAAACTACTTTTTTTCCGTCAGGACTAATTGTTGCGCTTGTTAAAACGCAATGATTGTAATTATCGCAGGTTTTAAATTCGCCAATTTTGGTTGCTTTTTGAGTTCCGGGAGCATTTAAAATCTTGTAGATAAAAGCTGTTCCGTCAAAACCTTTGCTTCTGTTTTTTGTAAAAAGATAAAAGTAATTTCCGTGTTCAAAAAAACCTTCAACATCATAAAATAATTCTTTTTTCTTTGGAGGAAATTCTGTTTGCTCCGGATATGAGAATGAAATTTTATATTCGGCTACAGCCAAATCTTTATTGAGCTGATTTTTATTGACTTTATAAATACACAAATCTTTGCGTTCGTTATCATTATTTCCAAAATCTCCAATATAAAGATTACCGCTTTTATCTTTTGTAATATCTTCCCAATCAACATTAGTAGCGTTTGAAATTGTGATTGTTTTAGCTATTTTACCATTTGAATTTATGGCGTAAATGGCATTTTTATTTCCGCTGTCTTCTAATGTATAAATCAAATTATTTTCAGGAAAATAGGTAATTCCCGAAACTTCTTTTAACTTTTTAGGTAGTGAATAAAGTGTTTTCAAATCATCATTTGATTGTTGCTGGCAAGCCAACAAAGCGATAGAAACTCCAAGTAAAAAAAACTTTTTCATAATATTATTTTTTGTTTTTAACCATATAAGTTATATAAGATAATTTAAGACATTGCGTTGATATGAATTATATAACTTATATGGTTCAATAAACTTTTAAATTAAATGTGTGTTTTTAAAATTGCGCGTGATAAACTCAAACGCAGCAAACATAATATGTCCCATTGATATGGCGTTTTTAAATTTCATATCATTGGTATAACGGTACAATTCCATTTTTAGTTGATTCAAATGTTCATCGGTCGAAATAGTATCGTGACACATTATATTCAATAGTTTTTTGATTCTGTTTTCCGCAGAGTGAATACGTTTTGCGAGAATTGCTCTTTCTTCATCTTTATACTGAATAATAGATCTGTCTTCGAGTTTATCCTTAATCAATTTAATCATTGGATAATTCTCTTTGAAAAACTGCGGACGATATACTTTAAAATTCCCTTCGTAACATTGCTGGTCAAAATCAATTGGACGAATTTTATAGACAACCTGATCAAAATCGTGAATAGGAACAATAACATAATTGTACGCTCTCATATCGCCTAAAAGCCTGATCATGCAACGTTCATTGAACTTTACAAACTCTTTTGCAATTTGGGATTTTTCCATTTCGGTACAACTATCTAATAAAGTATCCATAAAAACATCGCCTGGAATCCCGATAATATGTTCCTCAATTAAAGTGTCTTTATAAACCAGAAAGTTAATTTTATCCGGCGATAGAATATCTTCTAATTCCAGTCCGTAAATTCTGGAAGCATCTGCTTTTTTTATATAAAAATGTACATAATTATCATTGAGAATATTTCGAACTTTTATTCTGAAAGGTTTTGAGTTTCCGAAAGTACAATAATCAATTGCATCGACATTTAAGAACTGAATGATCTCGCTATTTCCATCAGAATGCAAAAGCGAATATATTTTTTTCAGATTTAAATCAATTTCACTTCTTTCAAATTCACTATAATAAACCCGAATCCATAAAGTATCGGTTTCATTTTTATCATATACATTTACAGAACCTGAAAACCGCAATAAATCATCATAGAACACAGATACTTTTGAAATACGTTCGTATCGTTCTAAATAATTTAAAAGAGATTGCGTTAAAGGGTACGACGGTTTTTTTAAAACCATTAAAGGTTCGCTCATTTTGAATATCTTTATTACAAATTTACATTAAATAAAATTTAGCGTAACAATATCGAAGTTGAATCGTCATACTTAAAACTAAAACCGAAATAATTTGGAAACCATACTTACTATTGAGAATCTTCACAAAAGATACGGGCGAATTCAAGCCTTAAAAAATGTTTCTTTTGAAATACAAAAAGGCCGCGTTTATGGGATTTTAGGCCCAAACGGAAGCGGAAAATCAACTACTTTAGGAATTGTACTGAATGTTGTAAACCGCACATCAGGAAGTTACAGCTGGTTTGGAGGAAAAGTTCAAACTCACGAAGCTTTGAAAAAAGTAGGCGCTATTATCGAAAGACCTAACTTTTATCCTTACATGACTGCCGAGGAAAACCTGAAATTGGTTTGTAAAATAAAAAGCATCGATTATTCTAAAATCAACGAAAAACTTGATTTAGTTGGTTTATCTGAAAGAAAAGACAGCAAATTCAGTACTTTTTCGTTAGGAATGAAACAGCGTTTAGCCATTGCATCAGCGCTTTTAAATGATCCTGAAATATTGATCTTAGATGAGCCTACAAATGGTTTAGATCCGCAGGGAATTCACCAGATTCGTGATATTATCAAAAAAATTGCTTCGCAGGGAACTACTATTTTATTGGCTTCGCATTTATTAGACGAAGTTGAAAAGGTTTGTTCACATGTAATTGTTTTACGAAAAGGAGAAATCCTTTATTCAGGCGCAGTTGATACAATGGCAGCAAATGAGGGATTTTTTGAAATTATGTCCGATGATAATGCTGCACTAAAAAGTGTTTTGGCAACTCATTCATCAATTGACAAAATTACTGAAGAGGAAGGGAAAATTTTGGTTTATTTAAAATCAAATCTATCAGCTTCAGAATTAAATCAGTTTTTATTTTCTAAAAATATTGCTTTGAGCCATTTGGTAAAACGCAAAAACAGTTTAGAAGCACAATTTTTAGAATTAACCAAAAACGCCACTATCCAAAACAACTAAACCATGAACAGACTTATCTCTATAGAATTACAAAAAATCTGGAAAAACAAAGCCAGTCGTTTCCTTACTTTAACCTATTTTATTTTACTTTCGTTTATTGCCTTAATTGCTTCTATAAAATTTGACATTGGTCCTTTTAAATTCCATTTTGCCGAAATGGGGATATTCAATTTTCCATATATATGGCATTTTAACAGCTATATTGCTGTTTGGTTCAAACTTTTTCTAGCAATTGTTATTGTCTCCATGATGGCCAATGAATATAGCTACGGAACTTTAAAACAAAATTTAATTGATGGTTTAACCAAAAAAGAATTCATATTATCAAAATTCTTAACAGTGTTGCTTTTTACAATCTGTTCTACTGTTTTTATTTTCATAATGACCTTGATCCTGGGATTTTGCTTTTCATCGTATACAGAATTGAGTATTGTTTTTAGTGATTTAGAATATCTGCTTGCTTTTTTTGTCAATCTTTTAGGCTTCTTCTCTTTCTGTTTGTTTGCAGGTGTTTTTGTAAAACGTTCTGCTTTTGCTTTGGGTTTTCTTTTAGTTTGGTTTTTTATCGAATCGATTATAAAAGGTATCCTGGCTTTTATAATTTTTCCAACTAACGGTAACGATAAATATTTCACTCAATTTCTTCCGTTAGAAGCAATGTCTAATTTACTTATTGAACCAATCACAAGGCTATCGGCAATAAAAAGTTTTGGAAATCAGGTAGGGATTGAAAACACCAAAGATTACAGTGTTCACTCCTTCACAATCTTAATTGTTTTAGTATGGACATTTTTATTTATATACTTTTCTTACAAACTACTAAAAAATCGAGATTTATAGTATATTTGTAAGACTATGAATTATTTTAAAAGTTTTTTGTTTGTTTTGTGTTTTTGCTGCTTATCTGTGAAGATGAATGCGCAAAATATTACTATAGATGCTTCAAAAACACCTGAAGAATTAGTAAAGAATATATTGATAAATAGTTCTTGTATTGATATAGGAACTGTTAATGCATCTGGAAACCCAACAATTACCGGAAACAGTTATGCTTATTTTAACGCAGGAACCAGCAGTTTCCCTTTTCTGGGAGGAATTGTTTTAAGCACTTCTCCCAGTAAAAATGCTGCCGGACCTTTTAATGAATTAAATTCTGAAGGGCAAACGAATAAAAACTGGAAAGGCGATCCTGATTTAGAAAAAGCCTTAAATACGCCCGGAAGCACACAGGCAACCGTTTTAGAGTTTGATTTTGTTGCTTTAACTAACTCCATCAGTTTCAACTATATTTTTGCATCTAATGAATATCAGACTTACTTTCCCTGTAAATATTCTGATGGATTTGCTTTTTTAATAAAAGAAGCCGGAACCTCAGAAGAATATAAAAATTTAGCGGTTTTACCTAATACAACAACACCGGTTTCCTCAACAACAGTTCATACAATAATAAGCCCTGCTACTTCAGGAGGACAAACTTTTGAGGGTTGTAATGCGGTAAATGAAGAATTTTTTAATGGTTATAATAATGAGAATAGTCCAATAAATTATGCCGGACAAACTGTAGTAATGAATGCTCAAACTACGGTTATTCCAAAAAAAACCTACCATTTAAAATTGGTAATCGCAGATGATGCAACCGGACAATATAACTCTGCTGTTTTTATTGAAGCCGGAAGTTTTGCCTCTACAATAAATTTTGGAACAGATAAAACTATTGCTGATAACAATCCTGCATGTTTTGGTGAAACTATACCTTTAGATACTAAATTAGATAATACTTTATATAGCTTTAAATGGTTTAAGGAAGATGCCGCTAATAGTTTTGTAATAATCCCATCCGAAACCGGTTCAGTTTATAATGTATCAGCAACTGGGAATTACAAAGTAGAAGCCACTTTAACAGGTACAACTTGCGTGTCTACAGGTCAGATAAAGATTGAATATGCCCCGGAAATAATGTCAACTAACACCAGTTTACTGCAATGTGACGATGATACAGACGGAATTACGATTTTTAATTTAACCAAAGTTGATAATATTGTCAAAAATAATATTTCATCAATTTTGAATAAAGGCTATTATGAATCACTTACGGATGCTCAAACAAAAACAAATCCTATTATAACTCCTGAAAAATACAGCAATAAAACACCTAATCAGATTATCTATGCCAGACTTGAAAACCAATATGGTTGTTTTAAAATTGCTGAAGTAACATTACTGATTTCTAATGCAACAATTCCAAATCAAAATCCAATTGCAACTTGTGATGAAGATGAAAAGCAAGATGGTTTATACCAATTTAATCTAAGCACAGAAGTAACTCCACAAATATCCACAGGTTTGCCAGCCGGATTAGTTTTTAATTATTATTTAAATACTAATGACGCTTTAATGGACTTAAATGCATTACCAAATATTTTCAAAAATACAACTGCATTCAGCCAAATTATTTATGCAAAGGCTACAAACGGAGCAGACTGTTTTGATATAACTCCAATTACACTTATTGTAAACACATTTGATCCTGCTAATTTTCAAAATGAGACAACATATGTATGTAAAGGAGAAGAAATAATATTGAGCGTTGATACGGGTTTTACAAGCTATTTATGGAATACAGGAAGCACTGATAATTCTATAACGGTAGATTTGGCAGGTGATTATTCAGTAGTTGTAACAGATGTAAACGGTTGTGAAAAAACCAAGAAATTTAAAGTAATTTTATCTGAACCGGCTTTTATAACAGAAGCTGTTGTAAAAGATTTCTCCGGAATTGATAATTCGGTTTTAATCAAATATACGGGAGTTGGAAATTATGAATTTTCATTAGATGGAATTGTTTTTCAGAATGATCCTTTATTCAAGAATGTAAAAGCAGGAGCATATAATGCAATTGTAAGAGATAAAAATGGTTGTGGATTATCTAATTCATATCAGCTTTATGTTTTAGATTACCCAAGATTTTTTACTCCAAACGGTGACGGATACAATGATTTATGGTTAATTACAAATATAGATCAGCTTCCGGATTACAGAATCTTTATTTTTGATCGTTATGGAAAACTACTTAAACAAATGAATCAGGATGGTGATGGCTGGGATGGTCTTTTCAATAATCAACAATTACCTGCAGATGATTATTGGTTTACTTTAGAATTTATAGATGGCAGAACTATTAAAGGTCATTTTAGTTTAAAAAGATAAAATAAATATTTAATTAATTCTTAACCCTTTTTGTATATTTGAGTTTGATGAAAAATATATGAAATCTTTACGATTATTATCTATCATTTTACTACTTATTTCCACATCTGCTTTTGCTCAAAAAGAAGCTGCAATTTGGTATTTTGGATATGGTGCAGGTTTAGATTTTAATTCCGGAAATCCTGTTACTTTAACTGATGGGCAATTATTCACTAACGAAGGTTGCGCCAGTATTTCTGACAAAAAAGGAAATCTTCTTTTTTACACTGATGGATCAATTGTATATGACAAAAATCATCACGTAATGCTTAACGGGACAGGATTATTAGGTCATAGATCAAGTACACAATCAGCAATTATAGTTCCGAAACCTAAAGATCCAAATTTATATTATATTTTTACTGTAGATGAGCCCAACTCTTTAAACGCAGACAATAACCCTGCCAATGATGAAGATCCGCCAAATAGCGGTTTAAATTTTTCTGTTGTTGATCTTAGATTAAATAATGGCAATGGAGATATTGTCAGTACTCAAAAAAACATTCATCTTATTACTTATAATCCAAATGACGCTGAAGACAAAAAATTTAAATGTTCAGAAAAAATCACTGCAGTGCAACACAGTGACGGCATTTCATTTTGGGTAATCACTCATTTCAAAAACACATTTTACAGCTTCAAGATTAGTACCACAGGACTAGATCAGACTCCTGTACAAACAGTAACATCCCAAAATATTCCTTTAGGCGGTTACAATACAAATGCTATTGGATATTTAAAGGCTTCGCCCAATGGTAAAAAAATTGCTATGGCAAATATGGCAACCAAAACTTCAAATGATACTAATGCAAATGGGCAAATAAAACGAAATACAGGAAACGTTTTTCTTTATGATTTTAATGCAACAACCGGTATTTTAAATAACGAATTAACAATAATAAATAATGTTGATCCCTATGGAGTTGAATTTTCTCCAAAAACAACGAAACTATATATTACTATTAATATATATAATAATATAAGCGGTAATTCTTTAGGAAGTAGTCTAATACAATTTGATTTAAAAAAAGGCGATATTACAGGATCACAACAAACAATAAATTCTTCAACCTATATCGCTGGTGCCTTGCAACTGGCTATTGATGAAAAAATCTATCGATCAGGTTATTCAAACACTAACAATAATATCAATAAACTATCTGTAATAAATAATCCTGAATCTGATGGTATAAATTGCAATTACATACAAAACAAAATTGATTTAAAAGCGGGAATATCAAAACTGGGACTTCCTCCTTTTATTACCTCTTTATTTCTTTACACTTTTGAATACGAATATAATTGTTTTGGGCAATCAACGCATTTTTTTGTTAATTCTTTAGAAAACATCGATAGTTTTCTATGGGATTTCGGAGACGGAACTACTTCCAATGATAAAAATGCTTATCATATTTTTTCAAAAGCTGGCGATTATAAAGTAACATTGACAAAAACCGTAAATGGAGAAAATAGAGAGCCTATTGAAAAAATCATTACTATTTATGAGAATCCTACAGTAATGACAACTCCTTATAAATTGATTCAATGTGACACTCAGGATAATAATTCACTAGACGGACTGGCTACTTTTAATCTTGCTGCTGCTAACGAATCTATTTCATTAGGAAATAAAGATTATGAAGTGTTTTATTATCACAATAAAAATGATGCTGTAAATGACATTTATAACACATTATCAATTAATCCTATTTATAGAAATATTATTCCCAATGAAAATCTTTGTGCGAAAATAAGTCAACCAAATTCATCTTGTTACAGTTTTTCAAATGTAATTTTACAAGCAAATCCTAATATTCGTATTACAGCTGAAAACTTTTACAGATGTGATTCAGGTGATGGAAAATCCGAATTTGATTTAGAAGAAAAAAAACAACTTATTAAAACTGAATTAAATTTACCTTTTGATGTCAAATTATATTTTTACAATAATGAAAGTGATGCTTCATTGTCTCTAAATGAACTAAAAAACACTATTACAACAAACTCAAAAACTATTTATATTAGAGCCGAAAATAATGATGGCTGTTATGGAACTGGAAAATTTGACTTAATTGTTGAACCTGTTCCATTTTTAATATCGCAACCTGAAAATACAATATGTGAATCTACACTTAATCCGGAAGTAACTTTATATTCAGGAATCCAAATTTCTGAATATAATAATTATAGTTATCTGTGGTCAACTGGAGAAACTAGCCCCACAATTACAGTCACTAAAGAAGGGATATATAGTGTGACAGTTAAAAATAAATCAGGATGTGCTACAGCTTTAGATATACACGTAAAATTATCTCGACTTGCCGTAATAAATGAAATTGAAATAAATGATTTAAATACTTTAAACGAAGTCATTATAGATGTAAATCACCCTGAAGATTATAAATATATGATTCATTTTCAAGAGGGTAATTTTAGTAATTCTCAAAATTCCACCGTTTTTGAAAATATTCCCGGAGGCTTTCATGAATTAATTATTGAAAACATTGATGGCTGTGGAAGAATTGTCAAAAGTTTTGCCGTATTAAATGCTCCTAAATTTTTTACTCCAAATGATGATGGCTATAATGATTACTGGAATTTTAATGGAATAAACGATCCTATTTACAAAAATGCTGCTATTTATATTTATGATCGATATGGAAAATTATTAAAGCAATTATCTCCATTTGAAACAGGATGGGACGGAACTTATATTAATCAGCCAATGCCAGCTTCTGATTACTGGTTTACAATTCATCTTGAAGATGGAAGAGAAGCAAAAGGCCATTTTAGTTTAAAAAGATAAGCTAAGAAATTCCAGTTTTTAAATTACAAGTTCCAATACTTTTAAATCCAAAAAAAATCCCAAACTCCTTGTGGAATTTGGGATTTTTATATTGAAATTTAAATTTCTTAGAATTTAAATCTTTTTCTATCAGTTTCTGTCAAATAGATTTTTCTCAAACGAATAGATTTTGGTGTAACCTCTACATATTCATCTTTTTGAATGTACTCTAAAGCTTCTTCAAGAGAGAAAATAATTGGAGGAATAATCCTTGCTTTTTCATCATTTCCAGAAGAACGAACGTTAGATTGTTTTTTCTCTTTAGTTACGTTTACACACATATCATCAGCACGAGAGTTTTCTCCAATTACCTGTCCTTCGTAAATTTCGGCATTTGGTTCAACAAAAAACTTACCACGATCTTGCAATTTATCGATAGAATAAGGAATCGCTTTTCCTTTTTCCATAGAAATCAATGAACCTTTGTTACGTCCGGAAATTTCTCCTTTGTATGGCTCATATCCTATAAAACGGTGTGCCATAATAGCCTCACCAGCAGTAGCAGTAAGTAATTGATTACGCAATCCAATAATTCCACGTGATGGAATATTAAATTTCACAATCATACGCTCCCCTTTAGTTTCCATAGAAAGCATTTCACCTTTACGCAATGTAACGAATTCAACTGCTCTTCCTGAAAGATTTTCTGGTAAATCGATTGTTAATTCTTCAATTGGCTCACATTTTTTACCATCAATTTCTTTGATGATAACTTGTGGCTGACCAATTTGTAACTCATAACCTTCTCTTCTCATTGTTTCAATAAGAACAGATAAGTGAAGTACACCACGACCAAAAACCATGAATTTATCAGCAGAATCAGTTTCACCTAACTTCATAGCTAAGTTTTTCTCTAATTCTTTTGTCAATCTGTCTCTAATATGACGAGAAGTTACAAATTTACCTTCTTTACCAAAGAAAGGTGAATCGTTAATTGTAAACAACATACTCATTGTAGGCTCATCAATAGCAATTGTTTGCAAAGCTTCAGGATTTTCAGAATCAGCGATTGTATCTCCAATTTCAAAACCTTCAACTCCAATAATTGCACAAATATCTCCAGCAATTACTTGTTGTACTTTTTTACGTCCAAGACCTTCAAAAGTATGTAATTCTTTAATACGTGATTTTATTATTTTACCATCTCTTTTTACCAAAGAAATTGGCATACCTTCATTCAACACACCTCTTTCAAGACGACCGATAGCGATACGACCTGTAAAAGCAGAGAAATCCAAAGATGTGATTAACATTTGTGGTGTTCCTTCTGAAACTTTAGGAGCTGGTACATTAGCAATTACCATATCCAATAATGCTTCAACATTATCAGTTACGTTTTCCCAATGGTCAGACATCCAGTTGTTTTTAGCAGAACCGTAAACAGTTGGAAAATCCAATTGTTCTTCTGTAGCACCTAATTCAAACATTAAGTCAAAAACTTTTTCATGAACTTCTTCAGGAGTACAGTTTTCTTTATCAACTTTGTTGATAACTACACAAGGTTTTAAACCAAGGTCAATCGCTTTTTGCAATACAAAACGCGTTTGTGGCATTGGACCTTCAAAAGCATCAACTAGCAAACATACACCATCGGCCATGTTTAATACACGTTCTACTTCTCCTCCAAAATCGGCGTGACCAGGAGTATCGATAATATTGATTTTTGTTCCTTTATATTGAACTGATACGTTTTTTGAAGTAATAGTAATACCTCTCTCACGCTCTAAATCGTTATTATCAAGAATTAAATCACCTGTGTTTTCGTTGTCACGAAATAATTGACAGTGATACATAATTTTATCAACCAAAGTGGTTTTACCGTGATCGACGTGGGCAATAATTGCAATGTTTCTAATAGATTCCATCTGAGATTTTTAATGGGTGCAAAGGTACACTTTATTTTGATATAAAAAACGTTTCTGCGATAGTTTGCGTGTATACAAGTAATTAGTTCGTTAAAACAACGTAAATTTTACTGCTAAAATGAACTTTGCTTATTGTTTAGTTATAGTTAATTTAACTATATTTGAGTAATGAAAAGTAAAACTCTCCAAATTACTCTAATTTACGTTATCATATCGCTAATTATGGCAATTCTATGTCATAAAGTACTCACTACCTACTTTTCTAAAACAGAATATGTTTATTTATTCTTTATAAAAGATGTCTTTTTTATATTTACTACAGGTTTTATCTTCAAGTATATACTCGCAAAAAACGAAAAGAAAAATATTGCTGTTTTCGAAAAATTAAAAAGTACAAATGAGGAAATTAAAGAATCAAACGAAAAATACGACATTGTAGCAAAAGCAACAAGCGATACAATTTGGGATTGGAAAATTCAGGAAGACAGTATTAATTGGAACAAAGGAATCGAAGCTGTTTTTGGCTATAATCAGTCAGAAGTAGGAAAAACGTCAAAATGGTGGTTTGACAAAATACATCCTGAAGACAGTATCAGAATGTCTATTAAATTATATTCGTTTATTGAACAAAAAACCGAAAAATGGCAGGATCAATATCGTTTTAAATGCGCCGACGGTACATATAAATATGTTCTGGACAGAGGTTTTTTACTAAAAGACGAAAACGGACGAGCCATTAGAATGATTGGTGCAATTCAGGATATTACCAAACAGAAAGAAGAAGAACAGAGGTTAAAATTATTAGAAACCGTAATTACACAATCTAAAGACTCAATTTTAATCACGGAAGCAAATTCTGCAGATCGGAAAATCCCGAAAATAGTATATGTAAATCCTGCATTTTCGCACATGTCAGGATATTTGTCACATGAAATAATAGGAAAATCACCAAATATCTTCAAAGGACCAAAATCAGATTCTGAAGAATTAAAAAAACTATTAAGAGCTATAAAAAATGAAGAGGAATGTTTGATAGAAACCATAAGTTACACCAAGAAAAAAGAAGAATTTTGGGTGCGGTTTTCAATGATTCCAATCTTTAATAATGAAGGTGTAATTTCACACTGGATATCCATTCAAAGAGATATTACTGATGAAAAAAAATTAGAAACAGAAAAAGAACATCTTATCAGGGAACTAACCCAAAACAATAAGGATTTAAAACAATTCTCATACATAACATCTCACAATCTAAGAGCACCTTTATCTAATTTAATAGGACTTTTAAACCTTATAGAAGATATTCCGATTGAAAACCCTGAATTACAAGAAATTCTTGCAGGATTTACAAAATCTACACATTTATTAAACGAAACAATAAACGATTTAGTAAAAGTTATCATAATTAAAGATAATCCTTCTATGCAAAAAGAAGAAGTATCCTTAAAAGAAGTTTTTGAGAATGTTTTTAGTCAATTATCTTTTCAAATAGAATTACACAAACCAATTATTAAACTTAAATTTGAAAGAGTTCCATTATTAAACACAAATAAGGCATATATTGAAAGTATTTTACTTAATTTACTTACAAATTCAATAAAATATAAATCAGAAAACAGGAAACTAAAAATTTCCATCATTGCTGAACAAATAGATAATCGTACTATTCTAACCTTTAAAGACAACGGAATTGGAATTGATCTGGAAAGAAATGGCGATAAAGTCTTTGGTCTATATCAAAGATTTCACAATTATCCAGACAGCAAAGGATTAGGCCTATATCTTGTAAAATCACAAGTCGAAACAATGGGAGGAACAATTAGCATTGAAAGCGAAGTCAACAAAGGAACAACATTTACAATAACCTTCAAAAATTAACCAATATGCTCGAGCAAATTTTATGCATTGATGACGACCCAATCACGCTAATGTTATGCAAGAAAGTAATTTCGAAATCATCATTTTCCAAAGAAATAATTACCGCTCCAAATGGCGAAGAAGCACTACATCATTTCAACACCTTAAAATACAATAAAAATAAAGCCAATAAACCTCAATTGATTTTTCTAGACTTAAACATGCCTGTTATGGGTGGTTGGGAGTTTTTAGATCATTTTACGGCTCCGGATTATAACGAATTTAATACTGCAAAAGTAATCGTATTATCCTCTACAATTGATCCTGAAGATTTGGCTAAAGCAAAAAAATACCCTATCATAATCGATTTTCTTTCAAAGCCAATCACACAACAAATGCTCGAATATTTAAAAAAGAAAATGAACCTTCAATAACCGCATATCTCCGAAGCTTTTATTTCATTCATCATAATAAGCATAATGGCGTTACCCTCCGGGTCGGGCTGTCTACTAAATCTTTTGTTCCAGCTTATTAAGGAATAAACCAGAAATATTATCTTGTCACAAAAGGATATCGCTCCCATCCCTAACGCAATCAGGAATAAACCACACCACTTTAAAATATAAAAAAATCCAAATTCTAACTGATCGCGTAGTTTAAAACTATTGCTAGTAGAATTTGGATTTATGAATTAACAGAAAGCCAGAATTATAATTTCGACCTATCTCATTTATATTTTGAATTTTATCCAAAAGTATTAGCAATAAAAGTCTCAAAATTGAGTTCTCCTTTTTGATATAAACAAAAAAAGCCCTCTAATAGAGGGCTTTTATATATTTAGGAAATTGTAATTAATTACAATTTAGCAACATGCTTAGTTAATTTAGACTTCAGGTTAGAAGCTTTATTATCATGAATGATGTTCTTTTTAGCTAATTTATCAATCATAGATATTACAGTTGATAATTTTGAAGTAGCATCAGATTTATCAGTAGCTATTCTTAATGCTTTAATAGCATTACGAGTAGTTTTATGTTGATATCTGTTAAGAACTCTTCTTTTTTCGTTACTTCTGATTCTTTTTAATGCTGACTTATGATTTGCCATTTTTTTTAATTTTAGATGTAATAATTATTATATATACTAGTTAAAAAAGAAAAACCTCCCACAATTGTAAAACAATCACTTTGGTTTTAACTAATAAAATAAAGACCGAGACACCAGTTTTTATTTTACAAAACTTATTTACAACTAATTTCAGTAGTCTGTAAGGGAATCGAACCCCTGTTACCAGGACGAAAGCCTGGAGTCCTAACCCCTAGACGAACAGACCAGTATCCTCTAAGTTTTCTCCAATTTAATAAATTGAAATTTTGTAGCCCGTAGCGGAATCGAACCGCTCTTACATGGATGAAAACCATGCGTCCTAACCGATAGACGAACGGGCCATTTTAATTCTCAATATTTCAAGAAATTTAGCAATAAAAAAGTAGTAGCCCGTAGCGGAATCGAACCGCTCTTACATGGATGAAAACCATGCGTCCTAACCGATAGACGAACGGGCCTGCTTCTCTAATGCGGATGCAAAAATACAACTATTTTTAAGATGTACAATACCTGATGCAAAAAAAAGTAAAAAAAATTAATATGCCTTTGCAAACAACACTCTTTTAGAAGATGGATTCCCAGTAAATACACAGGTTCCCGCCTCTTCTACAGCGTCTAAAGGAATACAACGAATGGTTGCTTTTGTTAGGTCTTTTATTTTCTCTTCTGTCTCAGCTGTACCGTCCCAATGTGCCGATACAAAACCACCTTTTCCGTCTAAAATTTCCTTAAATTCCTCAAAACTATTTACTTCCGTAATATGAGTATCACGATAATTTAATGCTTTATTAAATAAATCAGTTTGTATCTGTTCAAGAAGATCATTTATATAAGTAACAATTTCTTCCCCAGAAACTGTCTCTTTTGTCAATGTATCACGTCTGGCAACTTCAAAAGTTCCGTTTTCTAAATCTTTTGGCCCAACTGCAATTCTAACAGGAACACCTTTTAATTCCCATTCAGCAAACTTGAATCCTGGTTTTTGAGTCGTTCTGTCATCATATTTAACTGAAATCTTTAATTTCTTAAACTTAGCAGTTAATTCATTAACCGCTGCGCTAATTTCAGCAAATTGTTCATCTGTTTTATAGATAGGAACAATAACTACTTGTATAGGTGCTAAATTTGGAGGCAAGACTAATCCCTGATCATCAGAATGTGTCATTACCAAAGCTCCCATTAAACGAGTAGAAACTCCCCATGAAGTTCCCCACACATGCTCTTGTTTCCCTTCGGCATTTGTAAACTTTACATCAAAAGCCTTTGCGAAATTTTGCCCTAAAAAGTGAGATGTTCCTGCTTGTAACGCTTTTCCATCTTGCATTAAAGCTTCAATACAATAAGTTTCATCAGCACCCGCAAAACGTTCTGTCTCGGTTTTAATACCTTTAACAACCGGAATTGCCATAAAATCCTGAGCAAATTCAGCATAGACATTCATCATCTTTTCAGATTCCTCTAAAGCTTCTGCCTTTGTAGCATGAGCCGTATGCCCTTCCTGCCACAAAAATTCAGCAGTTCTTAAAAACAAACGAGTACGCATTTCCCAACGAACAACATTTGCCCATTGATTAATCAATAAAGGTAAATCTCTGTAAGATTGCACCCATCCTTTATAAGTAGACCAAATAATCGCTTCACTAGTAGGACGAACAATAAGCTCTTCTTCTAATTTAGCATCCGGATCTACCATTAGTTTTCCGGGTTTGTCCGGATCATTTTTTAACCTGTAATGTGTTACAATAGCACACTCTTTTGCAAATCCTTCTGCATTTTTTTCTTCAGCTTCAAACATGCTTTTAGGCACGAATAAAGGAAAGTATGCGTTTTGATGTCCGGTTTCTTTAAACATTCGATCTAACTCAGCCTGCATTTTTTCCCAAATAGCATATCCGTACGGCTTAATAACCATACATCCTCTAACTCCTGAATTTTCGGCTAGATCTGCTTTAACAACCAGCTCGTTATACCATTTCGAATAATCTTCTGATCTTGTAGTGAGGTTCTTACTCATATTGAATAGTTTGGCACAAATTTTGTTTTAATAATTTTAACTAAATAGTTTGACAAAACTAACTATTTTTGTAATGTGCAACAATAAAAAACACCACAGATATGAAAACTTCTACATCTCTCCGCCAAAACTCAAGTCATTTTTATATAATTGGATTTCTGAGTTTTCTATTAGCATCGTGTGGTTCTTACCAAAATACTTCATATAATGACAACGACGGAGTATACGGTGGTTCAACAAGAACGTATGCTACAAATACCACAAACACCAACAATCAATATAAGGACTACTTTAAATCATTGCAAGATGATAATCAACCAACTGAAATTTTTACAGACGTTGATTCTTATGGTAATTACTCAGATACCGACAGCACGCAAACTGCTACTGCAACCGCTTATCCTGCTTGGGGAAGCGCAAACTCAGAAGTTGCCGTAAACGTATATTCTGACCCTACATGGTCAATGGGAATCGGAATTGGATTCGGATATCCATATTATGGATGGGGTTACGGAGGCGGCGGTTATTGGGGTTACCCAAGTTACTGGGGACCTGGATGGGGTTATCCGGGATGGGGTTACCCAGGATATTGGGGCGGTGGTTATGGATACGGATATAACAACTACTCTTACAGCTACGGAAGAAGAGGATCTGCCGCTTATTATGGAGGAAGAAACTATGCTTCTAACAGAAGCTACATGACAAACAGAGGCTATAACACGAATAGAAACTACAGTTCAGGAAGAAATTATAACACAAACAGAAATAGCTATACTTCATCAAACAGACAAAATGGCTACTCTGACTTTAGAAGAAGTTCTACTGCAAGCGGAAGAACATATAATTCATCAAGTCCAAGTTTCACAAATAGAAGAGCTACAACAACTCAAGGTCAAAGTAATAGTTATGATTATTCTAGAAGATCAAGCAGCAATACAACCACAAACAGAAGTTACAACAACAGCACAAACAGCTCACCATCAAGAAGCTACTCTCCTAGCCCATCACGCTCTATGAATAATAGCGGCGGAGGAAGCATGAGATCATCTGGCGGCGGTGGAGGCGGTGGCGGTAGATCATACGGCGGAGGTGGAGGCGGAAGAAGATAATTGACTCTTCACAAATCTAAAAAATCACAATAAAACTTATCCAAATGAAAAAAATAGTATTCCTACTTATTACAGGACTAACTGTCAGCGTCTCACATTCACAAGAAGTATCAGATGCCATTCGTTACTCACAAGACAACTTAACAGGAACAGCAAGATTTAGAGCAATGAGCGGTGCGTTTGGAGCAGTTGGCGGAGATTTATCTTCTATGAGCGTCAATCCTGCCGGATCTGCAATTTTCTCAAATAACCAGATGGGAGTAACTTTAAGCAATCAGGATATCAAAAACAAATCAGACTATTTTGGAAATCAAACGAGTGATAAGGAAAATTCATTTTTACTGAACCAAGTAGGAGCTGTATTTGTTTTTCATGACCATAATCCAAGTAACAACTGGAAAAAAATTGCTATTGGTGCAACTTATGAAAACACAAATAATTTCAACAATAATACTGTATCAGTAGGAACAAATCCAACCAATTCTATTGCCAATTATTTTCTTGCGTATGCTAATGGAATTTCGTTAGGCGACATAACTCAAATTCCTTACAAAGATCAATTTTACAATGAACAACAAGCGTATTTTGGATATAGAGGATATGTAATAAATCCTGTTGCAAATACAGATGACAATACTCAATATGTTTCAAATGTTCCTGCGGGAGGTAATTATTATCAGGAAAATGAAACTCACACCAGCGGTTACAATGGAAAATTAAGCTTTAATATTGCTACATCATTTAAAGACAGACTTTATTTGGGAGCAAACTTAAATGTACATATCACAGATTTCAGAAGAACAAGTACATTTTATGAAGACAATGACAATCCATTACAATCAACAGAAACCATATCAAATTTGCGTTTCAATAACGAACTTTATACATATGGTAACGGATTTTCATTTCAACTTGGTGCAATTGCCAAAGTTACAGAGTCATTCAGACTTGGTTTAGCATATGAATCTAACACTTGGTACGATCTTTATGATGAAGTTTCTCAAAGTTTATACACAACAACCCAAGCTGCAGGAGGACAACCAATAAATAATAATGTTAATCCAAATATTGTAAATGTATATGAGTCATATACTTTACAAACTCCGGGAAAAACAACTTTTAGTGCAGCGTATGTTTTTGGAAAATCCGGTTTAATCAGCATTGATTATGCAATTAAAGATTATGGAAATGCTAAATATAAACCAACAAACGACGCCGGGTTTAGAGGCGTAAACAGTGACATTAGCAATCAATTAACTAATAGTGGTGAATTAAGAGTTGGTGCAGAATATAAAATAAACCAATTTAGTTTACGAGGCGGATATCGTTACGAAGGAAGTCCATATAAAAACGGAACAACTATTGGAGATTTAAACAGCTATTCAGGAGGTTTAGGTTATAATTTTGGAGGAACTAAAGTAGATTTAGCGTATTCCTATTTAGAAAGAAAATCGAATCAGGGATTTTTTGCCACAGGATTTACTGATGGCGCCAATATTACATCGAAACTAAATAATGTTTCTTTGACTTTATTATTTGAATTGTAATTAAGAATAAATAGATGAATTGAAATTTCCGTCAGGTTTACTTGACGGATTTTTTTTTTAGCCCTGATGGTCCCGAAGTTTCGGGAGGCATCCTTTTATGGCGGGGTTCACCATAAAAGATTAGTGGATCCCGAAACTTCGGGAGATTAGCTTCATAAAAAACAACTAAAAGAAACCGAAACAAGTGGTGTTTGGATAAAAAAAGTGTAATTTTGCACTCCAATTTATAAAAGTATGAGAACCAAGTCTTTAAAAAAGAACAAAATTAACGTAATCACTCTTGGGTGTTCGAAAAATGTATATGATAGTGAAGTCTTAATGGGACAGCTTCGTGCAAACGGCAAAGAAGTGACTCACGAGGCGCCTGCTGCAGAAGAAGGAAACATTATTGTAATCAACACTTGTGGTTTTATTGATAATGCTAAAGCAGAATCAGTAAACATGATTTTGGAATATGCTGATAAAAAAGAGCGAGGATTGGTTGATAAAGTTTTCGTAACAGGATGTTTGTCTGAGCGTTACAGACCTGATTTAGAAAAAGAAATCCCGAATGTAGATCAATATTTTGGTACAACAGAATTACCTCAATTATTGAAAGCTTTAGGTGCAGATTATAAACATGAATTATTAGGAGAACGTTTAACGACAACTCCAAAAAACTACGCTTACCTAAAAATCGCCGAAGGTTGCGACAGACCATGCAGCTTTTGTGCAATTCCGTTAATGAGAGGAACGCATGTTTCTCAACCAATTGAAAAACTGGTTAAAGAAGCACAAGGATTAGCTAAAAATGGCGTTAAAGAATTAATTTTAATTGCACAAGACTTAACTTATTATGGTCTTGATATTTATAAAAAGAGAAATCTTGCTGAACTTCTTGAAGAATTAGCAAAAGTAGAAGGCATTGAGTGGATTCGTTTGCATTATGCTTATCCTACTGGTTTCCCGATGGATGTTTTGGAATTAATGAAACGCGAGCCTAAAATTTGTAATTACATTGATATTCCGTTGCAACATATTTCAGATTCTATTTTGAAGTCTATGCGTCGTGGTACAACTCAGGCGAAAACGACTCAATTATTAAAAGATTTCAGAGCTGCTGTTCCGGGAATGGCGATCAGAACTACTTTAATTGTTGGATATCCTGGTGAAACTCAGGAAGATTTTGAAATTTTGAAAGATTTTGTTCAGGAAATGAAATTTGACCGAATGGGATGTTTTGCTTATTCTCATGAAGAAAATACTCATGCTTATTTATTAGAAGATGATGTTCCTGCTGATGTAAAACAAGCCAGAGCAAACGAAATAATGGAATTGCAATCGCAAATTTCATGGGATTTGAATCAGGAAAAAGTTGGTCAGGTTTATAAATGTATTATCGACAGAAAAGAAGGTACTCATTTTGTGGGTAGATCTGAATTTGACAGTCCTGATGTTGACAACGAAGTTTTGATTGATGCCTCTAAACATTATGTAAAAACGGGAGAATTTGTTAATATAAGAATAATAGAAGCAACAGAATTTGATTTATACGGAGAACCTGCTTAAATTTACCCTAAACAATTATCAATTTTAGATAAAAACACTTTTATGAAAGCTATACAATCTTTATTTCTTTTGGTTTTTACCTTATTCTGCTTCAATTCTGTTTCGGCTCAATACGGAAACGGATATAACAATGGTTATGGAGGCGGCAGCGGTTATGGCAATAATGGTTATGGAAGAGGTGGCGGAATGGGCATGGACAGAAGTATGATGGGCGGAGGACCACAAGGAAACACCAGCAAACCTAAAGAAGCATCACCCGAAGAAAATGCCGCCAGAATTGTAGAACAAATGAAACCGGTAGTAAATCTTGATGAACTTCAGGCTATTGCTATTGCAAATGTTTTTACAGATAGCATGAAAGAACAAGGAATTCTTTTGAAAAACGAAAGCAGCAGTCAGGACGAAAAACTAGAGCAAATTAAGGCTCTAAGAGAAAGTACTACAAAAAAGATAACTGCTTTTTTAAATCCGGATCAGATTGAGAAATACACCACTTTCATGGCTGAGTTCAAAGAGATAAAAAAACCTTCGAAATCAAAAAAGAAAAAAGATTCTAAAGAAAACAAAGACACAAAAGAAGTTAAGGAAGATACAGAAGCAACACAAATTAAAGAATAATTGTTTCCAACCATCTTAAAATTTAAGCATTATGGCAAAAAAACATTTTTGTTATCTGATATTAGCACTTATTATTACTGCTTGTTCGACAAACCCTTATAAAACCACAGAAAAGGTTTACGACAAACAGCTTAAAACTTTAGAAAATCAAATTACAAATAAAGAAGCTCAGCCAATACCTGCGGTTAGTCCTGTAGTTATTGACACTACTTATGCCGCACAATTAGGTATTGTAAAAGATACTTTATCAAAAACCGGATCTACCTATTTACTTAATGGAGTAAATACAGAATGGGTTGGAACTGTGAACTTTAATTTAAGAAAACCTAGTTTCATTGTTATTCATCATACTGCTCAGGATTCAATTCAGCAAACGATTAAAACTTTTACCCTAACCAGAACGCAAGTTAGTGCTCACTACATCATTTCTGAAAACGGTAAAGTAGTTCAAATGCTAAATGATTACCTAAGAGCATGGCATGCCGGAGCATCGACTTGGGGGAAAAACACAGATTTAAACTCTTCTTCAATTGGAATTGAACTTGATAACAATGGTTCCAAACCTTTTACTGAAGCCCAAATTAGCAGTTTAGTTGCGCTTTTGACAAAATTAAAGAAAGACTATAACATTCCAACGCAAAACATTTTAGGTCATGCAGATATTGCTCCAGGCAGAAAACAAGATCCTAGCGCTCTTTTCCCGTGGAAAACTTTAGCAGAAAAAGGATTCGGAATCTGGCCGGATGAAGTTTTGGAAGAAGCTCCTTTTGATTTTAAAATCGAACAGGCGTTGAGAATTATTGGTTATAATACTAAAAATCTTTCAGCAGCAATTCAAGCGTTTAAATTACATTATATACAAACTGATGCTACTTCGACTTTAGACAGAAAAACGATAGATACTATTTACTCTATTTACAAAAAGCAAATTCAGTAAAAAATATATAATTCAAAATTTAAAACGCGTTTCTAAACATTTAGAAACGCGTTTTTTTTGCTTAAAAGTTTGCCACTCCCGATAGCTATAGTGATAAAATGATTTTAGTTTTTTTCGCCACGAATTCCACTAATTAACACAAATTAAAATGCTGAGTTTAGCCACACATTGAAAAGGATTTTTGTCCTTAAGAATTAAAACACATAGTTAAGTTGCAGATTATGATGACAAATAGAAAATTCGTGAAAATTCGTGGCAAAAAAAAGACAGCAACCATTAATCTTTTTTAATCAATTTAATCTGTGGCAAAAAAAATATCATGCAAATAAAAAAGCTGCCAAAACATTAGTATGTTTCGACAGCTCCAAAAAAAAAAAAAAATATCAATCTTTATCTCTAGAAAGAGTATGTTGTAGCAATTAATCCGTAGAAAGATCCACCTGTTGGCAAAGCATCTTTATCTAAAAAGATATCTTCGGAAGCAGCATCGTATCTTAACTCTGGAATTATTGTAAGTTTTCCAACTTTATAATTTAAAGAAACCGTATTAGCAAAAACACTAGATCCTGTTAGTATTCCTAAACTTGGAGCAGCATCTTTAGCATCAAAATATTCAATTCTGTAAGCTAAACTTAAAGTAGGTTTGAAAGCATAATTAGCATATCCTACTATCGAAAACCATTCTCCGTCTAACGTGCTGTCAAAATCATTTTTGCTTTTAGCATAAGTCGCATTAAATCCAAGTCCGAAACTATCACTTATTGTTTTTGAAGCAGTTAAATCAAACTGAGTTTTATTTTCATCAGATGGTACAACTAAAGTTCCAGGAGTGGGATTAGTACTTCCTGTTGTAAAGTTTAAATAAGCACTTCCTGTTTCACCAATATATCCTATTTGTCCTATGTACGTTTTTTGACTTGAACCTGCATCCATTGCAGATTTAAAATCGGTAGGATTTGTGATACCAAACATCGCTGTAAATTTTCCTGATGTATATTGCGCTTTTACTCCTGTATTAAAGAACGGTCCATAAGAAAATGCATAAGACATACTGTAGTTTTTATTGTCTACTGCGTCTAATACTTCATATCCTATATGTGTTCCAAAACTTCCTGCCACTACTTTAAATTTGTCTGTTATTTGATAAGTGAAAAATAATTGTTTAATTAAAAATTTTGCATTTATATCTTTATCTGTTGTCTCATTATATGAAAATTCCCCTGCTCTTTTTCCGAAACCTAAGTCTACAAAAACAGAAGCTTTTCCGAACGTGTGTGATGCTTCTACAGAAGCCATTCCTAATTCGAATGAATCTTGTGAGTTGGTAAAGCTCGTTAATCCATTCATTTGTTTTGAAAAATCATATTTATAGTAAGCGTCTGCCGATCCTCCCCAAGTTGTTGCCGGTGAAACTGAAGCTTCAGTATCATCTTGGGCAAAAGCAAAAGAACTTGTTAACATCGCGGCTAAAATGTGAAATACTTTTTTCATGTGTAATTGGTTTTTAGTTATTAATTGATTCTGGTTAGTTAATCTTTTATATATCTATGTAATAGTATAAGTCATTTCTAAAACCTCTTATTCGCCGCCAAAACATCCTCATTTTCATTAGCGAATTTATTAACTTTTGTACGAGTAAAAGACTTGGAGTCTATTTTTTTGACAATTTGAGGGCAGAATTATGGATTACAAAAATTAAATTAACAATAATCGTGATTTGACATTTATCGTCAATTATTTTTGAAAATTCAATAACCAATATAACCTGTTTCAAACCGAAAACATAGCGTAAAACATAAAAATACATTACAAAAAAGAACATTAAAACCAAAAAACATCTTTAAAACTAAAACACCCCTATAAAAAATAGGGGTATAAAAAATAATCATAAAAATTTAGCAACATAAAATTCAGAAAAAATAAAATTCAATTCAAAAAACGCAACAATTAAAATTCTTACAAAAAAATTCACAAAAAACTACAATTGTATTTTTAAATTATTTCAATTATTTCTTTAATAAATTTAAAATCGATTCTAACAGAAACAAAAAAGCCTGTTCAAAATCTGAACAGGCTTTTTAAAAATTAGAAAACTAAATCTAATGTTCCGTATTGTATTTTCTTAAAAACTCACGTACTTTAATTCCGGATTCTTTTAAATCCTGGTCTTTCCATTTTCCTTCTGATTTTGCGGATTTTTTAAGAATTGAGCATGTTTCATCTTTATCCGAAACTGACCATGTGATCCAGCTCAACTTTTTAGTTTCCATCCAATCTATATAATCTTGCCACGCTTTAATATTTAAAGGTCCGTCACCTGTTGCTTCCATACCTGCAGATTCTGAAACAAAAATTGGTAAACCGTTTTTTATAGCTTCGTCGGTTCTGTCTCTTAAATCTTTACCATGTGTTGCAGCATAAAAATGCATCGTATACATTATATTATCAAATCCTTTAATTGGGTCGGCTGCCGGAAGATTTACATCCTGATCCCAATGTGGTGATCCAACTAAAATAATATTGTGAGGATCATTTTCTCTTATTACCTTAATTACTTCTTCAGCGTAAGCTTTAATTTCCGGCCAGGATTCATAATCAGGTTCATTAAAAATCTCATATATAATATTAGGATATTTTGCATATTTTTTAGAAACCTCAGCAAAAAATTCTTTGGCTTCTTTGAGATTAATATTATGACTGTGCCAATCGATTATCACATATATATCAGATTTTATAGCTCCGTTTACAACCGCTTCTATTTTTTGTTTAGAAAATTGTTGCTCCTTTATATATGACATTTCCCCTAACTCAATTCCCATTGCTGCGCGAACAACATTGCAGTTAAAATCTTTTTTTAACCAATTAACCGCTTTTTCATTATAAAATCTTGGCCACATACTATGCCAGCCAAAACTCATTCCGCGTAAAACGACCGGGTTATTATTTTTATCGACTAATTGAGTTCCGCGAACGCTTAACTGACCATGATGTTTTACAAATTGGGCATTTGAAGCCGAAACAATCATTAATAAGGTAAGTGTAAAAAATATTGTTTTCATTTTCATAATAAATATGATTTAAGGAATTAATCGTAACGTGATTACGTCATGCGGAGCAATATCAGCAGTGAAATTCTTTTTTGTATTTCCAATTTCCTTATTCTTCCAGAGATCTTTTAATTTATAAACTGTTGTGCCAAAATTAGCTTCATAACCAAAATCAGCGTCTTTAATGATATGTTTTTTCCAGTCGAAGTTGACTTTTTTAGGCACTTCACTCCTATTTAAAAAAGTTACAGCCCAATTTCCATCTGATAAAGGTTTAACCCAGATTTCTAAACCATCTTCGGCAGAATATTTAAATCCCTGAATTCCTAGTTTATCCTGATCAACAGCAATTAGTTCTTTATTGGTTAAAATTGCTAAAGTTTCTTTTGACATTTTTCTAAAATCATTTCCGGCAACAAGCGGAGACGCCATCATACACCACATCGAGAAATGCGATTTATCTTCGGTATCATTCATTTCGTTCCCAACTTCCATCATATCAAAATCATTCCAGTGATCCGGACCTGAATATTTACGAATGTCCTTTCGCATTTCTACGATTTTCATAAATCCCCAAGATGACCAATTTCCTTCTTCATGTTTGAATTCGCAATCAAAACAAGGATAAATATCGCCGGAAATTCTCCATAAATTCCCAACTGGTTTTCCCCATTCCCACGGTTGATTATCGCCCCATTCGCAAAGACTAAAAACGATTGGTTTTCCAGCAGTTTTTAGCGCATTACTCATTGTTGTATAAGCTTCTTTAGCAGTAATTCCTTGTGTATTGCACCAATCATATTTTAAAAAATCGATTCCTAATTTTGCATAAAATCTGGCATCCTGATATTCATAACCGCGTGTTCCGGGATAACCCGCACAAGTTTGCGTTCCTGCACAATTGTACAACCCAAATTTCAAACCTTTGCTATGCACATAATCTATTACCGCTTTCATTCCGTTAGGAAATTTAACCGGATCAGGAATTAAATCCCCATTTATATCGCGTTCTCTGGTCATCCAGCCATCATCAAGCACAATATAATTGTAGCCAGCCGCAGCCATTCCGCACGAAACCATAATATCTGCCGTTTCTTTTACTAATTTTTCATCGATACTTGTCCCGAAGGTATTCCACGAATTCCAACCCATTGGCGGCGTCGTTGCTAAACCTTCAAACTTTCCTGCTAATTGCGTATGAGTATTCCCTTGGCTAAAGCCAAAATTTGACAAATACAAAGCAAATACTAAAATGATCTTTTTCATTATTAAAAATTCAAATTAATTACTAAAAAAAATATTCCCTAATGGAGTTGATTAGGGAATATTTTAAAACAAAACTCAAATAAATATCTTATTTCAATACAAATCCCATGTCATCCATAAGGATTGTATTTCCACCAAAATTTCCGGATTCCTGTAAAGTCAACTGATCAAATGTTGTTGGATTTCCAATATCCGAAAAAGGAATTTCGATAGTTGTCCATGTTGACGTTAATGATTTTTTGATTTGATAAGCCCATCCGCCAAACACAAAAGTTATACTTGCATTGGCATTTTGCGAGATACTTTTTACCTTAACTCTAAACGCCTTATATTTAGAAACATCTCTTGAATTAAATTTCATATCTGCACCATTCCATCCACCAAAAACAAATTTAATTGATGATTCACCTTGTACTTTATCATCTTTAAAAGAAGTATTAAAAACATCTGCACTTCCCCAAGCATTGTGACCTGCGTCTCCTTGTAATTCATCATCATAAAGTGCTGAACCAACTGCCTCGGCAGAAACAGCAGCACCCGAAATATTGCTAACTGTTACATATTTATCAGTTGCGTTTGCCGGCATTTTAAATTTTATTTCAGTTAAAGTAGAAGAAACAACCGGTACATTTTCTGTTCCAACTTTTACAACCGGATTCAAAAAATAATCACCGTTAAGTGTCACTATATCACCTTCGGCAGCATTTATGGAATTGAACCAATTAAAAGTAGGAACCGGAGGCGCAACCGTTAAATTAAAAACAGCAGTTCCTCTGCCTGTAACAACTTTTAACTCATTTGCAGCATTTGCATAAGGCGTTTTTTCATCTACTAATACAATTATATCTGTATCTGTTACAAAAGTTGGTCTGAAATAAGTATCAAAATCATTGAAATATACTTTTGTTACAGAAAGCAATCCTTTTCCGTGAATGATATAATAATTTTTTGGATCAACTAAAGTAACGGGAGTCGATGGCAAAAGATTTCCTGCTAAATCATAACCGGAACGTGATATTGATTCTATAACCGGCGCACCTGTATAAGCAGAAGCACTATCATCGTTTGAGCATGAACTTAAAAACATTAAAGATAACATCCACGTCATACATGCTGTTAACGAAACAATTTTTATATTTTTCATATTTTTATTTTTAAAAAATTATTTAAAAGTATACGGTGCTACTTCTGTCAATTTTGGATTTTTAATCAAATCATCTGCCGGATAAGGCAATAAAAGGTTACTTGCAGAAATTGAAATGTGTTTTTCTACCAGTTTATCTCCTCTGTTTTGTGCTTCTAATATTGCTTTGGCTTTAGCAAAAGGCAAACGTCCCAAGTCAAAATAGTAATCTCCTTCGCAAGCTAATTCTGCACGTCTTTCTTTAAAAATATCATCAAATGAAATAGACGCTTTTATAGGAAGTCCCGCTCTTAAACGTACTGCATTAAAAGATTTTAACGCCATTGCATCTGTCGTACTTCCTGATTGTCCGCCCAAAATTGCTTCGGCATGAATCAATAAAAGTTCTGCGTAACGCATCATATAACTGTTCATGCTGCTTTCTCCGTTAAACGGAGGATTAAATGGTCCGGTAATTGGCAAATTCTCTTTTCCGATTACGTATTTTTTCAATCCGCCACCTGAACTTTGAGCTTCATTTTCGATCGCAAATGTATATCCTAAAATCAATGGAGAATCAACCGCAAGTGTTTGAGCATAAGTTAAATTTGGATAAAAATCACCCGGAAGCATAAATGTTTCTTTTCTTCTTCTATCTCCGTCTTCAAAAACATTATGAATTAAATCCTGTGATGGTGCAATCTGACCTGAATAAGTCGTTTCAACCAATCTGTTTTCTGGAGCAAACAAAGTATTTGAAAAGTTTCCTTCAAAGTAAGTTCCCGCTCCCGTCCATTGCCATGAAAAAATAGACTCTTCGTTATTGTTGTTTTTCTGTAAAAATAAATCGGCAAAAGATTTTGTAGGCAATTCTTCTCCACCTAACAATTTAAACTCACCGCTATTAATTACTTCCTGAGCCATTTGTCTCGCTAAATCGTATTTCTTTTCATACAAATATACTTTCGCTAAAAATGCTTTTGCAGATCCGCTTGATACGTGAGCATTTGAAGCATAGTCTGAACCTCTGTTTTTAGTTCTTAAATTCGCAATGGCAAATTTTAAATCATTTTCGATAAACTTGTAGACATCTTCGGTAGGATTACTTGGGATCACAAAGTTTTTTGAATAATCAGCATTATTTTCGATAATTGGCACATTTCCCCATAATCTTACCAGAAAGAAATAAGAAAAAGCTCTGATAAAATGTGATTCTCCTAGAGCATTATTCAACGCTTCTTTACTCACATTAGGTCCAACACTTTGAGGCAAATTACTGATGTATGCATTAGAATTTGCAATAGCACCAAAACATGATCTCCACGCATCTGATATAAAAGCCTGTGAATTAGTAAAACTCAAATCTGTGAATTTTCCAAAATCGTTATACGGACTTGCATACATATTGCCTGAAATTACATCTGTAATTCCGTAAAATGCCGATTTATTCATATTAAACCATACAAGACCGTACAATCCGTTACTGGCATTATCCAGTTTAGTATCTGAGTCGTAATAGTTACCAATTGTAGGAGTTCCTTCTGCCGGCACATCAAGAAAATCCTGAGAACATGACGATGAGATCATTAATAGCAACGCCATAGCAATGGCACCGTTTATTTTTAGTATATTTTTCATATTAATTCGTATTAAAATTCAACATTAAAACCAAAAGTTATTTGTCTCGGCGTTGGATAACGTCCGTTATCAACACCAGATAATAATGCGTCCTGGTTATAAGAACCCACTTCAGGATCATATCCTTTATATTTAGTAAATGTGAACAAATTTTGTCCTGAAGCATAAAGCCTCAATCTTGTTAATTTTAGTTTTGAAATGATATCCGAAGGCAAAGAATACCCCAAAGTCACATTCTGAATTCTTAAATAAGATCCATTTTCAATAAAGCGCGTTGAAACTGCATTGTTGATATGATCGTAAGTTGATGGCGTTGGCAACGAAGCATCTAAATTTGAAGCCGAATAAAAATCAGCAGCTTCAGTCAAATAGTTTGTACCTAAATTACTGTTCATTGTACCTGACGCACGCGTTAAATTCATTAATTTATTTCCTGCCGTTCCCTGAACAAATACAGATAAATCGACATTTTTATATTTAAAGTTATTGGTAAAACCATAAGTAAATTTAGGATTTGGATTTCCAATATTTACCATATCTTTTAAGTCAATAACACCATCATTATTTTGATCTTTATAAATTACGTCTCCTTTTTGAAAACTTGGTAATAATGAATTTGTTCCGTTTTTAAGGACCACTTTATTACCCGTTGCATCTGCATGACCGTAAGTTGTCAAATCGTCATCTGTTTTGTAAATTCCTAAAGCTTCATAACCAATAAACGAACCTATTGGCAAACCTTCCTGAGTTCTTGAAACCGTTACCGTATTATAAGCAAGCGTTCCCATTGTTTTCACAATATTTAATCCTGCCATATTAGTAACCTCATTTACATATTTAGTAAAGTTTAAATTAGCATTCCATGAAAAATCTTTTGTAAACTGATTGGTATAACCAAGTGTAATCTCAATACCTTTATTTTCCATGCTTCCAAGATTAAAATACGGAGGATTTACCCCACCTTCATAATCTCCACCACCAGAAAGGTAGTTAGGCAAAGGAACCTGATACAAGAAATTTTTAGAAACTTTTTTATACAAATCTACCGAAGCCGTAAGTTTAGATTTAAATAAAGCAAAATCTAATCCTAAGTTAGTCTGATCCTGAGTTTCCCATTTCAAATCTTTATTAGGTGTATTTGATGGCAAGTAAGAAGTTCCCATTGAACTATTAATCAAATGCAAATTAGCGTCATATAAATTATTTCCAATTTGGTTATTTCCCGTTTGTCCCCAACCAAATCTAATTTTTATACCGTCAACATATTTTTTAGTTCCTTCCATAAAAGATTCATTAGAAACTTTCCATGAACCGCCTACAGAACTAAAAACGCCCCATTTATTGCCAACGAAAAACTTTGAAGATCCGTCAGTTCTTACTGCGGCAGAAATTCCGTATTTATCACCATAATCATAAACAACTCTTCCTAAATATGAAGCTAAAGTTTGAGTTCCTGAATACACACCGCTTGTAACCGCTTTAGGCAAGTCAGAAGCCGCAAGCGATTTATCATTATTATCCTTATAACCTTCACCCGTAATAGTATATCCCTCCCAATGCGCTCTATTAGATTCCTGCACTGCCAAAATTGTAAAGTTGTGTTTACCAATAGTATTTCTATAAGTAAGCATGTTTTTTAAGTTCCATGAATTTCCGCTTGACGGATTGTAATATAAATTAGCAAAACTTTTTACCGCATTTCCCAATGAATACATAGGATCAAAACGCTCGCCTAAATTGTCATATAAATAACCACCGGCTTCAAAACGATATTCTAAACCTTTAAATAAATCAACCTGAGTATAAAAGTTTCCGGAATAATTTTTTCTTACCAATGTATTAGATCCTAATAAAGATGTTGCTACAGGATTAACAAACGATGTTGCTCCTCCAGCTGGCGGACCAGCAAAAGCGCCTGATAATTCTCTAACTGCCACATCCGGAGTTGCTAATAACGAAGTTGCAACTACACCATTAAACTGACCATTTAAAGTTAATTTTTCATCAGTAATAGCGCCACTTACGTTAATACCAACTTTAATAAATTTATTGACTTTAGCATCAAGATTAGTTCTAAAATTATATCGTTTAAATCCTGATTCAATTACAATCCCTTCCTGATTTAAAACGCCACCGGAGATATAATAATTGATTCCTTCCTTTCCACCAGAAAAAGACAACTGATTTGAAGTCATAATTCCGGTTTCATAAATTGCATCCTGCCAATCTGTTCCAGCACCCAAAACCTCTGGATGTGCAAATTCAGGACGTTTAGCCGTAGGATCATAAACCTCAGCCAAAGCATTTTGATGAACTGCATATTGCTGCAAATTCATAGAATGTAATTTTTTAGGCAGATTACTGATAGAATAAGAATTCTCAAAAGATAATTTCCCCGTTCCTTTTTTACCTGATTTGGTAGTTACAATTACAACTCCGTTTGCTCCACGAGAACCATAAATTGCCGTAGCAGAAGCATCTTTCAAAATATCGATAGATTCAATATCATTAGGATTTATAAGCGCCAAGGGACTTAAAGTAATATTACCGGAGTTAGAAAAGTTCGAATTTCCCGAAGCATTTCTACCAGAAGTAGAGGAGTTACGGGCATCACCGGAAATTGGCACACCATCAATCACATATAAAGGCTCATTTGTTCCTGTTAAAGATGAAACACCTCTAATTTTTACCGAAACATTACTTCCCGGTTCACCAGAATTGCTGCTTACAACAACACCGGCAGCTTTACCCTGCATCATCTGGTCAAAAGAAACCACTTTTAAATTCTCAATATCTTTTGAACTAATACTGGAAATAGCACTATTAATGTCTTTTCTCTTTTGAGTTCCGTAACCAATAACGACTACATCTTTTAAGTCTTCAGCATTCGTTTTTAAAACTACATTGATCGTTTTATCGGTTCCAACAGCAATCCTTTGTGTATCGAATCCTATAAATGAGAATACTAAAGTAGCATTTGCAGGAACATCAATTGTATATTTTCCGTCGAAGTCAGTAGAAACCGTAGTTTTTTGTCCCACAACCGAAATATTTGCTCCCGGAATAGAAAGTCCTTTTTCATCGGCAACAATTCCTGATACTTTTATCTGAGCCGAAATAAAATTACTGGTCAGTAACAAAAATAAAATCAAAGGAACTGCTCTGTGGTTAGCGTTCCAATGAATGAAGTTAGTCATTAGTTTTTTCATAATAAAGTTTGGTTAGTTTAAATTTGTTATCTCTAATTCAAGTTGTAAAAGGTTGGTGTTTTATATCTTAAATTATTTAACAAATCTATAACAGTAGAAAACATTAAATCGATAGTATTATATCATTTAATGATAATATTTTTACTATACTACTTTAAAAAAACATATATGAAAATAAAACAGAATAAAAATTACGTTATTCGCAAACACAACCAGTTAAACCACTATAAACTATAAATAAAAATTAACGAAATCATTAAAAAGCAATCGATTTCGTTAAAAATAATATTTATTTGTGCAAAAAAAGTATCACTACAAAATACGCTTTAATCCAGAAAAATCTTCTCTATACTGACTAGGCGTACAATTTTTAATAGCCTTAAAACTACGATTGAAGTTCGCAATATTATTAAAGCCCGACTTAAAAGCAACTTCAGAAACACTCATATCTTTTTCTACAAGCCAGCGCGCAGCATAACCAATCCTGATATCATTAATATAATTCACAAAAGTTTTTCCGGTACGTTTTTTTATAAACCTATTAAAAGAAATAATTGACATACTCGCAATATTTGCAACATCCTCTAAAGTGATCTTTTCTGCAAAATGTTTCTGCACATATTCATAAACAAGCTTCATTTTATCATAATCATCAAACGTATCATAATCCACCGTATAAGTCGAAAGCAAACGTTGGTTTCTGGAATTTGCCAAATCATACAACAAAGACGTAATTTCAAGAAAATAATCCATACCGTCTAGTTTAGAGAGCCTTATAAGTCTTGGCGTCAATTCTTCGGCAACTTTTTTAGAAAATAAAATCCCATGAATAGATCTGTTGAACATATCCCTGATAGGATTCATAATTCGTCTCGCAAGAAAAGATTCATGAAATAAATCATTATGAAACTGGATCGTAATTTCATGGATTTTTTTACTTGTGCACTTATTTAATTCCCAGCCGTGATATAAATTTGGTCCAATTAAAACCAATTCAACATTGTCAATTTCCTCAATATTATCACCCACAACACGCTTCACTCCTTTTCCGTTTAAGATAAAATTGATCTCGAATTCCGGATGATAATGAACCGGAAAATCAAAATTATCTTTTACTCTGTCGAAAACTAAAAAACTATCCCCAGCCGAAAGCGGAGCTATTTCTCTGTAAAAATTTTTAGTGCTGCCCATCTTTAAAAACTATTTTAGAAAGTAATATTGATTTTTTTGTTTGCAATAATATGATATATAATTGATAAAATAATATTAATTAGGCAATAAACATCCTATTATCTTTGAAAAATAGAATTATCATTTTTATAAAAACTACATTCATAATAAACATTAATCATTTTTAATATATTATCTTTTTATAGTTTTGATAATTTTAATCCAAAATGAGTATCAAATTTCAAATAAGAAATTAGTTGCGTTTTAATTGATTGCCAATTTATAAATCACAGTTAACAAACTGAATAACAAGCATATTTGTAATGAAAAAAAACATTATAACCTTAATCTTTACGGTAGTTACAGGAATTTCATGTTCTGCACAGCATCGTGACAGTAATACTAATTTGTCACTTTCAGATAAAAAAGCAACACCCGAGACAGTTTCTCTTTATAAAAAACTCACTCAATTAACGCAAAAAGGATATATGTTTGGTCATCAGGACGATCTTGCTTATGGTGTCAACTGGAAATACGAAGACGGCCGAAGCGACATAAAAGATGTTGTTGGCGATTATCCAGCGGTTTATGGTTGGGATCTTGCAGGTCTTGAAAAAGACAGTCCGAATAATATAGATGGAATTCCATTTCCAAAAATGAAGCAATATATAGAAGAAAGTCACGAAAGAGGCGGAATCACAACGATAAGCTGGCATTTTGATAATCCTGCAACCGGAAAAAGTGCCTGGGATAACACGCCAAATTCCCTTAAAACAGTTTTACCCGGTGGAGAAAATCATCAAAAATTCACTATTTGGTTAGATAAAGCAGCTACTTATCTTTTATCATTAAAAGACAAAAAAGGAAAAAATATTCCAATCCTGTTCAGACCTTATCACGAACTTACCGGAGGCTGGTTTTGGTGGGGAAAAGGAAATTGTACACCAGAAGAATTTAAAACATTATGGAAATTTACCGTTGATTATTTACAGAAAAAAGGAGTCCATAATTTAATTTATATTTATAACACCGGCGGTTTCAGCTCAGAAGAAGATTTTTTAACCAATTATGCCGGAGATAATTACGCCGATATTATAAGTTTTGATTCCTACCAGAATAATGACGATAAAGACGGAAAAAAGTTTATTGACGAAGTACAAAAGCAGCTTAAAATCATAAACGAAATTGGTATAAAACAGCATAAACTAATTGCGATAGCCGAAGCAGGTTATGAAGCAATTCCAGACCCAAAATGGTGGACAGGAACTTTATCAAAAGCGATTGGGGATTATAAAATCTCCTACGTATTATTATGGAGAAACCACGGCTGGCAGGAAAAAGAACAAAAAATGCATTATTACGCGCCATTTTCCGGACAAGTAAGCGAAAAGGATTTTATTGAATATTACAAGCTTGATAAAACCCTATTCGAAAAAGACATTAATAAAATGAAAAATTGAGAATTAAAAATTAAAAATCTGCTTAAATAAGTTGGCTGTGTTCATTTAAATAATTGAAACGCTTTTTTTTAAGTTCAAAAAATCTATGGTTCTATGTGTTTAAACATCACATTAAAAATAAAATCCGTTTTTATCCGCGTTTTTACGAAGTAAATCTGTTTTATCCGCGTCAAAAAAAATCAACAAATAAAAACATTAAAATAATTAACCAAATCTAAGTTACAACCATTAAAAAAAACCTAATGCACGACAAAATTAGTTTAAAAGAAAAAGTAGGTTACGGTCTTGGAGATGCCGCATCATCCATGTTCTGGAAAATTTTCAGCATGTACCTTCTCTTTTTCTATACCGATGTTTTCGGACTGGCACCTGCCATTGTTGGAACCATGTTTTTAGTCACCAGAATTTGGGATTCTTGTTTCGACCCAATCGTAGGGATCATCGCAGACAGAACAAAAAGTAAATGGGGAAAATTCAGACCGTATTTATTATGGGTTGCCGTGCCTTTTGCCGTGATTGGAGTTTTGACTTTTTACACACCTGATTTTGACGAAAAAGGAAAAATAATCTACGCTTACGTGACATATTCGGCAATGATGATGATTTATTCCCTAATCAATGTTCCGTATGCATCGCTTTTGGGCGTAATGTCATCTGACAGAAAAGAAAGAACTACGTTGTCATCTTACAGAATGGTTTTTGCATTTGGAGGAAGTTTATTGGCACTTTGGTTAATTGAGCCATTAGTAAATTATTTCGGCGGAAGCCTGAATTCTAAAACGGGCTGGCTGGCAACAATTTCAGTTTTTGGAGTTATTACAACCGCTTTTTTCTGGGGATGTTTCTTCTTCACTAAAGAAAGAGTAAAACCAATTTCCGACGAAAAAAATAATCTAAAAGAAGATTTACAGGATTTACTAAAAAACAAACCGTGGTGGATTTTATTGGGTGCCGGAATTGGCGCATTAGTTTTCAATTCAATTCGCGATGGAGCAGCCGTTTATTATTTCAAATATTATGTAAGCAGCAGCGTAAACTTTGATTTTTCTCTTTTTGGAACAGATTTTCACATGACACCAACTTCTATATATTTGGTTTTAGGACAAGCTGCGAATATCATCGGAGTAATTATAGCAACGCCAATTGCCAATAAAATTGGTAAAAAGAAAACCTTTTTTGGCGCAATGGCATTAGCCGCAATGTTGAGTTTGATTTTCTACTTATTCGGAAAAAATGACGTTTTCCTAATCATGAGTTTTCAGGTTTTAATCAGTATTTGTGCGGGTTGTATCTTCCCGTTAATCTGGTCAATGTATGCAGACAGCGCCGATTATTCTGAATGGAAACAAGGACGCAGAGCCACAGGATTAGTTTTTTCAGCTTCATCAATGTCACAAAAATTTGGATGGACAATTGGCGGAGCCGGAGCAGGATGGCTTTTGGGTTATTATGGTTTTCAGGCAAATGTTGAACAAACTGCCACAGCCCAAAACGGAATCCAGCTAATGTTAAGTATTCTCCCCGCAATAGCAGCAATAATATCAGTCGTTTTTATCGCATTTTATCCATTATCCGAAGAAAAACTTCAGGTAATAGAACAGGATTTAAACGAAAAAAGAGATCAAATAAATTAAATAATACAGATACAGAAATCTATTTATATGACAGCAATAGCCACTTCAACTACATTTCAGGATAGAAAAGTAGCATTAGAAAAAGAACATAAAACACTAACCGAGCAAAAAAATGTTCCGCAGGAAACCGCAGGAAACGGAATATACGAACGTTATAAAAACCCCGTTGTTACCGCAGCTCACATACCATTGAACTGGCGTTTTGACCTTAACGAAAAAACAAATCCGTTTTTACAGGAACGAATTGGCATGAATGCCGCTTTTAATGCCGGAGCGATGAAATGGAACGGAAAATATTTGCTGGCTGTTCGTGTAGAAGGAATCGACAGAAAATCTTTTTTCGCTATAGCGGAAAGTCCAAACGGAGTAGATAATTTCAAGTTTTGGGATAAACCATGTGTGATTCCACAAACCGAAGAACCGGATACAAATATTTATGACATGCGTTTGATTCACCATGAAGACGGTTGGGTTTACGGCATTTTTTGTACCGAAAGAAAAGATCCAAAAGCACCAAAAGGAGATACAAGTTCGGCTGTAGCCAATGCAGGAATTGTGCGATCCAAAGATTTAGTAAACTGGGAAAGATTGCCGGATTTAATCTCAAATACAGGACAACAACGCAATGTGGTTTTACATCCTGAATTTGTAAACGGAAAATACGCTTTATACACACGTCCGCAAGATGGTTTTATTGATGTTGGAGCTGGTGGCGGAATTGGTTTAGGATATGTTGAAGACATGACAAATCCGGTTGTAAAAGATGAAAAAATCATTTTCGGGAAACAATATCACACTATTTATGAATTGAAAAATGGTCTTGGTCCCGCTCCAATCAGAACTGAAAAAGGCTGGTTGCACCTTGCACACGGAGTTCGTAATACTGCCGCAGGATTAAGATATACATTATACATGTTTATGACTGATTTACATGATATTACAAAAGTAACGCACGTTCCCGCAGGACATTTTATGGGACCTGAAGGAATTGAAAGAGTTGGTGATGTATCAAATGTTTTATTCTCAAACGGATGGATTGAAGACAATGACGGAACCGTTTATGTATATTATGCTTCATCAGATACAAGAATGCATGTTGCAGTTTCATCTGTAGAAAAACTGGTTGATTATGTTACAAATGCGCCGGCAGATACTTTTATATCAGCAGGTTCTGTGAAAACAATTATCAATCAAATCGAAAAAAATAACGCAATATAATTATCGTGTCAATAGAACTAAAGCAGCTTAAATCTGAATTAACAATTGAACTTGATTCTATTTTGAATTATTGGTCGAAAAACACGATCGACGATCACAATGGCGGTTTTATTGGTCAAATTGATGCTAATGAAAATGCAATTGAAAACGCTGAAAAAGGTTCTGTTTTAAATGCCCGGATTTTATGGTCGTTTTCTGCGAGTTACCAAAGCACCAAAAACGAAGAACATAAAAAATTAGCAAAAAGAGCTTTTGAGTTTCTGTCCACTTATTTTTATGATGTTGAATTTGGAGGTTTATTCTGGAGCATTAACGTTGACAAAACTCCAAAGGACAGCAAAAACCAAATCTATGCGCTCGCTTTTGCTATTTACGGTTTATCTGAATATTATGTTATTTCTAAAGATGAAAAAGCGCTAACAATCGCGATTAATTTATATTTAAAAATTCAAAAATACAGTTACGACCCTAAAAACAAAGGCTATTTAGAAGCTTTTACAAGAGATTGGCAGCCAATTGACGATTTGCGTTTAAGCGATAAAGATGCCAATGAAAAGAAAACCATGAACACGCATTTGCATATTGTTGAAGCATACGCGAATTTGTTCAAAGTTTGGAAAGATAAAACGCTTCAAAATGATATTATTGAATTATTACAGACTATAGAAAAACATTTTATCCATACAGAAACGGGTCATTTACACTTATTTTTTGATGAAAACTGGATCGAAAAACCAGACGTTATCTCCTACGGACATGATATTGAGGCGGCTTGGCTTTTATTGCAATGTGCCGAAATTGCTGAAGAAGAAAAACTAATTGCGAATTACAAAAAACATGCCGTTCAAATGGCAGAAGTGACCAAAGAAGGTTTAGATATTGACGGAGGTTTATGGTATGAATTTGATCCTGAAAAGAACAAATTAATTGCCGAAAAACATTGGTGGGTTCAGGCAGAAGCTTTAATTGGTTTTTATAATGCCTATCAATTAACAGAGAATGAAAGCTATTTAAACATTGTATTGAAAAACTGGGAATTCATAAAAAAACACATTTTAGACAAACAAAACGGGGAATGGTTCTGGGGAATCAACAAAGACAATTCGTTGATTGAAAAAGACAAAGCCGGATTCTGGAAATGTCCTTATCATAATAGCCGCGCTTGTTTAGAGCTTATTCATAGAATAAAAACGGAATAAATTGCCCACTGATTTTACGGATTAAACGGATTTTCGCAGGTTTACATTTTTTTTTGTCATTTTGAACAAGGAGAAATCACATCCAGAAAGCGATGTATTTGTGTCATTTTGACGAAGGAGAAATCACATCCAGAGTGCGACGTATTTGTGTCATTTCGACGAAGGAGAATCACATCCAGCGAGCGACGTACTGTATGTCTTCACTTTATGTGATTTCTCGTTCCTCGAAATGACAAATTGAAACCATAAATCCCTAGCCCTGATAGAAGTGGAAATCCTTTTATGCCGGTCCCGAGGCTTCGGGAGGCACAAAAGATTGAAACGTCCCGAGGCTTCGGGAGCAGGAAATAGCTCCAAAAAAAACAACTAATGAAAAATATATTTCTAAAAACTCTGGGATTAGCTTTGATTTTTTCGACGTTTGCTTGTCAGGCGCAGGAACGAATTACCGTGAAAGGAACGCAATTTTATAAAGGCGAAAAACCGTACGCCTATATTGGCACGAATTATTGGTACGGAAGTTTGCTGGCTTCGAAAAAAGTGGGTGACCGAAAAAGATTGCTTCGCGAACTGGATTTAATGCAGAAAAACGGAATCGATAATCTCCGAATTCTTGTTGGCGGCGATGGCGGAAAATATGATTTTACCGTTCGTCCGGCGTTGCAATACGAGCAGGGAAAATATGACGAGGATTTACTTGACGGATTGGATTTTGTAATTTCGGAAATGAGCAAACGCAAAATGTATGCTGTTTTATATTTGACAAACAATTGGGAATGGTCCGGCGGAATGTCACAATATTTAGAGTGGAATGGCAAAGGCGCAATTCCTGTTCCGAATATTGTACCCAATACATGGCCTCAATTTATGTCGTATACAGAGCAATTTCATAGTTGTGAACCTTGTATGAAAGCTTTAGAAAATCATGTGAAGTTTATCATTGGAAGAACAAACAAATATTCTAAAAAGAAATATACTGAAGATAATACGATTATGGCTTGGCAGGTTGGGAATGAACCGAGACTTTTTACGGTCGAAAATGAAGCAAAATTTACTGTTTGGTTAAATAACATTGTAGATTTAATTGATAGTTTAGACAAAAATCACTTAGTTTCTACAGGTTCTGAAGGAAAAAACAGTTCGAATGACAGCATGGAAATTTTTGAAAGAACACATAAAAATCCAAACATTGATTACCTGACAATACACATTTGGCCGAAAAACTGGAACTGGTTTAAAGCTGATAATGCCGAAAAAACGATGCAAACAACGCTTGAAAATGCCGGAAAATATATTGACGATCATATAAAAGTCGCTAATAATTTAAAGCGTCCAATTATTATTGAAGAATTTGGTTTACCGAGAGAAAATGAAAATTTAATAGCAGGATCTTCTGTTAAAAACAGAGATATTTTTTACAACTATATTTTTAGCCGTGTTGCCGAAAGCGTTAAAAATAATGGCCCGTTGCAAGCGGCAAATTTCTGGGGATTTGGCGGTGAAGGAAAAGCAATTACAAAAGACGGAAAATGGAATCCCGGCGATCCGCTAACAACAGATCCTCCGCAAGAACCACAAGGCTTAAACTCTGTTTATTCTTCGGATAAATCGACCTTGGATATTGTAAAAAAATATAATTTAGAGCTAAATAAAAAATAAAAATTTTAAACTATATAAGTGATATAAGAAAAGCCAAGCTTTGCGCAATATTAAATGAACTTATATAACTTATATGGTTTAAAAATACTCCTATATGAAAAAACATTTTATTCTTTTTTGTTTCTTATTCCTAAATGTTGCGTTTTCTCAGAAGAAGCAAGATTTTACTTTAAGTTCTCCAGATGGAAAAATTGAAGTCAAAATTTTGGTGAATGATAAAATAAGCTGGACGATTTCTCATGAAAAAGATTTGATTTTGTCACCTTCGGCAATGTCAATGACTTTGGATGAAAATGTTATTTTAGGAAAAAATGCTGTGGTTTTAAATTCCAAAAAAGAAAGTGTAGATTCTTTTTTCGAAACTCCGTTTTATAAAAAAAAATCGGTTCAAAATAAATACAATCAGTTAATTTTAAATTTTAAAAATGATTTCAGTATTGAATATCGTGCTTTTGATGATGGCGTTGCATATCGTTTTATTACCAAAAAGAAAAATGACATTACAGTAAAGTCTGAAGAAGTCACGTTGAATTTTGATCAGGATTACAATACTTTAATGCCGTATGTTCGTGATTTAAGAAATCCGAAAGATCCTTATATATCTTCGTTTGAAGCACATTATGAGAATAAAAAAATCAGCGAATTTGCGAAAGATACTTTGGCTTTCCTCCCTTTTTTAATTGATTACAAAAATCATAAAAAAGCGATTTTCTTAGAAGCAAATCTGGAAGATTATCCGGGATTATTTGTAACGAATAACAGTTCAAAATCTGGTTTTGAATCTCGTTTTTCTAAATATCCTTTACAGGAAAAAAACGGCGGTTTTAATAACATCAACAGATTAATTTCAGAAAGAGCCGATTATCTTGTAAAGACAAAAGGAACAAGAAATTTTCCGTGGAGAATTGTTGTGATTTCTGAAAATGATTCGGAATTAGCCAATAATGATCTGGTTCAGAAATTATCTGAGCCATCAAAAATAAAAGATATTTCGTGGATAAAACCCGGAAAAGTTGCCTGGGATTGGTGGAACGACTGGAATATTTACAACATCGATTTCAACGCAGGAATTAATACTCAAACCTATAAATATTACATTGATTTTGCTTCTAAAAATAAAGTCGGATACATTGTTTTAGATGAAGGCTGGAGTTTAGAAGATGACATTATGAAACACAATCCAAATGTCGATCTCGACGCTTTGATTGCGTACGGAAAAGAACGAAATGTTGGTATTATCTTGTGGAGTTCCTGGATGGCTTTGACCAAAAACACAGCAGGAATTTTCAAGAATTATGCTGATTTAGGAATCAAAGGTTTTAAAGTTGATTTCCTGGATCGAGATGATGCTAAAATGGTAAATTCGGTTTACGATATTGCGCAAAAAGCAGCCGGTAATAAATTACTTTTGGACTTTCACGGAATGTACAAACCAACCGGAATTCAAAGAACTTATCCTAACATTTTAAACTTTGAAGGTGTAAAAGGCTTAGAAAATAATAAATGGACGCCAAACGATGACGTTCCGTTATATGATTGTACAATTCCGTTTATCAGAATGATCGCCGGACCAATGGATTATACGCCGGGCGCAATGCGAAATGCTACCAAAAGCGAATTCAAACCAAGTCATTCAAACCCAATGAGTCAGGGAACAAGATGTCATCAATTAGCGCTTTATACGATTTTTGAAGCGCCGTTACAAATGATGGCAGATAGTCCAACGGCTTATATGAAGGAACAGGAAAGTACTGATTTCATTGCAAAAGTTCCAACGACTTTTGATGAAACCGTTGCATTAGATAGTGAAGTTGGAAAATATGTGACGATCGCCCGAAGAAAAGCAAACATTTGGTATTTAGGCGCTATCACAAATTGGGATTCGAGAGAAATTACAATCGATTTTTCTTTCCTTGAAAAAGGCAAAAAATTCGAAGCCGAAATTTTCTCAGACGGTTTAAATGCTGATAAAGCTGCCGTTGATTATAAAAAAGAAATTATTACCATTGATTCAACAACTAAATTAAAATATAAATTAGCCAGCGGCGGCGGATTGGCAATGATTATTCAAACAAAATAAAAATATCTCATAAATTCTATACGTAATTCTATACGTAATTCTATACGTTTTCAAACCCGACAGGTTTTTAAAACCTGTCGGGTTTATATTGTAAACGTGATATTATTTATTAAAAAACTAAGATAAAATCTTCTCAATCGCATTCAATTCATCCTGCCTAAATTCCAGACTTAGTAAACAATCGATATTATTATTTAACTGCCTAACAGAACTTGCCCCAATTAAAACCGAAGTAATTCTTTTGTCTTTTTGCAGCCACGCTAATGCCATTTGTGCTAAAGATTGATTTCGGTTTTGAGCGATTTCATTCAACTGAATTAATTTCTGAATTCTTTCAGCCGTAACCTCATCTTCTTTCAAATGTCCGTTTGGATTATGCGCTCTTGAATTTTCCGGAATTCCTTTTAAGTATTTATCCGTTAAAAGTCCTTGTGCTAAAGGTGAAAATGCAATACATCCTACTCCTTTTTCTTCCAGAACATCCAGTAAGCCATCTTCAACCCAACGTTCTAACATCGAATATTTGGCTTGATGAATCAAACAAGGCGTTCCCAATTGTTTTAAAACATCAACCGCAACACGAGTTTCTTCAGCCGAATAATTACTGATTCCGACATATAAGGCTTTTCCAGATCTGACAGCATAATCTAAAGCCATCATCGTTTCTTCAATCGGTGTTTCAGGATCAGGGCGATGCGAATAAAAAATATCCACATAATCGACTTTCATTCTTTTCAAACTCTGATCTAAACTTGACAGCAAATATTTTCTTGAACCCCAATCTCCGTAAGGTCCGTCCCACATTGTATAACCAGCTTTTGTCGAAATAATAATTTCGTCGCGTAAATTCCCCTGAAAGTTATGCCATAAAATTTTACCAAAGTTAGTTTCGGCAGAACCCGGAACCGGCCCGTAATTATTCGCTAAATCAAAATGGGTAATTCCTTTATCAAAAGCTTCGACCGCGATACTTTCGGCATTTTCAAAATTATCTACCGACCCAAAGTTGTGCCACAATCCTAAAGAAATTTCAGGCAATAATAACCCGCTTTTTCCACATCTGTTATATTTCATTATTTTTATTTAATGGTTGAAAGTTTATAGGTTTTAAAGGTAAAAAAAACTCTCGCAGATTTTGCAGATTAAGCGGATAAAAAAATCTGCAAAATCTGCGAGAAAAATATTTTCTATTACTAAAAGTAAACCCGACAGGTTTTAAAAACATAAGTGTTCGGAAGATATTTTAAGTTGTATTAAATAGTGGTGATTTACTGGGATCTCCATCGCAGATTACC
>NZ_JAYSPC010000055.1:0-26196 GCF_043722275.1 Flavobacterium sp. | reverse complement strand
TAAATCTGTTTTATCCGCGTCAAATTAGTCGCTGATTTTACTGATTCGCTAAAGCGAAAACGCTGATAAAAACGGATTTTTTCTAATTACCTTCTTGATTAAACTGTTAAGTAATTTTATAGATTTCCCCTTAACTTAATGACATTGTATTTTAGCTTGAGCAACAAAATTACATTAGAAAATGGCTTTAGCCAAATCTTTAGTTTTTTTGCTAAAGCCGAATTTGTCAATTTATATTAATTATGAAAATAGTATCTTACAAAAACAGGTTGTTTTTTACCAAAATTTATTTTCGTTTAAGAATTTTAAATATCTTTGAATTATGAGTACAGCAATAAAATCAAAACATATCGGCAGAAATATAAGCCGTATGAGAGAGCTTAAAGATATGAAACAGGATGCACTGGCATATGCTTTAGGCGTAAGTCAGCAGACCATTTCCGCTATTGAAAACAGCGAAACTGTAGAGGAACAAAGACTAATTGAGATAGCAAAAGCTCTTGGAGTTTCTGTTGAAGCAATTAAAAACTTTTCGGAAGAAGCAGTTTTAAATATTATTGGAAATACTTATCACGATAATGGTATTGTAAATGCTGGACTTAATTACAATTGCAATTTTAATCCTTTAGATAAAGTAATTGAACTTTACGAACGTTTGGTGCAAGTTGAAAAAGATAAAGTTGAGTATTTAGAGAAATTATTGAACGGGAAATAACGTTTTTAGACATATATTAGAATAAAAAAAGAGATCTTTGATTAGGTCTCTTTTGTTTTGTTGATTTTTTAAGTACTAGTTCGAGTTACTTGCTATTTTTTGTATAATTTGTAAAAAGCTTCAGAAGTGTTCATAACAAAATCTACATGAGCATCGTAACTGTTTTGAGTAGAAAAATCAGAAATTAATGTTTGTGTTTTATTTGGATTAATAATTGATCCAGGAATTCTATTATAAATATTATTCAATTCCTCTATCAAAGTTTCGGATATTTTTTTTTCCTTAGAAATAAGAATATAAAAATAAAAGGAGTTTACAGAAACAACTCTAATTAAGAAATTTTCATCTTTAATTCCTACGTCTACAATGCCACATCTCATAGATGTAGGATATACTTTTAAACCTTTTGTGATCCAGGGAGTAATTATATCTAATATTATAATTACATTTCCCCAAGTTTCATTGCCATCAAGAATGAAATGCTTAAAATTTTCAAAAAAGTTATCTTTACTATTGATTGTTCTCGAAGAATTAAAAATGATTTTTAATAAACTTCTTAGAAGTAAATCGTAATCATATTCAAAAATAAACTGTTTCTTTTCTTCATGAAAGTTTTTAAAATACTTATCGTAAAGAGAGCAAAAATAAGAATCGAGTTTTGAGAGTTTTTCGTTATTACATTTTGAACAAACGTCAGAAATTACAAGTTCCGATTTAACAAATTTATCTTGGCTACCAATGTATCTAAATGTTAGGTTTGGCATTCTTGTAATTAAACATTTAGGCCAAATATGTTCCTTCGTAAGTTTGGTTTTTATATCACAATATGCACATTTTTTCATTGAAAACAAAAGTTGATTAAATTACAGCTAATATGTAGTTATATCAATTGCTAGCGCGAGCGTCACGCTCGTGCACGTTCCAATTGGTTTTTGAATTTCTTTGTGTTCACGAGCGGGACGCTCGCGCTAGCGTGGAAAGTTGGTAAAGATCATTTGTTTTCGTTTGACGAAATATTAAAACTAAATATTAATACATTATTTTTATCTTTATAATTATATTCGAAATTTGTTCGTGTTTTAATATAATCTGAATTATTTGGATTGTTTTTTAATGTTTCAAGTTGACTTTTTTTTAAGGTTGATGTTAAATTAGTTATTTCTTCAGTACTTATTTTTTCTTTTAGTATGTCTATAATTTTATAATTATAGACAAATTTGTCAACATTAAAGATGTACTCAACATTTGTAAGCTCTGTTCTACTATCGATTAATTTTGGTAAAACGGTATTCATGTTTTTTGCATTATTTTCAATTTTCATTTTTAATTTTATATTATCCATTCCTGGTGAAGGAGCGTTTAATTCGCTTTTAATTTTATTTGAAAACAACTTGATACATGAAAAAAGTATTAAATATATAATAACAATTCCACCAATAATTTTTAAAAATTTGTTCATAATTACTTTTATTTTTTTTTATTTCTCTTTAATTGTTTTAATCTAGCTAAAAAAGTCTCCCAACTCTTGACAGATTCTTACTTATATTATATTAATTATGGATTCAATGCACCATAATTATATTTGATTAATTTATATTCTTAATGCCTTGGTAATGCTTTCATAATTTTTTAAACTTATAAATTAAGAAAATATACACAAAACGCATATTGACAAATATCGTATTAAAAAAAATATTAGGATTATGGTAAACCATAATTTAATGTTTTTTATTATAAGTTTTTTTAAATGAATAGATCTTTATAAGAATATAAAAAAATTAAAAAAGCGGGTAAAATTATTGTTTTACCCGCTTTTTTAATTTTTTTATATTCTTTATCATTTTACCCTAAAAACTCCTTAAATTCCTCATAACTAGAAATCTTCACGCTAACTTTCTCCTCATTAATAACACTTTCAATTTGTTCTGGAATAGGAAGCGTAATTCCCAAAGCGGGTTCAACAACATCAAGGAATTTTATAGGATGCGCCGTTTCTAAGAAAACACCAATTGCATTCTCATGCTTTTGCAATTCTTTTTTCAAACCTAAATAACCAACAGCGCCGTGAGGCTCTGCGATATAACCGTTTGTGTTATAAATATTTTTTAGAGCTTCAAGAGTTTCTTCATCAGTATAACTATAAGAAGAGAAATCTTTTTCGAAAGCTTTTAAATCATTATTGTACAATTCCTGAATCCTGATAAAGTTGCTTGGGTTTCCAACATCCATGGCGTTAGAAATTGTGGCTTTAGAAGGTTTTGGATCGTATTTTCCGTTTTCTAAGAATCTTGGTACAGTATCGTTTACGTTTGTAGACGCTACAAAATGTTCAATTGGCAAACCTAATTTCTTAGCCATAATTCCGGCACAGATATTCCCGAAGTTTCCGCTTGGGCAAGAGAAAATCAACGGTTTGTTTTGGCTTTTCAACGCTTTATAAGCAAAGAAAAAGTAGAACATTTGCGGTAACCAACGTGCAATATTGATAGAATTTGCCGAAGTCAGATTTTTATGCGCCAAACTTTTATCTAAAAACGCTTTTTTGACCATATCCTGGCAATCATCAAAAACGCCGTCAACTTCAAGTGCTTTAATGTTTTTTCCTAAAGTTGTCAATTGTTTTTCCTGAATGTCGCTTACTTTTCCCGACGGATATAAAATCACAACATCAATGCCGTCAACGCCAAGGAATCCGCTCGCAACAGCTCCGCCCGTATCTCCGGAAGTCGCAACCAAAACGGTATTTTTACTGTCTTTTTTATCTTTATTAAAATATGCCAGACAACGTGACATAAATCGCGCTCCAACATCTTTAAAAGCCATTGTAGGTCCGTGGAATAATTCTAACGAATAAACTCCGTTTTCGACTTCAACAACCGGAAAATCAAAGGTTAAAGTTTCGGCAATGATTTCTCTTAAATAATCCTCAGGTATATCATCGCCTACAAATTGCTGAATCACATCAAAAGCAATATTATGATGCGTCAGATTTTCGATTACATTAAAAAATGCGGGATTTAATGGCGTAATGTTTTGAGGAAAATACAATCCTTTATCACTTGCTAATCCTCGAATTACAGCTTCTTTAAAAGAAACTTCGGGCGCGTTATGGTTTAAACTATAGTATTTCATTTCTAAATTTTAGATTTTAGATTTTAGATTTTAAAAAAAAGAGAATAGAGTATAGAAAATAGACTTTTCTTTAAATCAAATTCCAATGGTTGTTTTTTTAACCGCAAAGAACGCAAGGATTGGTTTCTTTTGAAAACGCAGAGATCGCAAAGCTTTGTGGTTACTGTTTTTTTATTTTTATAATTGTATTGATTAACGCTTTTTTTGTCATTTCGACGGAGGAGAAATCGCATCCAGAGAGCAACGAACTGTGTGGTCACGTTATGTGATTTCTCGTTCCTCGAAATGACAAACTTTATTTGATAAACTAATGTCTATACTTTGCGGGACTTCGACTCCGCTCAGCCTGACAAATAGTACGTATGACAAACACGGCGTACAATTTTTAATTCTAAATTTTTAATTTTTAATTCTTTTTATATAATCCTAACTCCATCAGGATTAATCTTCGAAACGTGAATTTCATACGGCAAATTCATATTTTCATAAACTTCGCTCATGGCTTTTGCAATTTTATCGGCGGTTTCTTTTCCTCTGCTTAAAGCAAAAATTGACGGACCAGAACCTGAAATTCCGGAACCTAAGGCGCCGTTTTCAAGAGCCGTTTTTTTGATTAAATCGAAACCAGGAATCAAAACACTTCTTAAAGGTTCAACGATTTCGTCATGAAGTGATCTTCCTATCAAATCGTAATCTTTTGTGTATAATCCGGCGATTAATCCGCCCACATTTCCCCATTGCATAATGGCGCTTTTTAGGGAAACCGTTTGTTTTAATACCGAACGCGCATCAGATGTTTTCAGCTCAATTTGAGGATGAACCACCGTTGCGAACAATTCTTCCGGACTGTCAATTCTGATAATATCAAGCGGAGCATAACTTCTTACCAAAGTAAAACCTCCCAAAAGGGCAGGAGCAACGTTATCAGCATGCGCGTTTCCGCTGGCTAATTTCTCGCCTTGCATTGCAAATTGCACCAAATCTTTTCGAGAATATGGTTTTCCTAATAATTCATTTATCCCGAAAACCGCTCCGGCAGAACTTGCGGCACTGCTTCCAATTCCGCTTCCGGCTTTAATGTGTTTATAGATTTCGATTTCAAATCCAAAATTTATCGGCTCAAAATCTCGTTCGTAAGCTTCCAGCATCGCTAAACCTGCAACACCCGAAACATTTTTATCGGTTTCTAAAGGTAAATCAGCACCAATAATTTTAGTAATACGAATTCCTTTTTGATCTGTTTTTCGAACAATCATTTCATCGCCCGCATTGTCTAAGCAAAGTCCAAGTACGTCAAATCCGCACGAAAGATTCGCTATGGTAGCCGGGCAAAAGAGTTTTATTTCCATTTTTTTTTAAAGGTTCTGAGTTGCTAAGATGCTAAGGTTCTAAGTTTTTCTTTGCAACTGTTTATTTTTTAGTTTCTAAGTGACTAAGTTTGTGAGTTGCTAAGATAAGTTATAAAAAACTCAGAACCTTAGCATCTTAGTACCTTAGCACCTTTAGTTGTTACCTATTCGAATTACATCTGCAAAAATTCCTGATGCTGTAACTGCTGCACCGGCACCGGCGCCTTTTATCAATAAAGGCTGATCTACGTAACGATCTGTGTAGAAAAGTACGATATTATCTTTACCTTCCAGATTGTAAAAAGGGTGATCTTTTGGGATGAATTGTAAGCCTACGCTTGCTTTTCCGTTTTCGAATTTTGCTACATATTTCAATCTTGAATCTTTGGCTAAAGCCTCTTCATATATTTTTTCGAAATGAGCAGCATGTTTTGTTAATGATGCAAAAAAGTCATCATTGTTTGTTGTCGCTAAACATTCGGCTGGCAGGAACGATTCGTTTCCGATGGCGTCAATATCCATTTCATAACCGCTTTCGCGAATTAAAATCAGGATTTTACGCGCAACATCAATGCCGCTTAAGTCAATTTTTGGATCCGGTTCTGTAAATCCCTGAACTCCGGCTTCTTTTACAACATCATGAAAAGAATTGTCTTTATCAAAATTATTGAAAATGAAGTTTAAACTTCCGGATAAAACGGCCTGAATTTTATGCACTTCATCGCCCGAAGCAATTAAGTTTTTTACAGTATCAATAATAGGTAATCCTGCGCCAACATTAGTTTCAAATAAAAACGGAGCGTTGTATTGACGGGATAAGCTTTTTAATTTTTTATAATTGTCGTAAGCAGATGAACAGGCAATTTTATTACAGGTTACAACGGCAATACTTTGTTTTAAGAAATTCTCATAAGTTTCAGAAACACTTGCATTTGCCGTAATATCCACAAAAATACTGTTACGTAAATTCAGCTCTTTTGCACGTTCTATGAACTCTTCTTTGTTAGCAGGTTCTCCGTTATTTAAATCAGTTTGCCAATCTTTTAAAGAAATTCCGTCCTCATCAAAAATCATTTTTCTTGAATTTGATAATGCAATAACACGAACATTAATCTTTAAATTATCTTTTAAGAATTTCTTTTGATTGTGAATTTGTTCGATGAATTTTTCTCCCACATTTCCAACTCCCATTACAAATAAATTGAGCTGTTTGGTGTTTTCTTCAAAGAAGTTTTCATGCAAAGTATTCAGTGCTTTTTTAACGTCTCTTTCGTTAATTACAGTCGAAATATTACGTTCAGACGCACCTTGCGCAATCGCACGAATATTTACGTTGTTTTTTCCTAAAGTACTAAACATTCTTCCGCTTAAACCTTGGTGATTTTTCATGTTTTCGCCAACAAGAGCAATAATGCAAAGATCTTTTTCTACAATGCAAGGATCGATTTTGTTTTGAAGAATCTCAACTTCAAAAGCTTTATTAATTGCATTTTCGGCATTTTCAGCATCAGAATTTAAAATTCCGATACAAATCGAATGCTCAGAAGAAGCCTGAGTAATAAAAATAACATTGATTTTTTCCTGAGATAATACTTCAAACAAACGTTTTGATGAACCTGAAACTCCAATCATTCCGGGACCCTCAAGAGTTAATAACGAAATATTATCGATATGGCTAATTCCTTTTACAACAGTATCTTTTGAGGAAACATGATTCGAAATTAAAGTTCCTTCGGCTTCGGGTTCAAAAGTATTTTTGATTAAAATTGGAATATTTTTTCTTAAAACGGGTTGAATCGTTGGCGGATACAGCACTTTTGCTCCAAAATGCGATAATTCCATCGCTTCCTGATAGGAGATTGTTGCAATTGGCTGGGCTTGTTTAACGATTTTCGGGTTTGCAGTAAACATTCCGTTTACATCAGTCCAGATTTCAAGTTGTTCTGCTTCAAGTGCTCCGGCAATAATAGCCGCAGTATAATCAGAACCGCCACGACCTAATGTTGTAGTAATTCCGTCGAGATTTTGCGAAATAAATCCGGGTAAGATATTTATTTTCGATTGGTCTTGGGCAAAATATTCCTGTATTAATTGATTTGAAACTTCAAAATTTACAAGTGCTTTACCAAAATTATTATTGGTTTTTATCAGTTCACGGCTGTCTTTATACACAACACTTTTATCAATTTGCTGATATGCCTGAGCGATAATATAGGAGGAAAGCAATTCGCCAAAACTCAAAATTGTATCAGCAGTTCTTGGCGATAATTCACCTAATAAAAAACAGCCGTCTAACAGGGTTTCAAGATGGTTGATAATTCTTTTTATATGACTTAATAAGCTGCTTTGTTCACTTACAGGAACTAATTCCTTTAATGTGTCAAGATGTTTTTTCTCAATATCAGCAACTATATCTCTAAAGCTTTCGTCGTTTGCTGCTGCTTTTGCTGCCGCTAATTGTAATAAATCGGTTACTTTGCTTAAAGCCGAAACAACAACAACTAATTTATCCTGTTGTGATTTTTGGTTTATAATTTCAAGAACGAGTTTTATATTTTGAGCATTGGCAACCGAAGTTCCACCAAATTTTAATACTTTCATTTTTATGTTTTTTTCTTTTATGCAAATGTTTTTTACGTATCCAAAGCCTTTCTTCTTTCAGGAAAAAAGTATAGATAACAAGGGATTATATGTAAAAATGTATACCCCTAAGGGGTAGTAGTTGTTGTTGTAGAAATTGTTGCAGCAGTTATTGCAACTCTTGTTTGAGTTGATATCGAAGATTGATATTTTGCGCTGTTACTTTTCATTTTGGTTTTTCAAAAGTACAGTTTTTTATAAAAGCTAAAAACTCTAATTTTCTTTTTGCGAATATTTTAATAATTCAATTCTCACCAAAGTAATATTGAGTATTTATTAAATTTAAATCGGTAAAGATGACTTATTCATATATTTAAAGCGTTTTATAGAGACATTGAAATTGTGACAATGCAGATTTTAGTAAAAAAATGATTCAGAAACCTGGTAATTTATCCTATATAGTAAATAGGAAATATTTTTTGACCTCAGATCTTTAATTTATAATTCAATTCTTATAAATAAAGAGCTGGTTTTTTGTGTGATAAGGATTATGAAATAAATAAAAGCGAGGAATCGGAATTAACTAATTTTTAATTATTATGAACAAATGTTGCTTTTTAATATTGATTTGCTGATTTTTGATGTCTTAAATTATAAACACCATGAGAGAAATCCATTATATAAGTACTGAAACCTTAAGTTTAGAAGCTTTACAAGAAATAATAGTGAATCAAAAAACACTTGAATTATCAGAGGAAGCAAAAGTAAATGTTCAGAAATGCCGGGATTATTTAGATAAAAAAATGGCTTCCCATTCTGAACCTATTTATGGGATCAATACTGGATTTGGATCGCTTTGTAATGTTAAAATTTCGAATGAAAATTTATCGCAACTTCAGGAAAACTTAGTAAAGTCGCATGCTTGCGGAACTGGCGAAGAAGTTCCGTCTGAAATTGTAAAACTAATGTTGTTGCTTAAAATCCAATCGTTAAGCTACGGACATTCAGGAATTCAATTGCAAACGGTTAATCGTTTGGTTGATTTTTATAACAATGACATTTTACCGGTTATTTATACTCAGGGTTCTTTAGGAGCTTCGGGAGATTTAGCACCTTTGGCACATTTATCTTTACCATTATTAGGTGAAGGCGAAGTTTGGTTTGAAGGAAAAAAAGTAGCTTCACGAGAAGTTTTAAAACATTTTGACTGGAAACCAATTGTTTTACAATCAAAAGAAGGTTTGGCTTTATTGAACGGAACGCAATTTATGAGTGCTTACGGAGCGCATATTTTAATAAAAGCGTATAAATATTCGTATTTGGCAGATTTAATCGGGACGATTTCATTAGAAGGTTTTGACGGAAGAAGCGAACCTTTTAACGAATTGATACATTATATACGCCCGCATAAAGGACAAATTATTACTGCGCAGCGTATTAATGAATTTCTTGAAGGAAGCGAAATTATTGCTCAGGAGAAAAAACATGTTCAGGACCCGTATTCTTTCCGTTGTATGCCACAAGTTCACGGAGCGTCAAAAGATGCGATTGATTATGTTCGAAAAGTTTTCAAGACCGAAATTAATTCGGTTACCGATAATCCAAATATATTTATAGAAGCCGATCAGATTATATCAGGAGGAAATTTCCACGGACAACCTTTGGCTTTAGCCTTAGATTTTATGGCAATTGCTTTGGCCGAATTAGGAAGTATTTCTGAAAGAAGAACCTATCAGTTAATTTCAGGATTGCGTAATCTTCCGGTATTTTTAGTCGATAATCCAGGATTGAATTCCGGATTAATGATTCCGCAATATACAGCGGCAAGTATCGCAAGTCAGAACAAACAATTGGCAACTCCGGCAAGCGTAGATAGTATTGTGTCAAGCAACGGGCAGGAAGATCACGTAAGTATGGGAGCAAATGGTGCTACAAAAGCGTTGCGGGTTATGGATAATTTAGAACGTATTTTAGCGATTGAATTATTGAATGCTTCACAGGCAATTGCTTACAGAGAACCATTGAAATCAAGTGATTTTATTGAGATGTTTTTGAGCAGTTACAGAGAGGTTGTGCCTCTTGTTAAGGAGGATAGAATCTTACATTATGACATTGAAAACACGGTTTCATTCCTTGATAGTTTCCAAATAGAAAACGATTTGTTAACAATGGCTTAACATTGTAGAATATTATTGAAGTAATTTTGCACTATCAAAAATATAAAAATGTCAATAAACAGTATTTTCCAATTTTTAGTGCCGAAAGACAAGAAATTCTTTCCACTTTTTGAAGAAGCTTCAAGCAATTTAATTGAATTAGCTTCTAATTTACACGAAGCTGTAAATCTTCCGTTGAAAGAAAGAGAAGTTCTTTTTCAGAAAATTGACGAATTAGAGCAAAAAGGAGAAGACATTACACGTCAGACCAATCTTGAATTGAGTAGAAATTTTATTACTCCGTTTGACAGAGAGGATATTCATACACTTATTACTTCTATTGATAACGTTGCAGATTATTTGCACGGAGCAGCAAGCAGAATGAGATTGTATCAGGTTGATAAGATTACAAAATCAATCAGAAAAATGACTGAAATTAATCTTGAAGCGTGTCAAAATATTGATAGTGCGGTAAAAGAATTGAGAAATTTAAAGAATTTCAAAGTCATAAAAGATGCTTGTGCGAGAATTAATAAATTAGAAAACAAGTCAGATAACGTTTATAACAAAGCAGTTTTTGAAATTTTTGAAAACGAAACAGACGCTAAAAATATTATTAAATATAAAGAAGTGTTATCTGTTTTAGAATCAGCAACAGATAAATGTAAGAGTGTTGCAAACATACTGGAATCTATTTCTGTAAAACATTCTTAAATTCAATTTATTTCATTCTGAAGTTATAATTTATGACGCTACTTATAATTATTATAGTATTAGCCTTAATTTTTGATTACATCAATGGTTTTCATGATGCGGCAAATGCTATTGCAACAGTTGTTGCTACAAAGGTTCTAACGCCTTTTCAGGCGGTTCTTTGGGCAGCATTTTTTAACTTTTTGGCCTATTGGGTTTTCGGATTTGGTGTTGCAGATACTGTTGCAAAAACAGCGCACACTATGGAGATTAACCTGGTTGTTATTCTTGCCGGTGTTATTGCAGCGATTTGTTGGAATTTATTAACCTGGTGGTTAGGTATTCCGTCAAGTTCATCACATACTTTAATTGGTGGTTTTGCAGGAGCAGCAGTTGCTCACGCTATAGCTGTACACGGTTTTTCAGGTTATGTTGGCGAAGATGGAGTTACACATTATTGGTACGAAATTGTAAGCTGGTACAAGGCTGGAAAAGATGGAGGAATGCCTTCAGGAGTTCTTATAATTATTGCTTTTATTGTTTTAGCGCCTTTATTAGGAGCGTTTGCTTCATATTTAATTTCAATCTGGTTATTAAATGCATCTCGTAAAGTTATTGGACCAAAAATATTCACAGTTGCTTTAATGATTGGTACTGTTTGGCTAGTTAGTAGTTTAATGGTTCCTTATGCAGAGATTGATAAACCTAGATTTGATTCTCATTTTTGGAGTGTAGCTTTTGATCCGCATAATATTAAATGGTTTTTAGTTGCTTTTATCATCTTAACAGTAAGTTTATTTTGTTTGATATTCAGTAGCTTAAATTTACATCAGGCAGATGCTGCTTTGAAAAAAATGCAATTATTATCTTCTGCTGCTTTCAGTTTAGGACACGGAGGAAATGACTCTCAAAAAGTAATGGGAATTATTGCTGCTGCGGTAGCGGTTTTTATCCATACAAATCCGGGTGTTCATATGGAAACCTGGTTAGATGTTATTTTGCCAAATGATGATTTAGGTATAAAAGGAGTAATGCCGGGATGGATTCCGTTAGCGTGTTATTCTGCAATTGCTGCAGGAACTTTAAGTGGTGGATGGAAAATTGTGAAAACAATGGGTTCTAAAATCACAAAAGTAACTTCGTTTGAAGGAGTTGCTGCTGAAACTGCTGGTGCTTTAACGCTTTATTTTACAGAGCATTTAAAAATTCCGGTAAGTACAACGCATACAATTACAGGTTCTATCATCGGGGTTGGATTAACAAAACGTGTTTCTGCCGTTCGTTGGGGAGTTACTGTAAGTTTGATTTGGGCCTGGATATTAACGATTCCTATTTCAGCTATTTTAGCAGGTATTGTTTATTTCCTGTTAAGTTTATTTATCAAATAATAAAATGATATTTGTAAAATGTGAGATTTAAAATCTGCATTTTGAAAGATATAAAAAAAGCCAATTTCAATAAAGAAATTGGCTTTTTTGTTTGCTTTATATTTATGAATTTATTCTTTTTTAAATAAATAATCTTGTCCACCTTGTTTTAAAATCATTTCTTTTTTGTCATTATTGAACTCAAGTACAACTCCGGCAGCATCAAATTTGAATTTGTTAATTGCTGTAGCTTCTAAAGGAAAAAAAGGTTGTCCAGTTGCTTGCGCAGTCATTACATTGTTCTTTTGAGCTATAATTATTTTTATTGGAATTTCTAAACTTGCATATGTTCCGGAATAAGAATCCAGGGTTTCCGTTGCAACAATAAAATCGCTAAAAGCTGGCATTGCAAAAGGCTTTTTAAAATAAGAGCTTAAAGCACATTGCAGGATATTATCATTGTCATAACCCATTTTTCCGTTTGACGTGATAGCCAATGCCAGTTTTTCTGTTGGAAAATAGTTTACGATTGCTCTAAAACCATCGATTGCGCCATTGTGACCGTAGCTTTTTCTTTCGAAATACGGAACCTCAACAATTCCCATTCCATATTTGTCTTTTATCGTTTTCATTTGATTTAAATGTTCATTTGAAATGATTTTTCCTGTAAAAAGACTTTCGATAAAAATATTTAAATCGGTTGGGTTGGACACAATCGCTCCTGCGCCAAGCGGAACCGACATATCAGTTTCTTTTGCTTTTTCCCATTTTCCAATTAAAGTATAGGAGTAACATTCGTTTTTGTCTAAACTAATTTTTCCTCCTAAATAAGTGTTTTTCAATTTTAGAGGTTTAATAATTTGTTGGTTCAGAATATCTCCATAAGGTTTTTTGTAGATATCTTCCAGAATGTATGATAATAAAATGTAATTAGAATTGCTGTATTCACCTTTTGTGTCAGGTTCGAAATTTACATCTCCGGAAGCAATTCTTTCAATCATTTTAGCTCTTGACTGATATTCTGTATTCCATTTTAAATAATCAGGATCACTTGTAAAATCATGAACGCCGCTTCTATGATTTAATAAATTACTAATTGTAATGGTTTTTGCATTTTTTATTGTTGGGAAATATTTGTCAATAGTTTGATTTAACTCGATTTTTTTCTCTTCCAAAGCTTTAAAAATCAAAGCAGCTGTAAAGGTTTTTGAAATTGAACCAATTCGGTATTTTGTATTAATGCTTGATTTCTTCGAACTGGTAATATCATCATAACCAATTGATTTTGTGTAGATCGTTTTTCCATTTTCAGCAATAGCGATACTTCCCATAAATTTATTATTCTTTTCTAAAAGAACAAATAAACTATCGAGCCTTTTTTGATTGAAATTTTGGCTAAAGACATTTGTTGTAATAAGAGCAAGTAAACTGGCAATAATAATTTTTTTCATAATAAGGTTTTTTGATTGATTGTTTTTTTGAGTTTAAGTAACAGGGTTATAAAAAAATAAAATAATACAATTGAAAGTAACATTACAGGAATAAAAAAGTTGCAAAGGACTTCTATAGTTTGGTTTTTTGCCTGATCTTCAGGACTTATTATTCCAAGTACAAAAACAGAAAATGAGCCTGGTTTTATGTGTAATCCCACAAGTGACGGATAGAATATTTTGGCAAAAATTAGGAACACAAAACCAAAAAGGAAAAGATATAAAACAAAGAAAAAGATATACGAAACGCCATTGGTAAAGTTTAATATCAGTGCTTTGAAAACATGAACTGGATTGAAGGTTCTGGTTGCCTGTTCCAGTTTTTTATCAGCAATAAGTGGTTTTAAAACTTCTTCAGGAATTCCTAATTTCTCGATAATATCTAAAAGGGAATCTATTTCGTTTGCATTATTTCTATGCTGAATAGCTTCAAAAATATGGCTGTTGAATTCCATATAAATATCATCCTGATTGATTTTTGATAATGAAGCGGTTGCTTTTTTAATGCGCTTCATATAATCGTTATAAATTCTCTGCGAAGCTTTTTGTTCGAATTTGATATCTTCTATTCTCATTGAATGATTTTTTTGATTGATTTTTCCAGATTCTCCCAGTAGATATTCATCTGGCTTAAGGTTTCGATTCCGGCTTCGGTTAATGAATAATATTTTCGGGGAATTCCGGTTTCTTGTTCAACCCATTTTGAATCAACGAGTTCGTCGGTTTTTAACCGATTCATTAAAGGATAAAGAGTTCCTTCGGCGATTTCTATTTCGGTATGTTTCCTTATTTGTTCTATAAGTTCATAACCATAGTACTCATTATTTTTAAGTACGTTCAGGATGATGAAAGTTAGCGTGCCTTTCTTTACCTGTGATTTCCAATTTGTTACAAAGGTTTCATTCATTTTATAAAGGTATAACAAAATACATAGTATAACAAAGTATATAGCTATGATTTTTTATCTAAAATAATTTAATAGTTGATTATTAGTGTTTTAGATGGATTTTAAGTTATTTTCTAAAATTTTTATGATTGTGTTTTCGCTTGTAATGCGTTTGTTTTAGATTGTTTTTATCTTCGGAAATCACACTAATGGTACCGTCAATTTCCAGCATGCAAAGCTTTACATCTGTAAAATGTTCTAAACCATGTTCACGCATAGCTTCTTTTAATTCATCGTGCGAAATGTCTAATTTGCTTAAAGCATCAAAATCCAGTTTTCCGTCATGAATTAAAATTTCAGGTTTATCTAAAAGTAAATCGTTAATGATTTTGTATTTATGCGTCAGTTTTTTGATTGCAAAGTTGATTACAAATAAAACCAAAGCCGCAACTAAACCTCCCCAAAGACTTGTATCAGGTCCAACCATTGCATTTTGTACCGAATTACTAATCAGTAAAATCAGAATAATATCGGCAGTATTTAATTGCGAAAGTTCTTTTTTACCAAAGATTCGCAGTGCAATTGTCATGAAAAAATAAACTGCCGCACTTCTTAAAATAATATCTAAATAAGGAAACACCATATTTTTTTAGGGTTTAGATTTAAAAAAAGCTTTGTCAAAGTTTTAAAACTTTGACAAAGCTGCTAAATTAATTTTCAGACATTAAGTCTAAATGAATATTATAGAATGAGAAATTAAGACAGCTTAAAATTCTTCTCGATTGCTCTGATCATTTCTCCGGCAATATCTTTATTTGTGGCGCCTTCAATTCCTTCAAGGCCCGGTGAAGAGTTTACTTCAAGTAATAAAGGTCCTTTTGAAGAACGAATAATATCAACTCCTGCTACTTTTAAGTCCATAGCTTTTGCGGCTTTTATGGCGATCTTTTTTTCTTCGGCAGTAACTTTTATTACAGATGCTGTTCCTCCCAGGTGAATATTTGCTCTGAATTCTCCTGGCATTGCTTCACGCTGAATTGCTGCAACCACTTTTCCATCAATAACAAAGCAACGAATATCTTTTCCGTTTGCTTCTTTGATAAATTCCTGAACCAGAATGTTTGCATTTAGACTCTTAAAAGCATTGATTACACTTTCTGCAGCTTTTTTTGTTTCGGCTAAAACAACGCCTTTTCCTTGTGTTCCTTCCAGTAATTTTACGATTAAAGGCGAACCTCCAACCATTTTAATCAAATTATCTGTATCCAAAGGAGAATTGGCAAAACCGGTTGTTGGAATATCAATTCCGCTATTCAAAAGCAATTGTAATGAATATAATTTATCTCGGGATTGTGTTATGGCTGAAGCCGAATTTAAAACGAAAACTTTCAAAGCTTCAAATTGACGTGTTAAAGCACAACCGTAAAAAGTAATGCTTGGTCGGATTCTTGGAATGATTGCATCAAATTGATTTAGGATTTTTCCACCACGATAATGAATTTCAGGCGTTTTTGCATCCAGTTTCATATAACATTCCTTGATATTCAAAAAATGCATTTCATGGCCGCGCATTTCACCCGCTTCCATGATTCTTTTATTACTGTACAATTCAGGATTACTGGCTAAAAGTCCAATTCGCAAACCGGAAGTCGCTTTTTCTGAATTTTGATATAGTTCTTTTAATGCTTCAGGAGTGGGCTGACCTAATAAGTATTTTTCCTGCGGATCAACTAATACACGTCCGCTCATGGCTTCACGACCTAAAAGCATTCTAAAACCCATTGAATCCCTGTTGGTCAATGTCATTTCAATAGGCCATTTTATTTCGCCAAGTTTTATGCTGGTTTGAATCACATAACGATGCTCTCTAAAACCACTTGAACTTTTTACAATTCTTTTGTCAACCAACGGAGCTTCGCAATGAATGATGGTTTTAATATTATTCTGAATTGGATTAATATCAAATTTCACCCAATTGGCATCATTTTTTATAAAAGGAGCTATGTTTATAGCATGCATTGCCGAAGTTTTAGCACCAGAATCAACACGAGCTTTGATTGTTGGGATTCCTAGTTCTGGAAATGAGCACCATTCTTCGCTACCTAAAATGACTTTGTTTTGAAGCATACGTTATTATTGTGTTATAGAATTTAATAGCCAAAAATAGCTATTTGCTTTTACTAAAGGTAGTAATTTATCTAAAAAAAATACCCGTTATGTTATGAAAACGTAACGGGTAAATTAAATTTGTTATAAACTTAAACTAATTTATTGATTAGTCGGCTCTTCAGCTTTGTGTATTTCTACAGAAAGTTCTTGAGAATCATCTTTTAAATCCATTAAGATTTCATCACCTGAATGTATTTTTGAAGTTATGATTTCTTCGGCTAACAAATCTTCAACATATTTTTGAATCGCTCTTTTTAGAGGTCTTGCCCCAAATTGTCTGTCGAAACCTTTCTCAGCAATAAAAGCTTTTGCTTTATCAGTAAGATTTAATTTGTATCCTAATTCAGAAACGCGGGAATATAGTTTTGCAAGTTCGATTTCGATAATCAAATCAATATCATGTTTCTCTAATGCGTTGAATACGATTACATCATCAATTCTGTTTAAGAATTCAGGAGCAAATGTTTTTTTCAATGCATTTTCGATAATGCTTTTAGAGTTTTCATCGGCCTGAGCCACTTTTGCAGCAGTTCCAAATCCTACGCCTTGGCCAAAATCTTTTAACTGACGAGCTCCAACATTTGATGTCATGATAATAATAGTGTTTTTAAAGTCGATTTTGCGACCTAAACTATCTGTTAAATATCCGTCATCAAGAACCTGAAGCATCATATTAAATACATCAGGATGTGCTTTTTCGATCTCATCTAAAAGTACAACACAATATGGTTTTCTACGAACTTTTTCAGTTAATTGACCACCTTCTTCATATCCTACATATCCCGGAGGCGCTCCAACTAAACGAGAGATTGCAAATTTTTCCATGTATTCACTCATGTCAATACGAACTAACGCATCTTCAGAATCGAATAATTCTTTTGCTAAAACTTTCGCTAATTGTGTTTTACCAACTCCTGTCTGACCTAAGAAAATAAATGAACCAATTGGTTTGTTAGGATCTTTAAGTCCGGCTCTGTTACGTTGAATAGAACGGGCAATTTTTAAAACCGCTTCGTTTTGACCAATTACTTTGTTCTGAATCAATTCAGGTAATTTGGCTAATTTATTACTTTCTGTTTGTGCAATTCTGTTCACAGGGATTCCGGTCATCATGGAAACAACATCGGCTACATTATCTTCTGTAACTTCGATTCTGTTGTTTTTAGAATCTTCTTCCCATTGCTCTTGCGCAACAGCTAAATCTTTTTCGATACGTTTTTCATCATCACGAAGTTTGGCAGCCTCTTCGTATTTTTGTTTTTTGACTACCATGTTTTTGTTTTCACGTACTTCTTCTAACTGACGTTCTAAATCAAGAATTTGTTTAGGAACATCAATATTAGTAATGTGTACGCGAGAACCTGCTTCGTCAAGAGCATCAATAGCTTTGTCCGGTAAAAAACGCTCAGACATATATCTGTTTGTTAATTTAACGCAAGCTTCAATCGCTTCCTGAGAGTAAGTTACATTATGGTGATCTTCGTATTTGTCTTTAATATTGTTCAAAATTGCAATAGTTTCCTCAACAGATGTTGGCTCAACAATTACTTTCTGGAAACGTCTTTCAAGAGCACCGTCTTTCTCAATATATTGTCTGTATTCATCAAGAGTAGTAGCACCAATACATTGGATTTCGCCTCTTGCTAAAGCAGGCTTGAACATGTTTGAAGCATCAAGAGAACCTGTTGCTCCACCAGCGCCTACAATAGTGTGAATTTCATCTATAAAAAGAATGATGTCGTCATTTTTCTCCAGCTCGTTCATCACGGCTTTCATTCTTTCTTCAAACTGACCGCGGTATTTTGTTCCTGCTACTAAACTGGCAAGATCAAGTGTAACCACACGTTTATTGAAAAGAATACGGGAAACTTTTTTCTGGATAATACGCAGTGCAAGTCCTTCTGCAATAGCAGATTTACCCACTCCGGGTTCTCCAATTAAAAGAGGGTTGTTCTTTTTTCTACGGCTTAGGATTTGAGAAACACGTTCAATTTCTTTTTCGCGCCCTACAACCGGATCAAGTTTTCCTTCTTCGGCCATTTCTGTTAAATCTCTCCCAAAATTATCTAAAACCGGAGTCTTGGATTTTTTGTTTGACTTATTGGCTGGATTGTTGAAACTGCTTTCTTTAAGACTGTCATCTTGTCCTGAATCATCATTATACGATTCGTTTCTTGGCAAGTTTTCTAAGAATTCTTCTTCGTTTGGAGTCATATTTAAATATTGTTCTTTAGCTATGTCATAATCTATTTTTAGCTTATTCAACAGCTTGGTTGTTGGATCGTTTTCGTTTCGTAAGATGCATAAAAGCAGGTGCGCCGTGCTAATTGACGAGCTCTGAAATACTTTAGCTTCGAGAAAGGTTGTCTTCAGTGCTCGTTCCGCCTGTCGCGTAAGATGAAGATTTTTCTTTTCGGCATTTACTTCAACGCTTTGATTGGCTGGACTCAGTATTTCTACCTTCCTGCGTAAATGGTCTAAATCGACTGCAAGGTTATTAAGAATATGAATAGCTTTTCCGTTTCCATCCCTTAAAATGCCTAGCATTAGATGTTCAGTACCAATAAAGTCGTGGCCCAAACGTAAGGCTTCCTCTTTACTGTATGTAATAACATCTTTTACTCTTGGTGAAAAATTATCATCCATAATATATAATTGGTATTGTAAATTTAGTGAATTAGTGTTTGAAAAACAAAAACCATACCCTTAAGGAACTCCTGACAGCTAAGAGACAAAAAAAATAACAATAAAAGCGTTAAAAAACGCTTAATTTATTAACCAAAAACTAAAATAAAGTTGTTAATAAATCATTGAAATAAGTGTAAGGAAATAGCTGAAAAAATTCCAAAAAAACGTATCTTGGCACGCTTTGAAACTAATATAATTATTTAAACATAACAACTTATGTCTGAAGGAGAAAAGTTAATTCCTATTAACATTGAAGATGAAATGAAATCAGCTTACATCGATTATTCGATGTCAGTAATTGTATCAAGAGCACTTCCTGATGTTAGAGATGGCTTGAAACCAGTGCATCGAAGAGTTCTTTACGGAATGTATGACTTAGGAGTTTTTTCAAATAAAGCTCATAAAAAATCTGCGAGAATCGTAGGAGAGGTTTTGGGTAAGTATCACCCACACGGAGATACCTCTGTTTATGACGCAATGGTGCGTATGGCCCAGGAATGGAGTATGCGTTATTTATTAGTGGATGGTCAGGGTAACTTTGGTTCTGTTGATGGTGACAGTCCTGCAGCAATGCGTTATACTGAGGCCAGAATGCGTAAGATTTCTGAAGACATCATGGCAGATATCGAAAAAGAAACAGTTGATTTTCAATTGAACTTTGATGATACTTTATATGAGCCAAAAGTAATGCCTACAAGAGTTCCTACTTTATTAATTAATGGAGCTACAGGAATCGCAGTTGGTATGGCAACAAATATGCCTCCTCACAATTTAACTGAAGTTATCAACGGAACACTTGCGTACCTTGATAATAACGATATTGAAATTGACGAATTAATGACACATATTAAAGCTCCGGATTTTCCAACCGGTGGTATAATATATGGTTATGAAGGTGTTCGTGAAGCATTTAAAACAGGAAGAGGACGTATTGTAATGCGTGCTAAAGTTGGTTTTGAAGAAGTTGACGGAAGAGAATGTATCATTGTTACCGAGATTCCTTATCAGGTAAACAAAGCCGAAATGATCAAACGTACGGCTGATTTAGTAAATGACAAAAAAATTGAAGGTATTGCGAATATTCGTGACGAGTCTGACAGAAATGGTATGCGTATCGTTTATATCCTGAAACGTGACGCTACGCCAAACGTAGTTTTGAATACCTTATATAAATATACATCGTTACAATCCTCTTTTAGTGTAAATAATATTGCACTTGTAAAAGGTCGCCCGCAAATGTTGAATCTAAAAGATATGATTCATTATTTTATTGAGCACCGTCATGATGTTGTGGTTCGCAGAACTCGTTTTGAATTACGTAAAGCAGAAGAAAGAGCACATATATTAGAAGGTTTAATTATTGCATCTGATAATATAGATGAAGTAATTGCTTTAATAAGAGGTTCTAAAAATACAGAAGAAGCTCGTGAGAAATTAATCGAAAGATTTAAATTGTCAGATATTCAGGCGCGTGCCATTGTTGAGATGCGTTTACGTCAGTTAACAGGTCTTGAACAAGACAAGTTAAGAGCTGAATATGAGGAATTAATGAAGTTAATCGAACATTTGAAAGCTTTATTAGCAGATGTAGAATTAAGATCTAATTTGATAAGAGAAGAGCTTGAAGAAATTCGTGAGAAATACGGAGATGCCCGTCGTTCTCAAATTGAATATTCTGGTGGAGATGTAAGTATTGAAGATTTAATTGCCGATGAAAATGTGGTTATTACAATTTCTCATGCTGGTTATATTAAACGTACAAACTTAACCGAATACAAAACTCAAAATAGAGGTGGAGTTGGACAAAAAAGTGCAGGAACAAGAGACCAGGATTTCCTTGAACATATGTTCGTTGCAACTAATCACCAATATATGATGTTCTTTACGCAAAAAGGAAAATGTTTCTGGATGCGTGTTTATGAAATTCCTGAAGGAAGTAAAACCGCAAAAGGTCGAGCAATTCAGAATCTTGTAAACATTGAAAGTGATGATAAAGTAAAAGCTTTTATTTGTACACAAGACTTAAAAGACAAAGATTATATCAATAGTCACAACCTTGTAATGGTTACCAAAAAAGGTCAGGTTAAGAAAACTTCTTTAGAGAAATATTCTAAACCAAGAGTAAATGGTGTTGCCGCAATTACTATTAAAGAAGGTGATGAATTACTTGAAGCAAAATTAACAAACGGAGAAAGTCAAATTATTCTTGCTGTTAAGTCTGGTAAATTAGTTCGTTTTGAGGAAACAAAAACACGTCCGATGGGAAGAACAGCTTCCGGAGTTCGCGGAATTACCTTAAAAGATGATACTGATGAAGTAATTGGTATGGTTACTGTTGATAAAGAGAATGTAAACGATTCACAAATTTTAGTTGTAACTGAAAACGGATACGGTAAACGTACTAAATTAGTTGATGACGATGGTGAAGATGTTTACAGAATTACAAACCGTGGAGGTAAAGGTGTTAAAACGCTTAATATCACAGAAAAAACAGGAAAATTAATTTCGATAAACGCTGTAAGTGATGCTGATGATTTAATGATCATCAACAGATCAGGATTAACGATCAGAATGGCAATTGAAGATTTACGTGTAATGGGTCGTGCAACTCAGGGAGTTCGATTGATTAACTTAAAAGGTAAAGATTCTATCGCTGCTGTAACAAAAGTTATGAAAGATGATGTTGCTGAAGTTATTGTTGACGAAGATGGAAATGTAATCGAGTCAGTAATTGAAAGAGTTAAACCTGATTTAGAAGTTCTTGAAGACGAAGGTCCGGTTGAAGATGACGACGACGACACTGACGAAGTAGTAGAAGACGAAGATGACGCTGAAGAAGAAGAATCTGAAGAATAAAAAATTAATAACCACTTATAATTAAATATACAAATTGAATACTATGAAAAGTAAATATGTAATACTTGCGTCAGCATTATTGATTTCAGTAGCTACTTTTGCTCAAAAAGATCAGATAAAAAGTGCTGAAAAAGCGTTAAAAGGAGGAGATGCTCAGGGAGCAATCACAATCCTGAACGATGCTGAAAATATGGTAGCAAATGCCAAAGATGTTGAGCAGGCTCAATTCTATTTTGTGAAAGCAAACGCTTATTTAGATTTAGCAAACAAAAAAACAGACGAAAGCAAAAATCTTTCTCTTGCTGCTGAAAACTATAAAAAGTTAATTGATGTTGAAAAAGCTTCAGGAAAATTAAAATATTCTACTCAGGCCGCAACTTCAATTACTGATATTAAAGGAAAGTTGATTAACTCAGCTATTGCAGATTCTCAGGCAAATAAACATGCTGACGGAGCTAAAAAATTGTATGACGCTTATTTATTAGATAAAAAAGATACGATCAATTTATATTATGCAGCTTCAACAGCAGTAAATGCACAGGATTTTGATCTTGCATTGCCAATGTACGAAGAATTGAAAAAATTAAACTATTCAGGAAAAGGAACTAATTATTTAGCAATAAATAAAATTTCAGGTAATGAAGATAATTTCAGCAGTGCAAAAGATAGAGATTTAGCTGTAAAATTAGGAACTCATGAAAAACCTAAAACAGAAGCTATTCCTTCTAAAAGAGGTGAAATTTACAAAAACTTAGCTTTAATTTTAGTTCAAAAAGGACGTAGCGAAGATGGTAAAAAAGCAATCGCCGATGCAAGAAAAGCAAATCCGGATGATAGTTCTCTAATCCTTACAGAAGCTAACTTATATTTAGACTCTAAAGATTATGAAACATACAAAAAATTAGTGGGTGAAGCTTTGCAAAAAGATCCAAACAATGCTGATTTAGTTTTTAACTTAGGAGTTATTAGTGCAAACGCTAAAAATAATGCCGACGCTGAGAAATATTATTTGAAAGCAATTGAGATTAATCCAAACTATGCAAACGCTTATCTTAATCTTGCGGCTTTAAAATTAGAAGCTGAAAAGCCTATTATTGATGAGATGAATAAATTGGGTACTTCTGCAAAAGATATGAAACGTTACGATGTGTTGAAAGCACAAAGAGAAAACGTTTTTAAAGGAGTTATTCCTTACCTTAAAAAAGCAAATGAATTAGATCCTAAAAACGAAGATGTATCTAAAACATTATTAGGTGTTTACAAAGCGTTAGAAATGACAGCGGAAGCAAAAGCACTAAAAGCTACCATGTAATTAAATACATTTTAGAATAATAAAAAAACCATTTACCGCGAGGTAAATGGTTTTTTTATGCTTAAAAGTTATTCTTAACTAAGTAAAGTAACTGAAAGTGTAATTGTAGTATTTAAAAGTTTAGAAATTGGACAGATTTCCTTTGCTTTTGCAGCGATAGTTTCAAATTCTTCAGCTGAAATATTAGGCACTTTTCCTTTTAAGTCTAAATGGATTAAAGTAATTGTTCCGTCTTCAAAAGTGACTGTAGCTTCTGTATTTAAATCATCTGCTGTAAAACCACCTTCGTTAAGTAAAAAACTTAATTGCATTGTAAAACAGCCAGAATGTGCTGCGGCAACAAGTTCTTCAGGATTTGTTCCAACTCCGTCAGCAAATCTTGTTTTAAATGACAATTGAGCATTATCTAATGTAGTACTTTGTGTACTGATACTTCCTGTTCCTTCCATGCCTGTTCCTTTCCAGTTGGCATGCGCTTTTCTTGTAAATTTCATTTTTCGTTGTTATTAGGATTAATAATTGAATTTGTTCGTTTTATTATTATCAATAGATAATGTGGTTTATCAAATATAATCAATATTTTATAGATTTTTTTTTATGGAATTATAATACATTGTTAAGCTTTGGGTTGAAATGAGATAAATGTTTGGGTGGATTTTACCGCAAAGCAAGCCAAGGATTATTTTGCATTCCGTATATAAAACGCAAAGTTCGCAAAGCTTTGTATTTATTTAGCTTTGCGAACTTTGCGTAAACCTTTGTGCGCTTTGCGGTAAAATGCGAACAGTGTAAAAAAAAACTGCAATGAATATCTCACTGCAGTTCTAGTATTTTAATTACTCCTGACCTAAATTACGCAATTGTTTCAGTTTGTCTTTCCAGATTTCAAGACTTTCTTTGTGAATAGCGATGTTTTTACGAACTTCGAGAACAATTGAATTCTCTTTTTTAGCGTTTTTAGTATTCGCAAAAAACTGAATATTATTCTCTAATTGGAAAATTTCATTTTGCACTTCTTCAATTTTACGCATTAAGAAAATCTTTTCGTTATCTAGTTTGCGCGTATCATTACTATCAGATAGAGAATCAATTCGGTTAGAGAAACGCATCATTTCAGTTTCTTTTTTACTCAAACTTAATTTTTCAAAAAGAGCATCTAAAATTTTATTGAATTTTCCTTCGATATGACGTCTTGAAAAAGGTACTTTTCCATAACCTTTCCATATTTCGATATGTGCTTTTATAGCATCAAGATCAGTTTTGTGATCACCCGTTAATTGGTAAGCGCGTAAAACATCTAAGTAAGCTTTTTTATTGTCAAAAGCAGTAACTTCATCAACGTTTTCTTCTGATTTGTGTTCTTTTAATTTATCAAAATAATGGTTACAGGCATCTTTGAATTCTTTCCAGATTTTATCTGAATATTTTTTGGGAACGTGGCCAATTTGTTTCCACTCTTCCTGAATTTGTTTCATTACCGGAGTCGTAGCGCCAAAATCAGTACTTTCTTGTAATTCTTTAGCTTTTACAACAAGAGCCATTTTTTTATTTAAATTGTCGTTTTGATCTTTTTTAATGTCTTTGTAAAATGAATTTTTAAAAGAATTAAAGTTTCTAACAGCAGTTTTAAATTTAGCCCAGGTTTCTTCATTTACTTCTGAAGGTACTTTTCCGGCAGCAAAAAACTCATTTCTAAGTGCTTCTACTTTCTGAATTTGTACTAACCATTGCGAGTGAGAGTTTACTTTTTCAGTTCCTAAAACTTCAATTTTACCAATGATTTCTTTTTTAACTTCAAGATTATTTACTTCGTTTGCTCTTTGGCTTTCGAATAAGATTTCTCTTTTATCATGGATTTTTCTAGTCAGTTCACTAAATTTATTCCAGATAGCATCACGATGTTCTTTAGAAACCGGCCCAATATCTTCTTTCCAGATTCTGTGTAAATCCTGTAATTCACGAAACGATTTACTAATGTCAGTTTCGTTTACTAATTCTTCAACACGAGCAATAATTTTTTGCTTTTGCTCCAGATTGTATTTAAAATCTAAATCTCTTGCTTCACGATCCAGATGTAAATAATCATAAAAATTCTCTACGTGAAAGTGATAATTATTCCAAACATGATTGTATTTGTCTTTTGGAATTGATCCTGCATTTTTCCATCTTTCTCTTAAATCATTAAAATGTTTAAGCGTGTCTTTGATGTTTTCCTGTGGATTTATAAGTTCTTTTAGCTCTTCGACTATGGCAAGTCTATTTTCTAAATTCGATTTTAGATTGGTTTGTAAATGCTTGAAATGAGCATTTCTGTTTTCTCTAAAAACATTATAATATTCGTCAAATTTAGATTTTAATGGAGAATGATATTCGAATTCCTCATTTGGATCTTGTTTAGAAGCGTTAAATTCTTCCTTTTTTTCCTCAATAAGGTGATTGTATTGTAGTAAAAACGACTTTTTAATTTCTTCAATATGATCTTTTGCAGACATTACTTTATCTGTGCTGATCAATTTTTTAAGCTCATCAACAAGTTCATCTAAAGAGAAAGTATCATAATCCTGCATAGGAATGTCATGACGCTCTTTTAGCGTTTCATCTTCACTTTCTTCAGCGTTCGAATTTGTAATGGCGTCTAATGCTGTTTGATGGTCAGTTTCTGTATCTTCAACTGTATTTTCTGCTTCAGTTTCAGTCTCTGAAGTTGAAGTTTCAGCAGTCGTTTCAGGCTCCGTTGTTTCAATTGCATTATCTTGTACAGAATCGTTAATTTCGATTTCTAATTTTCCGTCTGCTTCTTGCA
>NZ_JAYSPC010000054.1:0-28484 GCF_043722275.1 Flavobacterium sp. | reverse complement strand
TTACCGAAATCGAAGATCTACAGCAAGCCACAGAGGTGCTTTTTGAGAGTATTATTCTAAAAGTAGACGAACTCGACGGAAGTTTAAGGCAATTTTTTGTAACTTCTTTTTTTATTAAAAAAGGAATTTTGCAAAATGATGTAGTCAAAAATAATGTTGATTATGTTACCATCATTGAAATTAAAGATGAAAAAGTTGTAGGTTACAATATCAATGGTATTTATAGCATAGGAGTTTATCAAAGTCACTCTCAAAAGCATATTTTATTAAAAGAAAAATCAATTTATAAAATACTTGATATAAAGCAAATTGATATTGCTTTAAAAGAAGTAATTGATTATTCAGTAAGGAATAATTTAAATGATAATACTATGTTATTTTATATAAAAAAGATAATCCAAATATATGATGACAACTATAATCATAAAAGTGTAATGATTAATAAGAAATAAAAAATGAAGTTTTTGTGATTTTGCAATCACTTTTTAACTTTTGCACTTTGATCTGTCTAGTTAGTGTTTCAAAGTTAGTGATATGAGAATTTGGATTTTTAACTTATTCAAATAGAATAAATATAAGTAAGAAATAATTTGAAGATGAGCAGTAATGCTCATCTTTTTTGTTTTAATATTGCCATAACAATGCTGAAAACTGTACAACTAAATAATAAAAAAACTTACACTGGTTAGAGTCCGGTTCCGGTTCTTAAACCTTCACCTAAACTAAGCTTAGGATTTAAATACAATATATTTTTGGGAGTAAGAATGTTATAAAAACGACTTATTAATTTCTCTAGCAGCCGGGAAGTATTCAAATATCTAAGCCACTATGGATTATTACAGTATTTTAGCATGTACATCTTAATTTTTTCTCTGCTTTTGTTTGCATATCCCCGTGCTGGCGCGAGCATCTTGCTCGTGAACGCAAAGGAATCGGCAAAGAATAAACATAAGAAACCTCGCCAACGGCGAGGTTTCTTATGTTTTTAAATCTTCAATTATCGGCTTGTTTTTTCTGCAGGAATGCCACCCTTAAAGTTCAATTGAAAGGCAAAAAGTTCCTGGCATTTTTGCAGGAAAAACAAGCATAGCCCTTGTGGCGACTGAACAAATAAAAAACTTACCAAGTGCGTTGGCAGCAGCGTCGGGGTTTGGAGAGGTCTTGAAGAGATGTGCTATTTTACATAACGAGTTTATGGTGCAGGACGATAGCCGTAGCGCTATAATGACTTGTTATGTAACATAGCTTTGGTGTGGTTTTATACTAGAGGTCTTGAAAACCCAATCGCAAAGTATCGACAAAAAACAGAAAACCTCGCAGGAAATGCGAAGTTTGTATGTTTTATACAATCGAAAAAGTTTTTTGATTGTGATTGTCTTTAGGAAAAAGCAATCTTGAAAAGCGAAATAAAAATATCCTGCTGTAATGCTTAATAAAAATAAATAAAGCACAACTAATATAAAAACCCCCTTACTGAAAATTCAGGTTTTAGCAATGTCATTGCAAAGATAAAAATAAATAAAAGTAAATCAAATGTGGCGTAAACTTTAAGAATGCTTTTCAATTTTAGAATCATTAAGCCGGATTGATAATTTTATTAAATCTTTAGGCTTGAATATCCAAAAGCATGGGTAACAAAAGAATTGTAATATAATATTCCATAATTATTTCTTATCAAAGAAGCTTCATTTTTACTAAAAAAAATATTTAAATTTTATTGGTTAAGCATCTTGTCAATGATTTTAAAATATTATAAAACAAAAAAAGCTCCAGATTTCTCTGAAGCTTTTGTCTTAGTAGCGGGAACAGGACTCGAACCTGTGACCTTCGGGTTATGAGCCCGACGAGCTGCCTACTGCTCTATCCCGCGATGTTTCGGATGCAAAGATACACAGTAATTACTGTTTTGCAAAGAAATTTCGGAATTATTTTTAAAAGACGGCTTTTTTGTTGTAAATATTTAAAGAATAGCGCTTTAAATGTTGAAAATGTAATGTCTGGATTTTATAATCTCGTAATTCTGAGTTGGATTGCTTTTTTAGACCTAATAAAAAAGCAAAAGAAAGCTAAGTTTTCGGCTATATTTGATACCATTTTGTTTTGAGCTAAAATATCAAAAGCGAGAATCTGTTTTTGGTTTTCGTTTTTTAAATATTCGTTAGAGCTGAAATCGATCATTCAATTGTGTCTATTATTCTTTATTATAATTTTTCTCTTCTTTAATTTCGTGTTCGATTCTTTTATTGATATTGATTTTAGCATCGGTAAAAACGTAAATAATCGTTTGGAATTCGCGCGCGTATTTATTGGTTATTTCGCCCGCAATTTTAGAAGATAGAAAGTACGGACTTGTTTCCTGAAATTCATTGTTATGATCTTCGTGAGTTTTAATTCTGATCAGGTTTTTATATTTAATGTCAAGATTGAACCAATTCACATAATCGGCATTAAAAGAAACGGCTTTTATTCCCTTTTTAGTATAATAATTTATGGCGCCAGCTTGTCCGTAATTGTCACAAAGTATAAGTGTTTTTTCAGGATTGGGAAGTAAGGCATAAGCCGAATCTGTTTTGCGGGCGAGTTCTTTCCAACCGAGCATATCGGCAAAATCTTGTGGTAAATCATGATCTTTTCCATCTTCCCAACGCAACATTCCCAGTTTTTTATATTTCTCAGGATGGTTCACGATATATTCCGGACTTTTATTTGGGAATGATAAATTATACATCGGAATAAAAAACAATAACGGAATAATAATAAAAACAGGTTTAAGATAACGTTTCCAACTCGTTTGAAGAATTTGAGAAAGAAAAACAGCACCAAAAGCAATATAAACTGGATATAACCCAATCGCATAATAAGCTTTGGCTTTGAAATAAATAAATACAACAAGTGTAAAAATTATCGAAGCAAAAAAGAGCTTGAATTTTGCAAAAGGTTTATAGAATAACAAAGCGTATAAAGCCGCAAGAATGACAAAGAAAGAGCCAATAAAAAATAAGATTTGCTCTTTTAAAAATCCTAAGCGATCGACATTTACCAATTGTGTTTCGGACAAAACTTTCATGTGATGCACAATTGGAAATTGATTATTGTATTGCCATAAAAGATTCGGTAATATTAAAAGCAATCCCAAAATTAAGGCGAAATACAATTTTTTCTCAGCAAATACTTTTCGTTGATCTGATAATAAAAGTGCGGGCAAAAGACCAATTAGCAAAAATAGAATATTGTATTTGTTTAAAAATCCAAAAGCAAATAAGATCGCGCCAATAAAAAGCCATTTTGGTTTTTCGGTCGATATGTATTGAATGATGACATAATAAAATCCTGTCCAGCACAAAACATCTAATGAATTTGGCTGATACAACATATTGATTCTTAGTAATGACGAAAATAAAATGCAAGTTGCGCCTAAAATCAAAGCGTATAAATTGCCTTTTAAAACTTCGATAGCTTTCCAAATAATTAAAAGTGTCAAAGCGCCAAAAAGGGCAGGGAAGAACCTTATCCAAAAAACGGAATTCCCCAGTAAAAGTATAATATATGAAATCCAGGAAGTTACCGGCGGAACTGATAAATAACCCCAAGCCAAATGATGTGCCTGATCAAGATGCAGATATTCGTCACGCTGCAAATCATATTCAGGACTTATTAAGAGATATTGTAAAACAAATTTCAGAAGAATAAATCCTGTCAAAATTATTGTTTTCTTGGTCATTGGGATTTGGTTTGTTGGTTGTTAATGGTTTGGCTAATTTATAATTTATTTTGATTTTACGATTAAACAGATTTATCTTAAAAGCTATAAAATAAAAAAGCTCCAGATTTCTCTGAAGCTTGACTTTTATAAATATTTTCAATAGTAAGAATTGGAATATTTTTTGGAATTTGATTTTTTTAGAATTTAAAACATTTATTCTTCTAAAGCTGTTTCAAATTCCATATGATCAATTGTTTCAACTTCTGCCTGAGCAGGTTTTGAAGCTTTTAATGCATTGAATCTTTCTAATTGTTCTGTTTCTCCTTCTTCACCGCTGAAGTATGGGAAAACATCCATAATTGGCGATTCAGAAACTGCCGGAATAGAATATTCGCCCATTGTGCTTTGCATTACATGAAGCGTATTGTCATAAGCTTCTCTCACATCATTTGCCTGAACTAACAAATACATATTTGATCTTCTTTCTTTACCGCTTTCTTCGTCATAAGCCATTAAGGAAACCTTTGATTTAAACCAACGATCTGCGTTTTCAAAAGGATGAATCTCAGCATAATTAGCCACTTTTATATTCGTGATTTTAAATTCTTCACTAATATAAGCCGCCATTTCTTCATTTATTCTTTTCTCCGCTTCTGTGTAGGATAAAGCATCGACCAAATAAGGTTCGGTTAAAACTTTTTGTCCACCAGTTTCGTCAGTTTTTCTATATTTTACTTTGCATTCGTACCAAGTTGCGCTCATCTCTATAATTTTTAAGGATGCCAAAGATAGATTTTACAGGAAAATAAATTCCTAAATCTCAAAATAGATATTCACAATTTAGAATAGTTTTTGGTAAAGTATTGAAAGTTAGATTTATATCAAAAGTTAATGTTTTTTTACATTAAGAATCCTTTATAAATTGATGCAGAATTTCTGATGTGCCAAAATTCACTAAATAATAAGATTTAATCGAAATTTGAAGAAATCTAAATCGAGTTAATTTCATTAGATTAAATATTTTATTCATTCAACTAAAACCATTTCGTAAATTTTATTATGTTTGCTAAATCGATTTAGCAATTATTCAAACTTCTTCTGACTTATGAAAAATATACTTTTTATCTGCTTTTTTATTATCGTTTCGAATTCATTTGTAAAGGCGCAGGAACTAAAATCTCCTGACGGAAATTTGACTTTGACCTTTAAATTAAACAACGACGGAACGCCTGTTTATTCTTTAACTTATAAAAAAAGAGAAGTCATTAAGGAAAGTAAATTAGGCTTTATTATAAAGTCGGATATTATGATGAATCGGGATTTTAAAATTGCGGAAACAAAATTTCAATCCGAAAATAGTTCATGGAAACCGGTTCTTGGCGAACAAAAAGAAATTCAGAATCAGTACAATGAATTAAAAGCAGATCTTGTTCAGGAGAAAAGCAAGCGAAAAATATCCATCTATTTCCGATTGTTTAATGATGGTTTAGGATTTCGATACGAATTTCCGGTTCAGGATAATTTCCGCCATTTTATTATTCAGGAAGAAACTACCGAGTTTAATTTAACCGGCGATCATAAACTTTTCTGGATTCCGGGCGATTATGATACGAACGAATATAGTTATACAACATCAAAAATATCCGAGATGCAATCTTTGGTTTACAATGCAACTCACGTTCCTCTTGCGGCGCAAAGCACGATTAAAAATTTAGCCACGCAAACGCCTTTAATGATCAAGACAAATGACGGACTTTACATAAATATTCACGAAGCGGCTTTAAAAAATTATCCGGCAATGTGCCTGAATGTCGATGATAAAACGTATTCGTTGAGTTCGCATCTTGTTCCTGATGCTGTGGGAAATAAAGGATATATCCAGACCGGAAGTTTTACGCCGTGGCGAACAATTGTGGTGAGCGATGATGCGAGAAATATTCTGGCTTCAAAAATGATTTTAAATCTTAACGAACCTTGCGCTTTTGAAGATACTTCGTGGATTAAACCTGTAAAATATATTGGTGTTTGGTGGGAATATTTTACCGGCGGAGGATCGACTTGGGCATATTCAGACAATCAGGATGTTGTAATTGGTAAAACTGATTTTACTAAACTAAAACCAAATAATACGCACGGAGCAAATACGAAACATGTAAAAGAATATATTGATTTTGCTTCAAAAAATGGTTTTGATGCTGTTTTGGTCGAAGGCTGGAATGAAGGCTGGGAAGATAATACGGCTTTTAAAAAAGAGCGTATTTATAGTTTTACAAAAGCGTATCCGGATTTTGACGTGAAAGATTTAAGTGATTATGCCAATAAAAAGAATGTCAAAATTATCATGCATCACGAAACCACATCTTCAACTGCTGAATATGAGCGACAATTAAATGACGCTTTGAATTTCATGACTGATAATAATTACAATGCTGTAAAAACAGGATATGTTGGACCAATTATCCCGAGAGGCGAACATCATGACGGTCAGCAAATGGTCAATCATTATACGTATGTCGCACAACAAGCTGCAAAGCATAAAATCATGGTAGATTCACACGAAGCTGTTCGTCCAACGGGTTTACACAGAACATATCCTAACTGGTTTGCACAGGAATCGGCGCGAGGAACTGAGTTTGAATCTATGGAAGGAATTCATCCGGATCATACTACAATTTTGCCGTTTACGCGCTTAATGGGAGGTCCGATGGATTATACGCCAGGAATTTTTCAGGCGATTTATCGGTTTATGGAGCTAAGAAAAACAAGTTAAGTACAACACTTGTGAAGCAATTGGCTTTGTATGTAACGATGTATAGTCCGTTGCAAATGGCTGCCGATTTACCTGAGAATTATATTCGTTTTAATGATGCTTTTCAGTTTATAAAAGATGTTGCTTTAGATTGGGATGAAACGTATATCCTTGAAGACGAACCTGGAGATTATATCACAATTGCCCGAAAAACCAAAGGAAAACAAGAATGGTTTGTTGGCGGAATCACAGATGAAAATGCACGAACGGCGACAATTGATTTTAGTTTTCTTCCTGTGGGGAAATCATTTACTGCGACAATTTATGAAGATGGAAAAACGGCAGATTATAAGACTAATCCGCAATCGTATAATATTAGAAAAATGACTGTGAATAGTAAAACTAAATTAAAGCAAAAATTGGCTGCAAGTGGTGGAGTTGCAATTTCGATAAAATAAAAAAAATGTGTAATGGCACGCGGATGACACTGATTCGCTAAAGCGAAAACACGGATAAACACGGATTTTTCCCTTCTGGTATTTGTCTAAAAAAAATCTGCTTAATCTGCCAAATCTGCGTGAGAAAAAGTTTAGCCACAGATTTCAAGAATTTTCGATAAAATGAAAAATATGAAATGGCACGCGGATGATACTGATTCGCTAAGGCGAAAACACGGATAAACATGGATTTTTCCTTCGGGTATTTGTCTAAAAAAAATCTGCCAAATCTGCGTGAGAAATAGTTTATCCACAGATTTCAAGAATTAAAATAATTTGAATTAGACACGTTTATTATTTAAATGAGTTAAATTAATTAGTGGGAATTCGTGTAATTGCTTCGCCTATTCGCAATGGCTCGGGTCGTGGCAAAAAAGTTTTCTCGCAGATTTTTGCAGATCAAGCAGATTACGAGAGATTTTTTTTAAGCTTTAAAATCAATTCGAGAAAATTCGTGTAATTCATGGCAAAAAACACATACAGATAAGTAATATTTAAATCATTTTAATCTGTGGCAAAAAAATAAAAACAGATATTAATTAAACAAAATAAAATATGAATACTAAAGTTTACCCTTTACAATTTGAACCAATCCTAAAAGACAGAATCTGGGGTGGAGAAAAATTAAAAACAATCCTGAATAAACCTATTGTTTCTGAAATTACAGGAGAAAGCTGGGAATTGTCAACTGTAGAAGGAGATGTAAGCGTTATTGCAAATGGCGAATTAAAAGGAAAATCGTTAACAGAATTAATCGATCAGGCGCCAAACGAAATTTTAGGTACGGCAGTTTATGCGAGATTTGGGAATCAGTTTCCTTTATTATTTAAATATCTGGATGCGCGCGAAGACTTATCTATACAAGTACATCCAAATGATAAATTAGCAAAAGAACGTCATAATTCTTTTGGTAAAACCGAAATGTGGTACGTAATGCAAGCTGACGAAGATGCGAGAATCATTGTAGGTTTTAAAGAAGATTCAAGCAAGGAAGAATATTTAAAACATTTAAACGATAAAACGTTGGTTTCGATTTTAGATGATGTAAAAGCTAAAGCCGGTGATGTTTTCTTTCTGGAAACAGGAACAGTTCACGCGATAGGTGCGGGATTAGTTGTGGCAGAGATTCAACAAACATCTGATATTACGTATCGTTTGTATGATTTTGATAGAAAAGATGCTCCGGGAAATACCAGAGAATTGCATGTTGATTTGGCTCTTGATGCTATCAATTATAATAAAGTAGATACTCATAAAAAATATGAAACTAATCCAAATACATCCAATGTAATTGTTGATTGTCCTTATTTTACAACGAATATTATTCCGCTTGACGGAAAAATTGACGGCAATAAAAACGGAGAAACTTTTACGGTTTATATGTGTATCGAAGGTTCATTTGAGATTAGATATGAAAATGTAAACTATATGTATAGAAAAGGAGATACGGTTTTAATTCCGGCTGATATGCGCAGTTATGTGTTAGAAGGTTCAGCTTCAATTTTAGAAGTTTATATTTCGTAAATCCTGAAAAGCCGCAAAGTAACGAAGTGGGAAATTCAAACTTTGCGGCTTTTATATTTTTAATCACAGATTATTCATATTAAAAGTCAAAATTTGATTTTAATACCTGAAAAATGATTAATGCTTAAATTGCCTGTAATTACTAAGGATTGTATCTGTATTTAGCATTAAAAAAATGATATGTTTAAAAAAATAATTACAAAATCGTTTTAGTAACTATTTTTATATATATTTGTGATATAATTAACAATGGCTTAATAAAAAAATTAACTTCCCTGAATGAAAAAGATTACTATTAAGGATATTGCCACACAGGCACAAGTGTCTATATCTACTGTATCTTTTGTCATTAATGATAAAGGGGAGAAAATGGGGATTAGTCCGGCGGTAATTAAAAAGGTACAGGAAGTTGCCGAAAAATTGAATTACCGACCTAGCATGATTGCTACAAGCTTGAGAACCGGAAAAACAAGATCTATTGGGTTAATTGTTGAAGATATTTCGAATCAGTTCTTTGCAGATCTTGCCAGAGTTATTGAAGATGAGGCTAAAAGCATTGATTACAGAGTTTTTTATTGCAGTACAGGCGGAGATGATGAACGTTCTGCAGAGTTGGTTCACAGTCTTTTACAGGCAAATGTTGATGGTTTTATTATAACACCAACAGAAAATCTGGAAGAGAGTATTGATTTGCTTCTAAAACTAAAAAAACCTGTTGTATTAATTGACAGGTATTTTCCGGGACAAAGAGTAAGTCATGTGGTGATGGACAATTATGAAGCTTCAAACACGGCTACAAAATTTATAATCAGTAAAGGCTGTAAAAATATTGCTGTTGTAAATAATAAATCTGAAATGATTCAGATGAAGTTAAGAGAAGATGGTTGCAGAGATGCTTTGAAAGAGGCAAATATGTACAATAAATCGCTTGTGCTTCACATGGATTATTACAGCACCGAAGAAACGAGAATTGCAACAATAGTTGATTTTTTAAAAAAGAATCCCAATATCGATGCTGTGATATTCTTAACGAATTATATGGGACTTGCGGGGCTTCAGGCTTTTAAAGGAATGGGAATCAAAATTCCGGAAGATATTTCGGTTATTAGTTTTGATGACCATGACAGTTTTAAATTGCATACACCGGCAATTACGGTTGTTGCCCAGCCTATTGAAGAAATTGCTGTTAAATCAATCCAATTATTGATGAGCCAAATGACTGATATGGGGAAATTTGAAGTAGAAAAAAGTCTTAAAAAAGGAAAATTGATTATAAGAGAATCGGTTTAATTTCAAGACAAATTATAAAATAAAAAAGAAAAAAAACGATTCGTTTTTTTTTACCCTTTTTACTAAATCGTTTTAGTAAATTTTAGACAGAATGACTGGAAAAACAAGTAATTTTTTTGATCTGTTTACTATATCGATTTCTTGAAATACAAGAGTGAAAACATGACTATTAAACCATAGTATTTATGAGGTGGAGATCTCTGAATACCATATTGAATTGAGTTCGAATTTTATTAATTATTAAAAACAATCACGTTAAACAAAATCAAACAAATAACCAAAAAAAAATGCTTATGAAACGAATATTGGCAGTGTTAGGAATGGTGTTGTTAAGCAGCTTAGGTGCTGTGGCGCAAAACCGATTAATAACAGGCATAGTGGCTGATGCAGAGAACAAGGGAATTGTTGCCGCATCGATTGAGGTTCAGGGAAAACCATTTAGCGCAATTACAGACGCTGAAGGCCGATTTAAAATGAATGTACCGGAAGGAAAAGTGACATTAAATGTGTCTTCTATAGGTTTTGGATCCAAACAAGTAGTACTTCAGGAAAATGAAAACAGAGTTTCGGTTGTATTAATCGAAAATACACAGGAATTAAAAGATGTTGTAGTAACTTCATTTGGAGTTAAAAAACAAAAGAAAAGTTTAGGATACGCAGTTGGAGAATTAAAAGGAGAAGAACTAACAAAAAACAAGGAAATAAACTTAGGAAATGCGCTTCAGGGAAAAATTGCCGGAGTTAACGTTTCTGCGCCGGTTTCAGGACCATCAGGTTCCAGCCGTGTTGTAATTCGTGGAGCAACATCGGCTTCAGGACTTAACCAGCCTTTGTATGTTGTAGACGGAATACCAATTGATAACAGCCAGCAAGGAAACGCGGGAATGTATGGTGGAGCTGATAAAGGAGACGGAATGTCGTCTTTTAATCCGGATGATATTGCTTCTATGTCAGTATTAAAAGGTAGTGCTGCTTCGGCTCTTTACGGGTACAGAGGATCAAATGGCGTTATCTTGATTACGACTAAAAAAGGAAAAAGTGGAACAGGAATTGGAGTAGATTTTAGTACAAATTCTACATTTAATACACCAGTAAGTCTTTTGCACTGGCAAGATCAATACGGAGCGGGAGCGCCTGTAGATGGTGTAGCTACAAGATTTACAGATTTACAGGAACTTAGAGATTCTTACTATTTTGCATGGGGTGATAAATATGACGGAACGCCTTCGCTTGCGCTTGACGGAACTACAAAACCATATCAGGCTTATGGAAAAGACAACGTTAAAAACTTTTATAGAACAGGATATTCTTATAGTAATACTTTAGCAATTTCTGGTGGAAATGAAACGACTAATTTCAGATTGTCTTTCGGAAATACTAAAGACGAGTCTATTTTACCGGGAACTAACTTTGGCAGAAATAATATTGCTTTGAGTTTGAATTCGGCTGTAAACAAAAAAATTAGCGTAGAAACCAACGCTCAATATGTTACAGAAAAAAGTCATAACAGACCTTATTTGAATGACTCTCCAAGAAATGCCTCTTTCCCAACGACTTTCCTGACGCCGGGAACAGACATTAGATCGATAAATAATGCTTATGATGAAAATGGAGGTGAAGCAGATTATTTTGGTGCAAACACCTACCAGACAAATCCATATTTTGCAACTCAACAAGATTTGAATGATGACCTTAGAAAACGTTTTATAGGTTCTGCAAAAGTAAATTATAACATTACAGATAAAATTTATGCAAAAGGGGTTATTGGTATTGATGATCTTAATTATGAATATACTGAAATTGAGCCTACAGGAATCAACTACAATCCTGGAGGATCTTATGAAAACAGAGTCGAAAGCCGTTCAGAATATAATGCGTCTGGTTATTTAGGATACAAAGGTGATATCGTTAAAAACCTTTCTTTAGATGCTTTCGTTGGAGCTAACCGTCAACACAACAGATATAGCGGAATCAAAATGAAAGGAAATAATTTTATTGTTCCGTTCAAATATTTCTACGGAAATACACAACCGGATAAAACCGAAAAATTGTTTTCAGAAAGTGAAGTAAATTCTCTTTTTTATTCTGCTGATTTAGGATACAAAGATTTCTTATATGTAAGTTTAACAGGACGTGAAGATTGGTTCTCAACTTTAGATCCGTCAAGCAACAGCACTTTTTATCCATCTGTAAGTACAAGTTTTATTTATTCTGAAGTAATTGGATTACCGGAATGGATGTCTTACGGTAAATTAAGAGCAGGTTGGGGTAATGTAGGAGGAGCTTTGCCGGACGCATATGCTTTGTCATTGACTTACACTGCGCCAGACGGACAAACTGATGCTCAGGGACAACCAATTTTAGGTGTAAATGGCGAAACAGTTCCTAACAGAACTTTAAAACCATACAATGTAAGTACAATTGAATTTGGTTTCGAAAATACATTTTTCAATAACAGAGTTAGTACAGATTTGACTTTCTATCAAAAGAAAACTACAAATGATATTACTGATGCTGATATTTCTCAGGCTTCTGGTTATAGAACTACAAAAATCAACGTAGGGGAAATCATGAACAAAGGAGTTGAATTTGCAGTAAATGTAAAAGCAATTAAAACGCCAAATTTCACTTGGAATGTAGGATATAATTTTGCTTATAATAATAGTGAAGTACTTAATCTTTCGGATAAAATCACAACAAAATCATTAGAAGGAAACAGAGATGCAAGAGCTTCTGTGGTTCTGGAAAAAGGGCAGCCTTTTGGAGTAATCAAAGCATATGATTATTTAAGAGATGCACAAGGAAATGTTGTATTAGATACAAATGGAAAATTCATGAGAGGCGATTTGATTATTGCAGGACAAGGTGTTGCACCAACTTCAATGGGACTTTCAAATGATTTCTCTTATAAAAATTTCACACTTTCAATTTTCGTAGATGCTAAATTTGGAGGAGAAATCTATTCGGCTACAAACCAGTTAGGAACTCGTTACGGATTATCTGAGCAAACACTTCCGGGTCGTGAAGGAGGAGTTGCCGTAAGCGGAAAAGATATTAACGGAAACGCGGTAAACACAACAGTTTCTGCATATGATTACTGGAGAAGTTATAGTGATGTGACATCAAATTTTGTTTACGATGCTGATTTTGTGAAGTTAAGAGCAATTTCTTTTAGCTATAATTTCCCAAAAACATATTTGTCAAAAACTCCGTTTCAGTCAATTAGTTTAGCATTTTCTGCTCATAATTTATGGACAATTTATGATAAAGTGCCAAATATTGACCCAGAGTCAAACTATTCAAATAGTAATGCACAAGGACTTGAAAGAGCTTCAATGCCTTTGACAAGAAACTACGGTGTAACTCTTAATGTCAAATTTTAATAATTGAAAGATGAAAAATAAATTTATAAAAATATTCTGTATCGCAATTGTTGGTGCAATGACATTAACTTCATGCGATAAAGGATTCGAGGAAATGAATACGAATCCAAACGCTTTGACAGATCCGGCTGTAAAATCAATGTATACACTTGCTGAGATTTATGTTGACGGACAAGATTTCTCTAATACAAGAGGCAATAATTATTACGCAGCTCAAATCGTACAACAATTTTCTTCATTAGGAGGTCCGGGTTCAAAATATACCTACTCGTCTGAATATTCAGGTTCACTTTTTGGAGAATCATACGGTAAAGGATTGAATCAGATTTTCCAGTTATTGTCTGTTGTAAAAGACACGCCGGAGAACTCAAATATGATTCAGTCTCTTAGAATCATGAAAGTATTCATGTTTCAAAAATTGACAGATACTTATGGTGAAATTCCTTATTTCGAAGCAGGAAAAGGATATAACGGAAATGTTTTTGCCCCAAAATATGACACACAAGAAGCGATCTACAATGACCTTTTAAAAGAATTAGACGAAGCCGGTGATGCTCTTGATGCAAACAAAGCATTTGTAGGCAACGCTGATTTGTATTACCAAAGTGATGTTGCAAAATGGAAAAAACTGGCAAACTCCTTAATGTTGAGAGTTGCAATGCGTTTATCAAAAGTAAACCCTGCAAAAGCACAACAATATGTTGAAAAAGCTGTTGCCAAAGGAGTTTTTACATCAAATGATGATAGCCTTGTTTTAAAACATGATGCAGGTCCGGCGGGAGTAAAAACAAACCCGATCACATCTTCATGGGTTAGAAATGATTTAAATGGAGGAGATGGAAATGTAAAGTTCAGTAAAACATATATTGATTTCCTAAAAAATAATAACGATCCACGTTTAAGAATCTATGCAAAATTAGAAGCAACAGGAGATAATTCACCAGCAAGCCAGCAAGGTTTAGCAAATGATGCAAAAGAATTTCCAGGTGGAGATAAAAAGTTATTCTCAGATCCTAATACCTCAACAGTATTACGTTTAGATGCACCAACTTTAATCATGTCTTATGCTGAGGTAAAATTTATATTAGCAGAAGCAGCTGTAAAAGGCTGGAATGTGGGCGGAACCGCTCAAACACATTATGAAGGCGGAGTAAAAGCAGCAATGGATATCCTGACTATTTTTGGAGATAAAGTACCTGCCGTTTCAACTACAGAATACAACGCATATATCGCGGCTCATCCGTTTAAAATTGCTGGAACTGAAGCTGAAAAAATCGAACAAATTATTACTCAAAAATGGGTTGTATTGTTGTTCAACGGTTTTGAAGCATTTTCAGAATACAGAAGAACAGGATATCCGGCGATCGTTCCTGTAAATGATCCTACGGGAGAAACAAAAGGAACAGTTCCAAGAAGATTAATTTATGATCAGTCAGAATTAATAACAAATGCGGCTAATTATAAAGAAGCAATTTCACGTCAGGGGTTGGATTTAATGACAACCAGAATTTGGTGGGATAAACAATAATTAATTTGGTTAGGTTAGTTTTAAATAAGTCGGGTGCAATACCTGTCGCCCGGCTTATTTTCTATTTTGATTTTCATTAAATTAGAAGTTTATATCAGAAAAACGTTCAAATTTTTTAAAACCCTTTTTTTCGCAACAGACAAAATTGCTTTTGCTGAAAAAGATGGAATTATTTTCAAAAGAACAAATAAAATGATAGAAATTTTTTAAGATTTAGAAAAAATCAGAAATCTAAAATCTACAATCAAAAATCTAAAATTGAGCTTGGCAGCCGTAAAAAAGGGAAATGATTTCTGGATATTTTGTTAGTTACTTTTATCTGTAATAAAAACCTAAAGAGAAGGAATGGAGATGAAAATCAATTTTCCTTCTTCAACTGCCAAACAATAAAAATATAATAATTTATTATTCAGTTAGAATGAAGTATACAAAAAATGTTTATTGGTTTTTGAGCGTTTGTCTTGCAAGTTTTTCATTTGTGGCAAGTGCTCAAAATATTGATATACAAAAAGGCTGGGAATATCGCGAAACCAAAACTACAAAATGGTATCCTGCAACAGTTCCGGGAGAAATACATACAGATTTGTTGAATAACAAATTAATTCCGGACCCATTTTATAGAGACAATGAAAAAAAACTCGTTTGGATAGAAAAGAAAGATTGGGAATATAAAACCACTTTTAACGTAAGTCCGGCAACGCTAAATAAAAAAAATGCCGAATTAGTTTTTGACGGATTAGATACTTATGCAACAGTTTACCTCAACAATCAACTGGTTTTAAAAGCCGATAATATGTTCCGTCAATGGCGGGTTGATGTTAAAAAACTAATTAAATCAGGAAATAATGATTTAGTTGTAGTATTTAAATCGGCACAAAATGTAGTGGATTCCCTTGCTAAAAAAGATTTCCCGTTTGTGATTCCGGATAATCCCCGTGCTTATGTGCGTAAAGCGCAATATCATTTTGGATGGGATTGGGGACCAAAATTCACCACTTGCGGAATTTGGAAAACACCTAGATTAGAAGCATACGACGAAAAAACTCCTGAGAAACCATACGTACTAGATCGCAAAATCGAACTGGTACAACAACCTGATAATCTTGGTAAAACATTCTATTTTAAAATAGATGGAAAACCGGTTTATATGAAAGGGGTGAATTATATTCCGTCAGATGCATTTCTTTCCAGAGTCACCAAAAAAGAATATGAAAAAGTAATTGGAATGGCAAAAGATGCCAACATGAATATGCTTCGTGTTTGGGGCGGAGGAATTTATGAAGACGATTATTTTTATGATTTATGCGATAAAAACGGAATCTACGTGTGGCAGGATTTTATGTTTGCCGGAACGATGATACCGGGCGATGATGCTTTTTTTGATAATGTAAAAAAAGAAGTTCAGTATCAGGTAAAACGTTTACGCCATCATAAAAGCATTGTTTTATGGTGCGGAAACAATGAAATCGACGAAGCCTTTAAAGATTGGGGATGGCAAAAAAGTATGAAAATGTCCAAGCAGGATTCCACAAGATTATGGAAAGATTATGTTCGTTTGTTTCAGGATTCAATTCCAAAATGGGTAAAAGAAGTCGATACAAAACGACCATACATAAGTTCATCGCCATTATTTCATTGGTCCAGAGAAAAAAGTATTACCGAAGGCGACAGTCATTATTGGGGAACCTGGTGGGGATTAGAAGATGTAGAAAAGGTTCAGGGAAAAACAGGACGTTTTGTGAGCGAATACGGAATGCAGGCAATGCCAACATATTCCTCAATCGAAAAATTTACATTGCCGGAAGACCGATATTTATATTCGGATATTTTGCAGGCACATCAAAAAGCCGGAAAAGGATTCCTGAAATTAGATTCGTATCTTAACCGATATTTCATTGATTCGACCAAAATAAAGAAAATGAATGTTGAGGATTATTCGTATCTCACGCAATGTTTACAGTATTATTCCCTTAAAAACATTATAGGAATTCATCGGTCAAAAGCGCCATATAATATGGGAACATTAGTCTGGCAACTCAACGATTGCTGGCCCGTAGCAAGCTGGAGCGTAACAGATTATTATGACCGACAACCCAAAGCTGCCTGGTATGCCATGAAAGAAGCGTATCGGGATGATATCAAACCGGAAATTGATTTAACACGTCCGATAGATTTAAAACTCGAAGACCCAAAAATAACTTTTGAAATAAAAGGAAACAAACTGATTTTGAAAGCTTCAAAATTTGCAAAATATGTAAATGTTTCCATAAAAGGATATACCGGAAAATGGAGCGATAATTATTTTGATCTAAAAGCAGGCGAAGAAAAAGCAATCACGTTTGAAGGGAAAATTCTGAAGCCGGAAGTGAAAATTTATTCTTTATATGAGGTTTTAGGAAAGTACTAAGTTTCTAAGGTTTAGGTACAAAGGTTCAAAGGAACAAAGCGACAAAGGTTTTTGTAGAGGCGCACAGCAGTGCGTCTTTAGGTTCAAAGGAACAAAGGTTTTTCCGTTGAGGCGCATAGCGACAAAAGTTCTCGTAGAGGTGCACAGCAATTCGTCTAAAGGTTCAAGGGAACAAAGGTTTTTCCGTAAGGCGCACAGCGACAAAGGTTCTCCGTAGAGGCGCACAGCAGTGCGTCTTAGGTTCAAAGATTAAAAAAAATCTGTGTAAAACCCGTTTAACCCGTGTCATCCGTGGCCCATCCAAACAAATAAAAAAATAAAATATGTTTATAAAATATAACAAAATAGTTTTCAGCGGAATCATTGCTTTAAACCTATTGTTCGTAAATCCTGCAATTTCGCAGGAAAAGAAAGCAAAACAAAACAATTTAGATTACACCCAATATGTAAATCCGTTTATAGGATCTGCGGGACATGGGCATGTATTTGTTGGCGCGAATGTACCTTTTGGCGCAGTACAATTAGGACCTGTAAATGTTTTTGAAGGCTGGGATTGGTGCAGCGGATACAATTATGCGAGTAATACCATTTTAGGATTCACACATACACATTTAAGCGGAACAGGAATTGGTGATTTAAACGATATTCTGTTATTGCCCGTATCTGGAAAAGTTCCACTTACAAAAGGAACAAAAGAAGATATGGCAACAGGTTACGGCTCGTACTTCTCACATAAAAACGAAGTAAGCAAACCTGGATATTACAGCGTTTTATTAGATAAATATAAAATCAAAGCCGAATTAACGTCAAGCGAAAGAGTCGGTTTTCATAAATACACTTTTAATACTACAACAGATAATCACGTTTTGTTAGATCTTGCTGATGGAATAGGATGGGACAAACCCGTAAAAACCTTCATTAAAAAAATCAATGAAACTACACTTGCCGGATATCGATATTCTGCGGGTTGGGCGGCAGATCAACGCATCTTTTTTACGATGGAATTTTCTGAACCAATTTCTAATATAATGCTTTATGATGATAAAACATCGGTAAAAGGAAATGAAGGTGAAGGGTTAAAAATGAAAGCAGTTTTAGATTTTACCACTTTAAAAAACAAACAAGTCTTAGTAAAAGTCGGAATTTCTCCGGTAAGTTCTGAGAATGCTGCTGCGAATATAAAAGCTGAGATTCCGGGTTGGGATTTTGATGCCGTAGTAAAAGAAGCGACTTCAAAATGGAACAAAGAATTAAACAAAATTCAGATCAAAGCAGACGATAAAACCATGAAAGTTTTTTATACTGCAATGTATCACACCATGTTTGCGCCATCGATTTTTAATGATGCAAACGGAGATTACAGAGGAACGGATAAAAAAGTATACGAAAAAGCATATTTCACGAACTACACGACTTTTTCACTTTGGGACACGTACCGAGCTTTACATCCTTTATATACGATTACACAACCGGATAAAATCAATGATATTGTTAAATCATTTTTGGCAATCTACGAGCAACAAGGACGATTACCTGTTTGGCATTTAATGGGGAACGAAACCAATACAATGAACGGAAATCACTCGATCGCTGTTATTGTAGATGCTTACATGAAAGGTTATAGAGATTATGATACAGCATTAGCATACGAAGCCATTAAAAAAACAGCGATGCAAACACGTGACGGAATGGATTATGTTCAGAAATTAGAATATATCCCAGCCGATAAAATGCTGGAATCTGTTGGAAATGCTTTAGAATATGCTATCGACGATTATTGCGTAGCACAAATGGCAAAATCTTTAGGTAAAACCGATGATTATAATTACTTCACAAAAAGAGCCAATTTGTACAAATTGTATTTCGATAAAGAAACCACATTTATGAGAGGAAAATTGACGGATGGAAATTGGAGAACACCATTTAATCCGCTTTCATCAGCGCATCGTAAAGATGATTATGTAGAGGGAAATGCGTGGCAATATACTTGGTTAGTTCCTCAGGATCCATACGGTTTAATTGAATTATTTGGAAGTGGAGATAAATTTTTAGCCAAATTAGATTCACTTTTCTTAATCACAGATAAAGTCGAAGGCGAAGAAGTTTCTCCGGATATTAGTGGCTTAATTGGACAATATGCACAAGGAAATGAGCCAAATCACCATATTCCATATCTTTATGCTTATGCAGGGCAACCGTGGAAAACAGCAAAATTAATCCGTGAAATCGATGATAAATTCTACTCCACAAAACCGGACGGATTATGCGGAAACGAAGATTTAGGACAAATGTCTGCTTGGTATGTTTTTTCTTCAATGGGATTTTATTCGGTTAATCCGGCAAATGGAATTTATGTTTTAGGAAGTCCGCTTGTAAATACCGCAACAATTCATCATAAACAAGGGATTTCATTTACATTGAATGCCGTAAACAATAGCAAAACAAATATCTATATTCAAAAAGCAGAATACAACGGAAAACCGTATACAAAATCCTTCATCACACATGAAATGATTGTAAAAGGAGGCGAATTAAAATTGTATATGGGGAATAAACCGTCAACAACTTTTGGAGTAAAAAAAGAAGACAGGCCGCTTTAGGGAGTTTTCAGTTTTCAGTCGCAGTTTCCTAACAGGTTTTTAAAACCTGTTAGGTATGATTTAGAATATAGACTCACGTCTTTGCATTTTAGAATAAATACATAATATACCTAACAGGTTTTATCCCGAGGCTTCGGGACTGTTAGAATAACAAATAGAGATATGAAAATAAAGAGTTTAATTTTTTTAGGACTAATACAATTTTGTGTTACAACAAATGCACAAGTTAAAACTTTAGATCCTGTAGAATATGTAAATCCTTTAATGGGAACACAATCTTTGCATAGTCTTTCAAACGGAAATACCTATCCGGCAATTTGCCGACCTTGGGGAATGAATTTCTGGACACCTCAAACCGGTAAAATGGGCGATGGATGGGCATATATTTATACAGCCGAAAAAATTAGAGGATTCAAACAAACGCATCAGCCTTCGCCGTGGATGAACGATTACGGACAGTTTTCAATCATGCCCGTAACAGGTAAATTAAGTTTTATTGAAGAAGAAAGAGGAAGCTGGTTCAGTCATAAAGCTGAGGTTTCCAAGCCCTATTATTACAGCGTTTATCTTGCCGATTATGATGTTAAAACGGAAATTACAGCAACAGAAAGAGCAGCTCATTTTCAGATTACATTTCCTGAAAATGAGCAATCTTCAATTGTAATCGATGCTTTTGATAAAGGTTCTTATATCAAAATTATTCCGTCAGAAAATAAAATTATAGGTTATACAACCCGCAATAGTGGAGGAGTTCCGCAAAATTTCAGAAACTATTTTGTGTTACAATTCGATAAGCCATTTGCAACCAATTATACTTGGCACGATAAAGTTTTAGAAAAAGATAAACTGGAATTAACAGACAATCACGTTGGCGCAGTAGTTGGTTTTAAAACCAAAAAAGGAGAAATCGTAAACGTAAAAGTTTCGTCTTCATTTATTAGCCAGGAACAAGCTGAATTAAATTTAGCAACCGAATTAGGAAAAGCTTCTTTTAACGAAACCGTAGCCGAATCTAAAAAAGAATGGAATAAAGTGCTGGGAAAACTAACTGCCGAAGGTGGAACCAATGAACAATTAAAAACATTCTATTCATGTTTATACCGCACCGCTTGTTTTCCGCAAAAGCAATACGAAGTAAATGCAAAAGGCGAAATTGTACATTACAGCCCGTATAACGGACAAGTTTTGCCGGGTTATATGTTTGCAGGAACAGGATTTTGGGACACTTTTCGTGCTTTATATCCTTTGTTGAATTTAGTTTATCCTTCGATAAATAAAGAAATGCAGGAAGGATTAATCAACGATTATAAAGAAGGCGGATTTTTGCCGGAATGGTCAAGTCCGGGATTCAGAAATGTAATGGTTGGAAATAATTCAGCTTCTGTAGTTGCTGATGCTTATATCAAGGGATTACGTGGTTATGACATTAACAAATTGTACGAAGCTTTATTGCACGGCGCCAATAATGAAGGTCCACTTGAAGCTGTAGGAAGAAAAGGAGTAGGATATTACAACACTTTAGGTTATGTTCCTTATGATGTAAAAATCAACGAAAATGCCGCCCGAACATTAGAATATGCTTATGACGATTTTACGATTTGGAAATTGGCGAAAGCCTTAAACCGTCCAAAAAAAGAAATTAGTTTATACGAAAAACGAATGATGAATTATAAGAATCTTTATAATCCTGAAATTGGTTTAATGAGCGGTAGAAATAAAGACGGAAGTTTTCCGAAAAATTTCAATCCGTTTAAATGGGGCGATGCTTTTACCGAAGGAAACGCGTGGCATTACAGCTGGAGTGTTTTTCATGACATTCATGGTTTGATCGATTTAATGGGCGGCGAAAAAAAATTCACCGCTAAATTAGACGCTGTTTTTACAACTCCGCCAGTTTTTGATGATAGTTATTACGGATCAGTAATTCATGAAATCCGCGAAATGCAAATCATGAATATGGGACAATATGCACACGGAAATCAGCCAATTCAGCACATGATTTATTTGTATAATTATGCTGGCGAACCCTGGAAAACACAATATTGGTCGAGAGAAGTAATGAACCGTTTGTACAAACCAACGCCTGACGGATATTGCGGAGACGAGGATAACGGACAAACTTCTGCCTGGTATGTTTTCTCAGCAATGGGATTTTATCCGGTTTGTCCGGGAACAGAAGAATACGTTCTTGGCGCGCCATTATTTAAGAAACTTACTTTGCGATTAGAAAACGGAAAACAACTGGTTATAAATGCTCCAAATAATTCTGAAGACAATAAATATGTTCAGGAATTAAAATGGAATAATGCAACTCATACTAAAAATTATATCAACCATTTTGATGTATTAAAAGGCGGAGAATTCAATTTTGAAATGAGCAGCAAACCTAATTTACAACGAGGAACTACAGCAAGTTCATATCCATATTCTTATTCAACTTCAAAATAATACTATGCAATCACGTAGAAAATTTATAAAAAACACAGGGATTTTTTCAGCAGGATTATTGGCACTTCAAACGGATGTTTTTGCGATGAAATCAAATACTTTTAATTTTGCTATTAAAGATTTTATTACAAAAAGACCAGCGTTAGCCGAAAGAAAATTTACCAGTAAAGCCGTTGAAGCAGCAATTGTAAGAATCAAAAAGCAAATAGCAAATCCGGAATTGGCGTGGTTGTTTGAAAACTGTTTTCCTAATACATTAGATACAACCGTAGATTTTGAAATCATCGACGGAAAACCTGATACTTATGTAATTACAGGAGATATTGATGCAATGTGGTTACGTGATAGTACAGCTCAAATTTGGCCGTATATTCCGTTTGTAAAAGAAGATAAAAAACTGGCCGAACTGGTAAAAGGCGTAATCAATCGTCAGGCAAAATGCATTTTATTAGATCCTTATGCAAATGCTTTTTACAAAGATTTCACACAAGTAAGCGAGTGGAAAAATGACATAACCAAAATGCAGCCGGGAATTCACGAGCGCAAATGGGAAATTGACAGTTTGTGTTATCCGATACGATTAGCGCACGGATATTGGAAGGAAACCGGAGATATAAGCATGTTTGACAGTAAGTGGAAAGAAGCAATGCTTTTAATTTTAAAGACTTTCAAAGAGCAACAACGCTGGACAGATAAAGGGCCATATAATTTCCAGCGCGTTACGGGCTGGGCTACAGATGGCGTGCCTTTAGGAGGTTACGGTTATCCTGTAAAACCCTGCGGATTAATCGTTTCGACTTTTAGACCAAGTGATGATAGTACGTTGTTTGGATATTTGATTCCGAGTAATATGTTTGCCATTGAAGTACTTGGATATCTTCAGGAAATATTCTCATTGCCGGCATTAAAAGATGCTAATTTAGTTGCTAAAGCAAAAGAATTGCAACAACAAGTTCAAAAAGGATTAGAAGAAAACGGAATCATCGAACATCCAAAATTCGGAAGAATAATTGCTTTTGAAGTCAACGGTTACGGAAGTTTCCATATGATGGATGATGCCAATGTTCCTTCGTTATTATCATTGCCATATTTAGGCGCGATTGAACCGGATAATCAGCTTTATTTGAATACACGTAAAGTAGTACTTTCAGAAAATAATCCGTTTTTCTATAAAGGAAAAGCAGGCGAGGGCGTTGGCGGACCACATACCGGGACAGATACCATCTGGCCAATGAGTATTGTTTTAAGAGCGATTACAAGTGTGGACGAAAAAGAAATAAAAGCGTGTATTAGCAATTTGATCAAAACAAATGCCGACACAGGATTTATGCACGAATCTTTCCATAAAGATGATGTAGCCAAATTTACCCGAAAATGGTTTGCGTGGGCGAATACACTTTTTGGCGAAATGATCGTTCACACCAGCATTCATTATCCTGAAATTTTAAAAGACAAAAACATTTAAAAAACTAAATATAGTACCATTAAGAAATTAAGAAAAATTAAGTTTTTCTGGAATAGAGAAAATTTTTTACCATTAAGAGATTAAGAAAAGTTAAGCAGTTAGACTTAATAACTTAATCTCTTAATGGTGAAAGAAAAATAAAACTAAATTTTTCTTAATCTTTATAATGGTTCAATTCCAAAAAAAATAAGAATGAATAAAGCATATGCCGTTGGATTGGATATTGGAGGAACACATATCACCGCAGCGATTATAGATATTGTAGACATGAAAGTGATTGATTTTTCATTGCACAAAGAGTCATTTGATTCTAATTTGCCGGTGGAAGAAGTAATGAGTATTTGGGAAAAAGCAATTAAGACTTCGATAGAAAATTCAAAAGCAAAAAATATAGTAGGATTAGCCGCTTGTATGCCGGGACCATTTGATTATGAAAACGGAATTTGCTGGATAAAAGACCAATCTAAATACGAGCATTTTTACGGATTGAATGTTCGGTATTTATTTCAGGGAACACTAAATCTTTCTAGTGATTTTCCGATTCTTTTTGAAAACGATGCGGTTTGTTTTGGTAAAGGCGAAGTTTTTAAAAACGCAGAAAACCTTTCTAAAAAAGTAATGGCAATCACACTTGGTACAGGACTTGGAGCTTGTTTTATTGACAAAGGAGTTTCAATTTCTTCCGGAAATTTAGTTCCAACAGACGGAGAAATTTACAATCTTCCTTTTAAAAACGGAATTGCCGAAGATTACGTTTCGGCACGCGGACTTTTGGCTAAATATTTCGCTTTAAGCGGAAAAAAATTAAATAATTGTCTCGAACTTTTTAATTTGGCTAAAGCCGAAGATCAATTGGCAATAAAATCATTCGAAGAAATGGGAGAAGATTTGGCCGAAATTGTAATTCCGTGGTTAGAAAAATTCTCCGCCGATAGTTTTATAATAGGAGGGAAAATTGCAAACGCAAGCGAGTTTTTCTTGCCCGTTTTCAATAAAAAAATAAAAGAATCAGGAAGTAATGTAACTGTTTCTGTTTCTACAGATAATGAAATCGCAGCTTTATTAGGAGCAACAAGTTTGTTATATACGGCTTAGATTTTAAGTCCCAGCGGGACGTTATATTTATAGAAAATTATTTTTCCCAAAGGAAACCCGCGGCGGCGGATGGTGTTTTAGTTATCAAAAAGATAAATTATAGATGTCGCTCCGATGGAGCTTTACCTGGAAAAACATTTATATTGGCTATAAATATTGCGCTCCGATGGAGCTTTTAATAATAAAATTAAATATATTGCTTATACAATTTAGTAACATTTTATCAAAGATGTAAACAGACTTGATCAAAATCTGAAGTTAGTAAAATTAGGTTAATAAAATAGATATGACAAATTCAAATCGCAGGAATTTTATAAAAACGGCAGCAATAGCTTCGGTAGCTGTCGCGTTGCAATCTTTTAATTCTGATTCAGAAGAAGAAAAAGTATTCGATTCTAAAAAAGTAAAGAAACCAATTGTACTTTCAACATGGCGATTTGGAATTCAGGCAAATGAAGCTGCTTGGGAAGTACTTAAAAATAAAGGAACTGCACTTGACGCTGTCGAAGCCGGAGTTAAAATTCCCGAAGGTGATCCCAAAGAAAGAAGCGTAGGTTACGGCGGACGTCCCGATAGAGATGGTCGTGTAACGTTAGACGCTTGTATTATGGATGAAAATGCCAATATAGGATCTGTTGCTTGTTTAGAATATATAAAACACCCAATCTCAGTTGCGAGAGCCGTTATGGAAAAAACGCCACATGTAATGTTAGTTGGTGATGGCGCTTTGCAATTTGCTTTATCACAAGGTTTCAAAAAGGAAAACTTATTGGTTGAAGAATCTGAAAAGGAATGGAAAGAATGGCTGAAAGATAGTAAATACAAGCCAATTGCGAATATCGAAAATCATGATACAATAGGTATGATTGCGCTTGATGCAAACGGAAATCTTTCTGGCGCATGTACCACAAGCGGAATGGCGTTTAAAATGCACGGACGAGTAGGAGATTCGCCCATTATAGGAGCAGGTTTATATGTCGATAACGAAATTGGCGCAGCAACCGCAACAGGTCACGGCGAAGAAGTAATTAGAATTTCGGGTTGTCATCTTGTTGTAGAATTAATGCGACAAGGAAAATCTCCTCAAAAAGCATGCGAAGAAGCCGTTGCCAGAATCGTGAAATTAACCAAAAACCGAAACAAAGATTTAAAAGATATTCAGGTTGGTTTTATTGCCTTAAACAAAGCCGGAGAATATGGTTCATATTGCGTTCAGGGCGGTTTTAATTACGCCGTCTATGATGATACAGGAAACAAATTAATCGATGCCGAATATTTTCTGAAATAATTATTGGTTAGCTCTCAACAGAGTTAATTGTTTTTTTTAAATGCGTATTTGGTCTTTTGATCTTTGCGCATTTTTTTTGATGTTTTGAAATGAGATAAATGTTTGACGCAAATTATTTGTAATTATTTAGAATTTGGTCAAACCGAAAAATAAAGCTAATTTGGTTCCCAGCCACTTATAATATTTCCCGACATTTTAATAAAATTCTAAAAAATGAAAATACAATTTCTGATATCCTTATCATTTACATTACTTATTGCGTGTCCCCAAGAGGTTATTTGTCAGCAAAAGTCAAAAGCGACATTGACTAAGGAATCTATAAAACTTGAAACAGATAGTATTTTTGATAAGCTGGTTAAAATCAGAAGAGACTTTCATGAAAATCCTGAATTAGCAGGAAATGAAATCCAAACGCAACAAAAGATAAAACAATATTTGCTTGATTTAGGACTTGAAGTTGAAACAAATATTTATGGTTACGGCGTTGTAGGGATTTTAAAAGGAGAAAAAAAAGGGCGAAAAATTGCTTGGCGCACTGAGATGGACGCACTTCCGAATGACTTTGCCGATGATGTTGATTTTAAATCTAAAATAAAAAATGTTCAGCATGGTTGTGGTCACGACATTCATATGGCAATTGGACTGGGAATAGCCGAAGTTCTGGCAAGAAATAAAAAATCGCTAAACGGAACTGTATATTTTATTTTTCAGCCTGAAGAAGAAACTTTTGTTGGAGCAAAAAAGATGATCGCCAATAATTTACTTTCAAAAATACAACCTGACGAAATTTATGGATTGCACATAACAGCATTGCCGGTTGGACAAATAATGGTAAAGCCAAATGAAATGTTTGCGTATCAAAAAAGAGTTCAAATTAAGCTTAAAGATCAATTGACGAAAGAACAATCAAAAGAACTCACAAAAAATATATACAATTCGCTGTCACGCACAATAGCCGGCACAAAGCCGTGGGAAGTGCAAAATATGAACGACCCAAAAAAGGGACTTACAAGTCCTGATACAGATTATAGGAATTACTTGATTATGGATCAGGATTTTAAAATATATTCTAAAAATAATCAACTTGTTCTGGACGCTTATTTGTATGAAACGAATTTATCTAACATAAAAAATATTATCCCAAAGATTACCCAAATAGTCGAAGCCAATTATAAAGATCAGCTTATTTCAGTTTCATTTACGCAGGAAAATCCAACAATTATGAACGACAAAAAATTGACGGAAATTGCAGTAAAAACACTGGATAACGTTTATGGAAAAGGATTTGTAAGTACAGATTATGGACAGTTTCCTTATTTTAATGATGATTTCGCCTATTTTCAACAAAAAAATCCGGGTGTTTACTTTTTTCTTGGAGGTTCAAATATCGAAAAAGGAGTTATTGCAATGAATCATGCTCCAAATTTTAAAGTTGATGAAACGTGTATAAAAATAGGAGTCGAAAGTTTTTCGTCCTTAATTGTAGAAAGACTTAAATAGAAATTATTGGTTACTTTTAAGATTTCTAAACATTCGCATAAGCGCAACGATAGCGCGGAAATTCTTTCCGTGCACGTTCCAATATTATTTAATGTGAAAATTTTTGTTTAAATTTATTTATATACTTTGTGGGCACGGATTGAAAATCCGCGCGATCGGATTTAAACAAGAAAATCTACATTATAGTTTTAAAATTTAAATAGTTCTATATAATCTACTTGCAATGCATTACATACTTTTTCTAAAGTTGAAAGTGTCGCATTTGCATTTCCTTTTTCCAATCTTGACATATTACTTTTTTCAAAATTGCATTTCGAAGCTAAATCCTGTTGAGAAATATTTTTCTCCATTCTAATTTCCTGAATTCGTTTTCCGACTTTTTGTTGTAGTGTTTGTTCCAAAATAAATTATCTTTTATGATAATTCAAATTTTGTTATATATTTGCCTAAGTTGGTTATCTTTTATGATAACTAAGAAGATAAATCAAAAAACAAAAGATAAATTCTTATGGAAATAAATGAAACTAAAAAGTTAGAGAATATTAGAAAACTAATTGCTCCTTATTTCAATACTTTAAAATCGGATAATGATAAATCAGATGATTGTAAGGCGCAAATTATGGCGGTAAATTATTATGAACTTGGCTGTGTCATTAGCAATCTGCTTAAAATGTGTATTTTTTCGCTTGATAATGAAGCGCACATTAGGTCAAGTACAAACAAAAATCCTATAAATGTTTCTCTTATTTTAGAAATGGTATTGGATATGTTTCCTTTGGACGAACTTGAACTTTTAGGCGAAATTAATCAAATTCTAAATGCAGAATCTCTCAGTATTATTAGTAATTCGACATTTTTTGTCATTCGACCAAAGGAATAAATCACCCAACCTTTACGCATAATAACCCGACAGGTTTTAAAAACATAAGTGTTCGGAAGATATTTTAAGTTGTATTAAATAGTGGTGATTTACTGGGATCTCCATCGCAGATTACCACTATTTCCTT
>NZ_JAYSPC010000053.1:0-2636 GCF_043722275.1 Flavobacterium sp. | reverse complement strand
CGTTTCCGGGAGCGACAAAAATGACGTTAAAATATTTATTGCAAATTTCAATTATCGGTTTAGGATTCGGAATGAACTTCACAAAGGTTGTGGCGGCGGGGAAAGATGGTTTTGTTTTTACCCTGCTGACCATTGGCACTTCGATCGGTTTGGGTTTTATAATCGGGCGACTTTTAAAAGTGGAACGTATAATTTCCTACCTGATAAGTGTTGGCACTGCAATATGCGGTGGGAGTGCAATTGCGGCAATAAGCCAGGTAGTTGAAGCTGACGAAAACGATGTTTCGGTTTCTATCGGAACAATATTTATTCTAAATGCGGTTGCGCTTTTTATTTTTCCAACAATTGGACAGGTGTTTCATCTTTCCCAGGAACAATTTGGCATTTGGGCGGCAATTGCAATACACGACACCAGTTCGGTGGTAGGCGCAGCAACACATTATGGCAACGAAGCATTAATGATTGCGACCACTATTAAACTGGCACGGGCGTTATGGATTATTCCGCTCGTATTAATTACATCTGTAATTTTTAAAAAGCAAAGTCCGGCGTCTGTATTTCCATGGTTCATATTATTTTTTGTTTTAGCGTCCCTTACAAATACCTACATCGCTTTACCAACAGTATTTACTCAAAATATTTTAATCATTTCAAAAACCGGTTTCAGTCTTACGCTTTTCCTTATAGGACTTGGAATTTCACCGGCAAAGTTGAAGATTGTCGGGTTCAGACCATTTCTGCAAGGGGTAATTTTATGGTTGTTTATTTTGATTTGTTCATTGATGATTGTGATCAGGTATTGATGCGAATGAGAGTTGAATTTTCAAATTGAGTTGACGGCCAGCTCGGAATTTAATTGCCCCGATCTTTAGATCTCATGATTACCCACATTTATTTGGTTTCATATTCTGAATAACCAAATACAGAAGCAGAAACCCACAGGTTCCCTCCTGGATGACGTTAGCCTATGATCCGAAGAGAGAAGAAACTCACAGGATTCATTCTGAATTTTTACCAGATACAATAAAAAGCCATAGTTGGATTCTTTGATCGTATCAATTGAATTTTCTTTTCACGACTCCTGTCTTTTATAATTTTTTCTCTAGCAATAGCTTCAATTGCTGTTTCATAAATCTCATAATACACCAGTTTATGGCAATAATATCTTCCGGCAAAATGCTGCCAATTTCCTTTGTCCAGCCGATGTTGTCTCATTCTGCTTCTCAGATTGTTGGTCATCCCCGTATAAAAAACACTTTTAGTAGTGTTGGTTGTTATATAAACATAAAAAAGCATTCCTCAAAAATGAGCTAAGGAAAATTTAACTACAATCTATTTAATAAGGTGATTAGACGAGAATAAATTCAGGATGAATCCTGTGAGTTTCTTCTCTCTACATTCCTTCAGCTTACGTCATCCGCCAGCTGGCGGAACCTGTGGGTTTCAACTTTTGTAGCTGGTTTTTATAACCAAATAAATGTGGGTAATCGTGAGATCTTTAGATCGGGGCAATTAAAAATTTATTCAATAGTCCTGTTTTCGGAATAAACGATTGTGTTTGGTTACCAAAAGCAAATTTAAAAGCAGCCGAATCGGAAACAAATCAACATTGGATTTTTAAAGAAGCGGCGCGGCAATACTCAGCGCATCTCGCCGAACAGTTAAAAATGAAGAATGAAATGATTAAAAAGATGTCATTATATATTTCCATTAAAGTTCCGAACAATGGCGACTCTTAGTCTTTCAATTTATCAAGAGCAATTCCCATGATTGAATCTTTTTTAAGTTTTTAAAACAAATGTTTTTTCAGAGTTAAAATTATTTAATAGATGCTAAAAAAAATAATCAGAGATAAGCGATACAAAAGATGACACATTATTTTATCCAACCACAAAATGAACCGCCGTTTATTGGAATAATTCTCCTCAATTTTTTCATTGACTACTAAATTAAAATTTTCGGCGTCGCTTAAATAACCGCTGTTATAGTATGCAATGTGTTGTAAATTATGCGATTTACCAGTTAAATTCCACATCTTCTGTAATTTACGACCATTCATAGTATCTTTGGATTTCATTGACAATGTTTCTGTAAGGATATCGGTTGATTGCGGAATTGAGTTTAAGGCTGAAAGAATTCTTTATTAATAAATTGTTGGCGAGTCAACGAAATTTAAACATGAAAAAGTCGCTTGTCATTTCACCGCAGAATTGAACCAATGTTAATTTTTTATTAACCCTGTATTAAGATTTGGAAAATAGTCATTTAAAAAATATATTTATAATAATTTACCTACGTTAACAAAATACTATTTAAACGATGAATAAGACTTCTAAAAAAGAATTAGCGCAGAAAGTGGCCGGGGCAATGGAAGAAATACTTTTGCAATATGGAAAAAGTGCGGCGACAGAAATAAAAAAGCACGTAAAAGCAGCCAGCAGGCTTTTGGTGAAAAAATTCAACAAGGCCGTAAAAAAAACAGAGAAAAAGGGAAAACCAGGTACCGGGAAAGTGATCAGGAAGAAAAAACCTTCGCCTGGAAAGAAAGAGCCTACACGATAAGCCAGAGAAAAGATTTTTATGGGAATAAATAAAGAAGGGCTTATCAACAGAGACTTAAGCTGGCTATCATTTAA
>NZ_JAYSPC010000052.1:0-1861 GCF_043722275.1 Flavobacterium sp. | reverse complement strand
GTCTATCGGTTAGGACGCATGGTTTTCATCCATGTAAGAGCGGTTCGATTCCGCTACGGGCTACTAGAATAAGCTTCAGAGAAATCTGGAGCTTTTTTTATGGAAAAATAATCCCCAAAAGATACATTGAAGACTTTTTTTAGATTTTACAATTTCGACTGACCCAAAAAATCACTTAAAAAAGAAAGATATTTCTACAGTTTTCGATAAAGACACTTCTTAAAACATATGATACTTTTGCTTACTTTTTGATAAATTACTTTTCCAAAACCATTCACTTTCAGTATTTTAAAAGCATAAAATCATATAAAATTAACTCTTAAACATTAACGAATAATTAAATCGTATGTTTTTCTTAATAACTGCGTTTATCTTAGTAAATGTTTTTATAAATTTGCGATCTCATATCAAAAGCCATTATTTTGAATTCAAAATTGTGACTTTCGTATAAATATTACAAATAATGACTTTAAAGTTTTTATTTAAAATTATATTATAACAATAATTAAATTCCAATGTTTAAGAAAAACAAATCCCAAATTCTATTTTTAATTCTTTTAAATTTATTTTTTTCCATCAATTCATTTTCTCAAAAAAATCTTTATGCTGGAATTGAAATCGGACGAAGAGCAATAAAAACTTCAATTCTGGAGATCAACAATATCAAGAAAGCTGATTATAAAATTCTTTACTTTTCGAATGAAAGAATTAGCCTAGCCGATCATATTGCAGCTTCTGGCGAGGTTCCTCAAGACGATGTTAACAAAACGAGTAATATTATTGTTGATCAATTGAAAAAAATCAGAGAGGAATTTAAAGTTCCTGAAGCAAATATTTTTATAGTTGCGGCTCCTGTTTTTTCCTCTGCGCGTAATATTGATGCCTTAAAAAATAAAATTGCAACATTAACTAATAAAGGTTTTGATGTAATTAATGTTGATGAAGAAGCTAAAATGTTAGTTAAAGGCGCAATACCTCCTGTTGATTATTCTAATGCTCTTTTACTTGACATTGGTGCTCAAACTTCAAAAGGCGGATATATTGATGAACTTGAAGATAATAAATTAGAGTTTATACCTATTGACCTTGATTTTGGAACTATGACAGTTACTGATGCAGTGAAAAAAACGGTTGTAAATCAAAGCCAGGTGAATGATATGTCAACTTATCAGGAAAAATCTTTTGATTTTAATATTGTCCTGCGCAAGAAGATCAAACAAATGCTTGACGCAAATCCTCTTATCTTAAAAAAGGAAAAAATCTATTTATCCGGAGGAGCAGTTTGGGGCTTTGCGACGCTGTATTTTAATGAAAACGTCAAGGATCACTATATTTCTTTCACTTTAGAAGATGTTATCAATTACGATGCAGTCCTGAAAAATAACTTTACCAAATATAGCAACGTTGCTAAAACCGATAAAGAAGTGGCTAGAGTTTTAAGTACTTATGACCAGAAATACCTAATTTCGGCAAATAATATATTGCTTAACTTATTGGAAAGCATTCCTAATATAGAGACTAAAAAAATATATTTTGTTAAGGACGGACAAGTAACTTGGCTTATGTCACACATTGCAGATCGTTCTAAAAAAGTAAATACAAATTTTTAGTATTTATTTCAACACAAAACAAAAAGCTTTAGAGAAATCTGGAGCTTTTTTTGGTTTAGAATAATTCCTTTTTTGTCATCCTTGAGATTTCTTTTTTGTCATCCTTGAGGTTTCTTTTTTGTCTTTTTGAGCGAAGTCGAAGGATCACGTTCGCCAAACCCGACAGGTTTTTAAAACATAAGTGTTCGGAAGAGTTAAATTGATTTACATATATTAGTATTAAAGTCTAATTGTATGGAAAAGAAAGTCAC
>NZ_JAYSPC010000051.1:0-3116 GCF_043722275.1 Flavobacterium sp. | reverse complement strand
GTCTATCGGTTAGGACGCATGGTTTTCATCCATGTAAGAGCGGTTCGATTCCGCTACGGGCTACTAGAATAAGCTTCAGAGAAATCTGGAGCTTTTTTTTATATAACTCTTTTTTAGCACATTGTGTTCACAAGCTAGAAGCGCGCGCAGGAGCTTATTCATAATCAAAAAAGCAGATTATTTTTTTTAATTATTCACGCAAAATTCTAATGTATGGATTTCAGAATCTTACTATTCTTTAATGTATCTATTAATTTTTGAGTAAACAATTCAGATCCTAGTTTGTTTAAGTGCATCGCATTATAAAAATTTTTTTTATTATACGATATTTCATCGTTAGAGTAATCGTAAAACGGAATGTTGTATTTTTTTCCAAAACTCTTATATAGTGATATAATTTTATCTTTATTCTTATAAAATTTCTGCCCTTCTATATATTCGGGCGTATAAACCAAAATTACATATATATTTTTGGACTTACATTCTCTTAAATATTCATCAAACAGGACTATGGAAGGATTATCTAATTTTATCTCATAATTCTTCATTTTCTTTTTTGCCTTATCAAAATCTGAATTCCATTGGATGTCTTCTCCTCTATACCCCTTGATTCTCCAAGTTTTATCGGCACTTACTTTAGTCATCTTTAAACTTTCCTTAATTCCTCCTGAGACTTTACTATATCTAGTTAGAGGTATAGTATAGTCAACTAAATCAAAACCGTTATAACTTCTAATTGCTTTATTAATTTCATTATTCCAAAGCATATAGGGAAGAAATTGCTCCAAATTGTGCAAATCTTTCCTTTTTACTAGAGTGGTCATGTCTAATGCATGTATTATTAATTTAGGCTGTATATTATTTTGTAATAAAAGTGAATGCCTAAGATGCTGTAACCAAAAGTTGTGTCCATTAATACCTAAATTATAAGTTGACAAATTAAATTCGTTAGTAATCATTATTGGATTAATATGTTGCCAAGCCCTAGAACTACCATATATTACAATATCTGAATTTACTTTTCCTTCTAATACATCATTCCATGTGGAATATTCTCCGACCGCAAATGAATTCGATTTTTTGAGATTATATGAAATATACAAATCCAATGAATAAATTAGGCCTGATAGTGAAAATACAAATAAGGTCAAATTAATTATAAATTTTTTCATCTTTAAAATTGAAAGTAAATAAATTGTTGCTCTTTACCATTGAATAAAAAGATAATTATAACAATCGTATAATACAATCCCCATCTAACAGCTTTAGGTAATTTCAAGCCTAGTTTTGCAATAGCATACTCCTGCTCTCTACCATACCACTCAATCATTAAAAAAACAATTATTAATAAAATAAGTGGTTTAACAAAATCATCCTTACTATACGAAATACTAAGAAACAAGCTTTTAGAGAATATTTTACTGATTATACTCCATGCGTGCATCAAATTTTCTGCTCTAAAAAAAATCCATGCAAACACGGTCAAACTAAAAGTAAAAAACATTGCTAAGATTTCCTTAATACTTGGAAAATATTTTCCTTTAGCAACAACATCAAGGTTAGTTCTATTTGTATTTAAAATAATTGAAGGCATAATATACAATGCATGTAATAAGCCCCACACAATAAAGGTCAAATTTGCCCCATGCCAAAAACCACTTACAAGAAATATTATAAAAACATTTCTTATTTTCAACCACATACTACCTTGACTACCGCCTAATGGAATGTATAAATAATCTCTGAACCAAGTTGATAATGATATGTGCCAACGTCTCCAGAATTCAGCTATATCTCTTGAAAAATATGGAAATGCAAAATTCTTCTGTAAGCCAATTCCGAACAGCCTTGCAGTTCCTATAGCAATATCAGAATAACCTGAAAAATCACCATAAATTTGAAATGCAAAAAAGAGTGCCCCAACCAAAAGAGTGCTTCCTGAATAATCCCCAGAGTTCGTAAAGATTTCATTTACATATTCCGCACATTGGTCAGCAATTACTATTTTCTTAAATAAACCCCATAAAATCTGTTTTAACCCATCAACAGCTTTCGAGTAATCAAAAGTTCTTTCTTTTTTTATTTGTTGTAAAAGATGAGTTGCACGTTCAATTGGTCCTGCGACTAACAAAGGAAAGAAACTTACAAAGACAGAGTAATCTACAAAATTTTTTTCGGCTTTAATTCTATCATTATAGATATCAATCACATACGACAATCCATGAAAAGTATAAAAAGATATTCCAACAGGTAAAAGCACATTTAAAGTCCAAGTATTTACCGAAAAACCGAAATTTGAAATTGCATAGGCAAAAGAATTTGCGAAAAAATCATAATATTTAAAAATCCATAAAAAACCAAGATTTACAAATATACTTAACCAAAACCAAAACTTTTTGTTATTTTGATTTTTCGCTTCTGACATTTTAATTCCCGTGTAATAATCTAGTAATGTTGAGAAAACAAGTAGAAACAAAAATCGCCAATCCCAACATGCATAAAAAAAATAACTTGCAATTAAAAGTAAAGTATTTTGGAGCTTCAAAGATCCTTTTGCAACAAACCAATAAAGTATAAAAACTATAGGCAAAAATATTGCAAAGTGTAATGAATTAAAGAGCATAGTATTATACAAAAGTTATCAAATAAACAAATGGGCATTGAAATCTACTTTCGAACACAAATATATTGTATTCAATTTCTTTTTAATCAAAAAAGAACATTGATTTTTACTTTTAATAGAATCATATATAATTTACGCATCTTCAATAATCTGCTTTGATATTTAATTGTTCCAGCTACTAAGAAAATATTCAAACAAATCCGTGGCTTTTCTTTTATGAAAGCTTTAAAATACTAAATTATACTTAATACAATTTTGAGCAAAAAGCCAACAAGCACTACCACAGATTTTTATAAAAACACTTCTAATATCATTTTTAATTAAAGTAAAAAAATACGTTTATTGTTTGTGCGTTTAAAAATTATTTGCATTTTTGCACCCGCATTAGAAAAATGGCCCGTTCGTCTATCGGTTAGGACGCATGGTTTTCATCCATGTAAGAGCGGTTCGATTCCGCTACGGGCTACTAGAATAAGCTTCAGAGAAATCTGGA
>NZ_JAYSPC010000050.1:0-3071 GCF_043722275.1 Flavobacterium sp. | reverse complement strand
AAGTCTTGCAAGCTTGATTGCATTTTCAATTGATGTTGCACCGCATAAAGTAAAGAATGCTTTGTTCAGATCACCGGGGCAAATCTCCGCCAGTTTTTTCCCTAACTCACCACGCACTTTGGTAACACAACTTGGTGTAACATAACTTACTTCCTGCATCTGCTTAACAACAGCTTCTGTAATTCTTTGATCTCCATGACCAATATTTACATTCATCAACCCCGATGAAAAGTCGATGATGCGGTTATCATCATAATCATAGAGGTAAACACCTTCTGCATGTTTCACAGCAATTGGAGCAAGGCCTTTTTGTTTGCTCCATGAGAATAAAGTGTAGTCGAGATTGTTCTCAATAATCTCTGTGGCTTCGGAAATTGTTTTTGTACTCATAATTTTATTTTTTTTGTGTTGCCAACTTTAGTTTTTTATTGCATCGCTTGTTGTGTCGTACACTTCATCGTTTCTAACTTTAATGAACAACGAATTGCCAAATTCATTTATTAATTTTTCTTTTTCTTCATTATTCTGAACGTAGATACCCTTGACTGCGGACAAAGGAAAATCAAGTCGATAAAGTGTTTTCAAATTATTTACATAAGTTTCCCAAACTGTAGAGTGTATTACAAGTTTCCCTTCATCATTAGCATAATAATCCCCTTCTGACAAATAAGGTGGAATTACACGGAAAGGATAAAATCGCCACTCTCTTTCGTCATAAAAACAAACATCTTTTCCAGAGAAATCTTCTCCAAAGTAAGGTTTGAATAAAAGTAATAAACTATGAAATGCTTCTTCAAAATGATTTGCAGTACCATATCTGTAACTTTTTGCTTTCATTCCCATAAAATCTTCTTCACCTATAAAGTCATTTCTTTTTATACACTCTTCATTTTCTTTGTAAGTTTTCCAAATTGTTTGTAAAGCATTATAATTAAAACTGTCTTTGTGAGCATAAGTAATTGGGGTTATTCTTCTTTCAATGCCCCAACTTTTCTCCATTGCAATGCCATAAGGGCCATATTTGTTTTTATGAGGCTCCATAAATTTTTCTGGAATATCACAAAAACAAACCATAGGGATACCAATATGCGGTAATTTTTCATCAAGAGCTAACCAGTTTTCTAAACAATAGTTTGGAAAAAATCCTTCCTTAAGAATTGAAAGTAAATTTTCAAACCTTTTTGTAAAGTGAAATAAATAATCAGCGCTTATATTTCCGGCCATTTAGATATAATTAAATATTTTTTCTAGTAACGCACTCTTCATCGTTCGTTAATTCTACTCAGTAAACTTAATCTCATAAATTAATTTATGAGATCAATTTCAATTAGTCTTCAAAATGAATAACGCCATTCTTATAATCAATTGTAATTTTCCCAAACCTATTCAATGCGCTTTGTCCAAGCAACAATGGAGCATCTAAAGAATTAGAAATAGTTGCTCTAATATTAGTCACTTTTCTACTTCCTATTTGCAGTTCTTTCAAAATGAAAACTTTGCTCTTTGCTGTAGAGCCATCTGCGAACTTATAAGTTTGAGTACCAATAAAATCTTTATCACTTACTGTTCCTGTTCTGATTAAAGTTAAAGCAACATCTGCAGATATCGAAACATCTGATGCCCCTGCATCAAAAATGAAATTTATTTTTAAAGTATTATTGATAGTTATAGGAATTTCATAAACCCCTCCCTTTTTTATCATCGTAATAGAATTGCTCGTAAGTTCTGAGTTTTGGATATTATCTTGGTTCTGATTTGAATTTTCAAGTAAGTTAGTCTTAGATATTTGTGCATCTTTTGACCCATATTCAATTGCTTTATAATAATCTTTTAAAGCTGCTTCTTTGTTTTCCAAAAACTCATTAACCAATCCACGCATATTATATGCCTTGGCCCATTTTCCCATTTGATATTTTAATCTCTCTTGGGTCGAACCGGCTACTGATTTTAGAATATCACTTCGTTGTTGCTCGAACAAATCAATAGCTATGTTTAAATCTTTTATGGCATTAGCGTAGTCGGATGATATTCCATAACAAACCCCTCTTTCTAAATAAATATCAGGGTCTCGCCATTTAGATAAATAAATACTAAAATCGGCTATAGCTCCCTTCTGGTCATTATTAAAGTATGTTCTCAAAATACCTCTTTCTTTATAAGCGTCATCATTTTTTGGGTCAAGGTCTATGGTAGCAGACAGACATTGAATTGCCTTTAAAGAATCAGAGTAATATGTTTGATATACTATTGATAAATAATGATAAGCTAAAGATTTAGTTTTGATATTTTTTGTTAGCCCAATTACTGATTCACAATCTCTTTTTAGAGTTGGAATATGTTCTTCATATTCTTTAAAAGAATCAGAAAAGAAGAAAGTGAATATATTGGTTTTAAGAATTAATTGAATTCTTCCCCAAAGATATTTTTCATTCCAGGGGTCAATATTAATAGCCGAATCTATTAGTTTTTTTCTGTCTTTGAAATATACTTGTACATAGCGATCTTCATTATTTGGAATATAATTGCATATATATCCTTCTGAGCAATTTTGAAATTGGCAGAATAGAAAATAAAAAAGCTCAGGATTTCCATAACCTGTTAATTTAGCTTTTATGCAATCGGATATTATTAACGGATCATAAGAATTATATTTACCTTTTTTATAGAAATTAACTACTGCCCGGTTAAAATAATTAACTCCGGCAGATGGATTGTCAGCTATAAGCTTATTTAATACTAAAAGAGCCGTTGTATATTTTTTCTGATTGAATAAAGTAGTTAAGGTTTTTGATGTTGTGTCTATATTCGGCTTAGCGACTAACTGACCTTTTTCAATAATTGGAAACGATAAAACTACGATTTTTGGTATCGTGTCAATATTCGGCTTAGCCACTAACTGGCTTTTTGCAACAATTGCAAACAATAATAATGATAAAGTTATTTTAAGTTTTAGCATCTTCAGATTTTCTGGTTTCCATCAATTTTTGATAGCAATTATTAAGTATTAAAATTTCATTATTAAAATCATCCAGTTTTTGTTGAAGCAGATTGATAAATGGTTCAGAATGGCC
>NZ_JAYSPC010000049.1:0-31089 GCF_043722275.1 Flavobacterium sp. | reverse complement strand
AATTAAGACAACTCTTTTTTCAAGAATTGAGCTGTATAGCTTTTCTTAATTTTTATAATTTCTTCTGGTGTTCCTTTGGCGATAAGCTGTCCGCCGCCTTTTCCACCTTCAGGTCCAATGTCAATTATGTAATCTGCTAATTTGATAACATCCATATTGTGCTCGATAATCAAAATCGTATTTCCTTTGTCAACGAGTTTATTAATTACTTCCATCAACACTCTGATGTCTTCAAAATGTAACCCTGTTGTAGGTTCGTCCAAAATATAAAACGTATTTCCGGTATCTTTCTTAGACAATTCACCCGCCAGTTTGATGCGTTGCGCCTCACCACCGGAAAGCGTGGTGCTTTGTTGTCCCAAAGTAATGTAACCCAAACCAACATCCTGTATGGTTTTTACTTTTCTGTAAATCTTCGGAATCATTTCAAAAAACGGAACCGCTTCGTCAACCGTCATATTCAATACATCCGAAATTGATTTTCCTTTATATCGAATCTCCAATGTTTCTCTGTTAAAACGTTTTCCCTGACATGTTTCACATTCTACATAAACATCAGGTAAAAAGTTCATTTCGATTGTTCTAACACCAGAACCTTCACAGGTTTCGCAACGTCCGCCTTTTACGTTAAAACTAAAACGTCCGGCTTTATAACCACGAATCATACTTTCAGAAGTCATCGTAAACAGATTCCTGATTTCTGTAAAAACTTCGGTATAAGTCGCTGGATTAGAACGCGGTGTTCTCCCAATCGGACTTTGGTCTATATCAATTACTTTGTCAATATGTTCTAAACCTTCAATCTTTTTATAAGGTTGTGGTTTTTTTACACCATTAAAATAATAAGCGTTCAAAATAGGGTAGAGGGTTTCATTAATCAAAGTCGATTTTCCACTTCCTGAAACTCCTGTAACACAAATCATTTTTCCAAGAGGCAATTCTATTGAAACATTTTTTAAGTTGTTTCCCGTTGCTCCGGTTAATTTTAAAAACTTCCCGTTTCCTTTACGACGTTCTTTCGGAATCTCTAATTTCATTGTACCATTCAAATATTGAGCGGTAATTGTATTTGATTTTAAAGTTTCTGCCGGAGTTCCAATACTAATAATTTCACCTCCATATTTCCCGGCTTTCGGGCCTATATCAATAACATAATCAGCACGTTCGATCATGTCTTTGTCGTGTTCAACAACAATAACCGAATTTCCTATATCACGTAATTGTTCTAAGGAATGAATTAGTTTTTCATTGTCTCTTTGGTGCAAACCGATACTTGGCTCATCCAGAATATATAAAACACCAACTAATTGTGAACCAATTTGTGTTGCCAGACGAATACGTTGTGCTTCACCACCTGAAAGTGATTTTGAACTTCGGCTTAAAGCCAAATATTCTAAACCAACATTCATTAAAAAGTTCAAACGATCCTTGATTTCTTTGACTACTTCTGATGCAATCAAAAGTTGCTTGTCTGATAAATGTTTGTTTAAATCCTGAAACCAGATTGTCAAATCAGAGATATCCATATCACACAATTCAATAATATTTTTACCGTTGATTTTAAAGAATAATGCTTCTTTTTTCAAACGTGAACCATCGCAAACCGGACAATTTACTTCGTCCATGAAATCTTTTGCCCAACGTTTTATTGTTGTTGAAGAAGTTTCATCAAATTGATTTTTGATGAAATGTGATATTCCTTCAAAATCTATTTTATAATCGCGGGTAACTCCTAAATCTTTTGAATTGACAACGAATTTATCTTTCCCACCATGCAAAATCATTGTCATAGCTTCTTCCGGAATTTTCTCAATAGGATCTGTTATTTTGAAACTGAATTTTTCGCCAATAACTTCCAATTGTTTAAAGATCCACGACGATTTATATTCACCAAGCGGAGCAAAACCACCCGCTTTAATGGATAATTTAGGATTTGGGATAATCTTTTTAACATTGATTTCATGAACCGTTCCCAATCCGTTACAATGCGGACAAGCGCCTTTTGGAGAGTTGAAAGAAAATAAATTTGGTTCAGGATTTTGATAAGATATTCCCGTTGTAGGGCACATTAAGTTTCGACTAAAATAACGTACTTCGTTTGTATCCTGATCTAAAATCATCAATACATTTTCGCCGTGATGCATCGCGGTATTAATGCTTTCCGATAATCTTTTTTGATTGTCTTCGGTATCTTCAATCAACATTCTGTCGACTACAATTTCAATATCGTGGGTTTTGTAACGATCTAATTTCATTCCTGAAACTAAATCCTGAACTTCGCCATTTACACGAACTTTTAAGAAACCTTGTTTGGTAATTTGCTGGAATAACTCAGCATAATGACCTTTTCTGGCTCTAATAATTGGAGCAAGAATATTGATGCGTTTTCCTTTAAAATCCTGAATAATTAAATCCTTAATTTGTTCATCAGAATAGGAAACCATCTTTTCGCCAGTGTTGTAACTATAAGCATCAGCACCACGAGCATAAAGAAGTCGAAGGAAATCATATATTTCAGTAATAGTTCCCACAGTTGAACGCGGGCTTTTACTGGTTGTTTTTTGTTCAATCGCAATTACCGGCGAAAGTCCGTCGATTTTATCAACATCAGGACGTTCAAGCCCACCAAGAAACTGTCTGGCATAAGCCGAAAAAGTTTCAACATAGCGACGTTGTCCTTCGGCATAAATGGTATCAAATGCCAAAGAGGATTTTCCCGAACCTGATAAACCGGTAATAACAACCAGTTTTTCACGCGGAATAGAAATGTCTATATTTTTTAGATTATGAACTCTTGCACCAAGAACTTCAATAGTATTGTCTTTTTCTAACATAATTTTGAGCAAAACGCAAAGTTACCACTTTGATTTATTCTTTCCATGCTCGAATACAAAACTTTATGTTACAATTAGTAACAAAAAATGCCAAAAAAATAAACACGAATTTCACGAATTGTCACTAATTAGTTTGTGAAATTAATTTCACAAACTAATTTAATCTTAAAGATTAGTGCAAATCAGTGCAATTCGTGTTTTAAATTGATTAAAAATATTTTTAACCAGACTATAGAACCTAAGTTAGCGTTTTCTTTTTCTTGTTTCCATATATTCTTCAATGGCTTCTTTAGTAGTGTACCAGTTTCTACCTTCTTTATAAGCATCAATTTTACCTGTTCTGGCTAGTAAGCTTACATATTCCTGCCCGTATGGAGTACTTGGTTCACTAACTATATCTGATATTTTTTGATAATCATAAGTACTGCCCGGCATTGCATTTAAATAAATATTGAGCGTTCGTTCAAGTGCCTGACACATCAATAAAATTAATTTTTGATAATTGCCGGTATTAGCCTGATTAAGTGCTTCGTAGTATTTTTTTCTATCATTTTTCAAGATAATAGCGGGCGGAAAACCGCAACGCATCAATAATAAATTCATGCTTAAACGAACTGTACGACCATTTCCGTCAAAGAATGGATGAATCCAGACTAATTTGTGATGGTAAATTGTGGCAAGTTCTATATCGTTTAAACCTAAAGGATTTGTATTGACAAAATCAATCAATTCATCCAGATAATCTGAAACTTTACTGGCATTTGGTGGCATAAAATTAGCGCCTGAAATTCGAACGCCTCCGTTTCGTAGTCGTCCGGCAAAATCATCTTCGATAGAACGTAAAACTAATCCATGAATAGAGAGGATGTCAATGCTTCGTAAATTGTAATTATCATCAACAATTGAGTATAAATAATCAATTGCTTTATCGTGATTGTGGGTTTCAAAATGTTCCCGAAGCGATTTTCCTTTTATAGTAATTCCTTCCTGTATTACCATTTGGGTTTCTCGTAAACTCATTGTATTTCCTTCGATACTATTTGAATTGTAGGTCCATTCAAGGGATAAGCTTTCGCGAATTTTATGTAAAGCAATGTTTGGCAATGGTCTGCTGTTTTGCAAATCAAGCCTTTTTTGGTACAATCTATCAAATGTTGATTGAAATTCGGTTCGGTATGTTACGTCTATATTCCACATAACCCAAAGGTACGTCTTAATATCGGATATTAAAATTTTTTAACTCATCCGATATTAAGCTTATTCAATTGTCATGGATCTTAGTTTGGTTCTATAGGCTTCAAGTGCTATAGATTTGGATATAAATCCAAAATATTTATCATTTCGTAATACGGGAAGAAATGCTGTTTTAGATTTTTCGAATTTGCTCATTACGATTTCCATACTATCATCTGATGAAATTGTAGCGGCAGGAATTTTCATTACATCTTTTATCAAGGTATATTTAACGCGATAACTGTTGAATATAATTTCCCTGATATCATTGAAATGAACAATTCCTACAAGATCTTTTTCATTATCAACAACTGCAAAAACAACTTGATTAGAATGTGAAATAAGATCTACTAATTTACTGAGATTTTCTTCAGGATGAACCGTTAAATAGTCACATTGAATGATGGTATCAATGTCTAAAGTTGATAAAATATTAGAATCTTTATTACTTGTAAATGCATGACCTTTTTTAGCCAGACCTTTTACATCAAGAGAATATTTTTCGAAACGTTTAGAAATTGCAAAACTTATTGAAGAAACAATCATAAGCGGAATCATCAGGCTATAACCACCTGTAATTTCGGCAATTAAGAAAATTGCAGTAAGCGGAGCATGAAATAATCCGCTCAAAATACCTGCCATTCCTACCATAGTAAAATTACTAATGGGAAGTTTAGACAAGCCAATCATATTAATGAATTTTGCGAAAAAATAGCCCAGATAAGAACCTAAAAATAAAGAAGGAGCAAAGTTGCCTCCATTTCCGCCACTACCAAGAGTTAATCCGGTAGCAAAAACTTTTACCATCATTGTACATCCCACAAAAAGAAGTAAAACCCATTCATTATCTCTGAAATTTGCAAATAATGTATTGTCTAATAATTTTCCCGGATCAGATTCTGATAATGTTTTAATGCTTTCATAACCTTCACCAAAAAGTGTTGGAAATATAAAAATAAGTAATGCCAATAACGAAGATCCAATTAAGGCTTTTCTATAAGGACCCACTTGTAATTTTGAAAAATAATGCTCAACTTTTTGGAAATTTCGGGCGTAATAAACCGCAATAAAGCCAGTTAATAATCCTAAAAGAATGTAAAACGGAATATTATGATAATTAAAAGTTTGTTGTTGTTTGAAAGACAATAAAATCGATTCATCTAATAAAATAGCAGAAACCAAAGCTCCTGTCGCTGCAGAAATCATAATAGGAGTAAAGGCAGAAATACTGACATCCACTAATAAAACTTCGATTGCAAAAAGAACTCCGGCAATTGGCGCATTAAATGCAGCAGAAATTCCGGCAGCAACTCCGCAGCCAATAAGTAAAGTTCTGTCTTTGTAAGCTAATTTATAATTTTGGGCATAATTTGATCCAAAAGCCGCTCCTGTAATCACAATTGGGCTTTCTAAACCTGCCGAACCTCCTAAGCCAACCGTTAACGAACTTGTAACGATTTGAGCATACATTTGCTTTTTTGGGATAATACTTGCTTTTTTAGCAACAGCGTATAAAATTTGAGATGTACCTTTTTGAATCGATCCGTTCAGGACTTTTTTGACTACAAAAACCGTAAGCAAAATACCAATTATAGGTAAAATACTGTTTATGAAACTGAGTTTTAAAATTCCGTTAATATAGGTAGCAAACGAAAAAACGCTGTGAGCAAATGTTTTTAAAACAATCACAGCCAATGCGCAGGAAATACCAACCAGAACGCTAGATAAAAAAATAAATTGCTTTGGCGTCAATATAGATTGAGCCAAAGCAATAATGCTTTCAAGTTTTCGAAAAAATTTTCTTAACATTATCTCTTTAAAAAGTTAGGGATTACAAATTTAGCTTTAAACATTCGAATTTGTATACTTTTTCCAGAATAAATCTTTTTAAAATTTAAAACCCAACCGCCGTATCGTCTCCACGAAAATCTGCGCCACCTTCAAGATTGCTGTTAGGTAAAACCAAAATGCAATCAAGTTTACCAATTACAGGCGTAGTTTTTTCGTTGATTAAATATCCTTTTGCTTTCAGTTTATCTATAGTAATTGTGTCAAATGCATTAGGTTCAAACGTAATTAAATCCGGTAACCATTGATGATGAAATCGTGGTGCGTTTACCGCTTCCTGCATACTTAAATTGTATTCGTATACATTTAAAATGGCTTGCAAAACAGTAGTAATAATAGTCGATCCGCCTGGAGAACCTACGACCATAAATAATTTTCCGTTTTTCTCGACAATTGTTGGCGTCATTGAACTTAACATTCTTTTTTGCGGAGCGATACTATTTGCTTCGTTTCCTACTAAGCCAAACATATTTGGAGAGCCGGGTTTTGCGCTAAAATCGTCCATTTCGTTATTTAGAAAAAATCCTAATTCGTCACAATAATATTTTGATCCGTAACCATCATTAAGTGTTGTGGTGGCTGCAACGGCATTTTCCTTGAGCATCAACAATCGAATAGTGAGTAGTTTCGGTACTTTCATTAAAATTTACTTTTCCTTCTTTTATTTCTGATGATAAACTGGCTTTATTTACATTAAAAGTCGACATTCTGTCTTTTAAATAAGCATTGGACAATAACCCATTAATTGGAATTTTTACAAAATCAGGATCTCCTAGAAACTGGCTTCTATCGGCGTAAGCCCTTCTTTCGGCCTCAACAATTACCTGAATAGATTCTTCAGAGTTATGTCCCATCTTTGATAAATCATAAGGAGCGATCATTTTCATGATTTGCGCCAGACAAATTCCACCGCTGCTTGGAGGTGACATTGACGTAATTTTTAAATCCTTATAAGTAAATTGCAATGGTTTTCTCCATTTTGCCTCATAACTCGCTAAATCTTTAAGCGTAATAATTCCGCCTCTTTTTTGAAGATAATCTACTAATATTTTAGCCGTTTTACCTTTGTAAAATTCATCCTTTCCGTTTTTTAAAATTCTTTTCAGCGTATTGGCAAGTTCAGGATATTTGATTGTATCATTTTCTTTATACAAAGTTGCCAATGGCGTTTTATCACCATTTATTTTTATAATAGCATCCCGATAATCGTTTATGTTTTTTTCTTGTTTTTTGGTTACAACCACACCTCTTTCTGCTAAAGCAATAACAGGTTTCAAAATTTCAGACATTGGTAAAGAACCCAATTTTTTATGTACGGCAAAAACTCCCGCAATAGTTCCCGGAACACCAATTGCCAAAGCAGTTTCGGTACTTTTACCTTTTATAACATTTCCGTCTTTATCAAGAAACATATCTTTTGTAGCCGCTAATGGTGCTTTTTCGCGATAATCTAAAGAACCAACTTCGCCGTTTGCTTTTCGATAAACCATAAATCCACCACCGCCAATATTTCCCGCAAACGGAAATGCTACTGCCAAAGCCAATTCGGTACCAACCATTGCGTCAAAAGCATTTCCACCTTTTTGAATGATTTCTAAACCTACTTTTGAAGCTTCCTGACGTGCCGAAACGACCATTGCTTTTGTGGCGACCAATCCGGTTGGTTTTGCGGTTTGCTGAGCAAAACTGTAAATAGAAATAAAGCTGAATAAAAAGGCGATTTTTTTCATAAAAAGAATTGTATTTGTTTTTTATATAATCGGATAGATTCTATAAGGAGAGTAATTTTTGTTTTGAATGTTGTTTGACATCTTCAAAAAAGAGCGTGAATTCCTGTTCAAATTCCGAATAAAATTCTACTAATTCTTCACTTGCAAACTGCATTTTTGATGTGTTTTTTGAGCGTCGGTCCATTTGTGTCAAAATATTCTTGATTCCTTCAACGGTTTGATAACTCAAAAGCCAGTTTCTTTCAATCATATAAGGCATTAATCCCTGAGTTTTTTCGGTCAGAATATCATAATTTACATGTAATGAAGTATAAAACCGATTGATGAAATCTTCCAGTTTCTCATCTGAATATTTTGTCCAGTTTTTGGCTAAAAAATGATCGTAAACAATATCGACAATAACGCCTGCATAATGATGGTATTTTTCATGTAACCGTTTGGTACTTTGCCTGAAAACGTCATGTGAATCTGTGTAAGTATCTATGGAACGATGCAAAATAATGCCTTTTTGAACTTCTTCAGGAAAGTGTTCAAATTGTTTCCCGCGAATTCCATCGGCCATAAAATTGCCAATTTTGATTAAATCATTATCACCTGAAAGATATATGTGGGCTAGGAAGTTCATTTTTTTTCTTTGAGTTGCTAAGGGACTAAGTTACTGAGTTGCTAAGTTTTTTTAAAAGGTTCTAAGTTACTAAGACACTAAGTTTTTTTTGAAAGTTGCTAAGTCAATAAGTTATTTTAGTAAAAGTATGAAAACTTTTTTATATCGTTTCACGAATGATTCACGGCTTTATAAAATCTCAGAATCTTAGCGACTTAGTCTCTCAGCAACTTTTTTAAAATTCTTAGCAACTTAGAACCTTAGTAACTCAGCAACTTTTCTATATTTGTAACTGGTAACCATAACTCACAAACATGACATTAATAAAATCAATATCGGGAATACGAGGAACTATTGGTGGAAAAGTAGGAGATAACCTGACTCCTGTTGACGCTGTAAAATTTGCATCGGCATACGGTACTTTTCTGAAAAACAATACTTCAAAAGAAAAATTAACGGTTGTAATAGGTCGCGATGCCAGAATTTCCGGACCTATGATTCATAATCTTGTTGTAAATACTTTAGTAGGTTTAGGGATTAATGTAATTGATCTTGGACTTTCTACAACGCCTACGGTTGAAATTGCTGTTCCTTTAGAAAAGGCTGATGGCGGAATTATTTTAACAGCGTCTCATAATCCAAAACAATGGAATGCTTTGAAATTATTGAATGCAAAAGGAGAATTTTTAAGTGGAGATGAAGGAGCAAAAATTTTAGATATTGCTGATGCTGAAGCTTTCGATTTCTCGGATGTTGATAATTTAGGCGAAATCACGGTAAATGATGCTTATATGGATATTCATATCGACGAGGTTTTAAATTTACCTTTAGTTGATGTTGAAGCGGTAAAAGCGGCAAAATTTAAGGTGGTTGTTGATGGAGTAAATTCGTCAGGCGGAATCATTATCCCAAGATTATTAGAATTAATGGGCGTTGAAGTGGTAAAATTATACTGCGAGCCAAACGGACATTTCCCGCATAATCCGGAACCTTTAAAGGAACATTTAACTGATATTTCTGAATTAGTAGTTAAAGAAAAAGCTGATTTAGGAGTTGTTGTAGATCCGGATGTAGATCGTCTTGCTTTTATTTGTGAAGATGGAGAAATGTTTGGTGAAGAATACACTTTAGTGGCTTGCGCCGATTATGTTTTGAGTAAAACTCCCGGAAATACAGTTTCGAATATGTCATCATCTCGTGCTTTGCGCGATGTAACAGTTGCTCATGGCGGAAAATATGAAGCCAGCGCAGTTGGAGAAGTGAATGTTGTGGAATTAATGAAAAAAAATAATGCCATCATTGGTGGTGAAGGAAACGGTGGAATCATTTATCCTGAATCTCATTACGGGCGTGATAGTTTAGTTGGTGTAGCTTTGTTTCTGACACATTTGGCAAACAAAAAAATGTCAGTTTCGGCATTGCGTGCTTCATATCCTGAATATTATATGAGCAAAAATAAAATTGAATTAACACCACAAATTGATGTTGATGCCATTTTAGAAGCTATGACCGAAAAATATAAAAACGAAGATATCACAACGATTGACGGCGTAAAAATTGATTTTGCTACAGAATGGGTTCACTTAAGAAAATCAAACACAGAACCAATTATCAGGATTTATACAGAAGCTCCTTCTCAGGAAAAAGCAGATGTATTAGCACTTCGAATTATAGACGAAATAAAAGCAATTGCCGGAATTTAATTTTTTGGCATTATAAAAAAATTAACCGCAAAGTCCGCAAAGTTTTTTTAATAGTAGGATTTTATAAAAAAAGGCAAAGTTCGCAAAGCTAAATCAATACAAAGCTTTGCGAACTTTTTGTTTTCGTCTACTAATAAAAATTCTTACGTACTTTGCGGTAAAATAATTAATCAGTATAAAGGTTTAAGAATCTAGTTTTTGATAATTTTCAAGGACTTTTTTACAGCACCATAAGTTGCGGTTACAATATAAACTCCACTTGAAAGTTTGTCTCCAATTTTAATATCTTCATTGGTAAAGTTTGAATCAGAAGAGTAGCAAACATGCCCTATCATATCAACAATTTTTAAAACCAAAGGTTCTGTAATGGCAGACTTTATATGAAGTGTAGATTGAGATTTAATTGGGTTTGGGTAAACCGAAAAAAAATCTTTTTCAGCCGTAGAATCATTTACGCCTAAGTTTACTGTTGTAACATCGATATAATTAAAATTCATATCGTTTGATTTGAATTTAATTTTAAGGTAAACTTCTCCTTTGGGTAATGTAATTGTGTTTACAATTTTGTTCGTATACGTTTGCAAACTTCCCGTTGCAGGAAATGTTTCATCTGTTTTTGCGACAAAATCATTTACTAGAATATCAAATTTTCCCTGAGTTGTCGCTGCAACTCTAAAGTTTAAATTATAAGTTCCTGCGTTATCCACATTCAGCATAAATTCATTCCAATCGCCTGTTTCTATATTAGATACATTTTGTATTGTTCCTGAATCAGTTGTGTTTTGCAGCGTTGTTCCCTTTCGGCGATAATGTTTATTTGCAATTATTCTGCCGGGAACATTCATCTTTTTAGCTGTATAAGTGGTATTTACATATTCAGTTCCTATTGGTCTTAATACGCCACTTTCGGGAGCTAATAATGGACCTTCTGCCATATCTAACCAATTAGCAGGAACTCTTCCTGTGAACCATGAATATCTGTAAATGTCCGGATCATTTTCAAAACTAGTTATGATATCTTTCATAAATTTAGTTTTGTCAGCGGCACTTTGAACTACTCTGTTTGCAAATTCAGTCACCCAAACCGGACGATTGTATTTTTTTAAAAGACTGGTAACGCCAATAACAGAGCCTGATGAACTGTCATAAGTATGAAAAGCAATATAGTCGACTTTGCAATTTGGGCATAACAGAAAAAATTGATCGTGCCACGCAGTCGGGCTGCTATAACCGCCATAATTATTATTCGGGTCATTAAAAGCTGGTGAAGCGCTTACTATTTCTAAGTTTTTGGCGGCAGCAATTTTCTCTACATTTTTCCATGCATTTACGGCTTCCTGCGGAGTTAATCGTGCGCCATCATTAAAATTAGGCTCATTAAAAGCAAGTAAATATTTAGCACCGGGTTTTATTCTGTTTATAAATGCTTGTACATCAGCATCGCTTACCGCATTCCATGTCATTGGTACATATTCAACACCAATAGATTCATAATTGGCATTAGTGTCATTTTCAGGAGAAGATCCCCAATTGTACCACCAGGAAACTCCTGGTTTTAGGGCGAGTAAATCTGCCGTTGAGTTATTTCCGTAAGCTAGTCCGCGTTTGGGGCTTTGAGCGAAAGCAGCTATTGAAATACATAAAATTAAAGAACATAGGTTTTTCTTCATTGTAGATTATTTTAGATTTGAGTAGGGTTTATCTTTTTCAAATGTATACTGTTTCTATAATTTATAAGATAATTTTGTCAGAAAAAAATATTACAAAAACCCATCAAAATCTATTTTTCTACTGAATAAGAAGTTTTTCTTAGTTATGAAGTTTTAGAAAATAAAAAATCCAAAAAAGCAATTGTAACTTTTTTGGATTTATTTTTTCTAAGAATATTATTCAATTCGATGTTTCCATCTTTTGTGCGTCCATAAATAAAATTCAGGAGCTTCGTAAATTTGTTTTTCAACTTCTCTTAAATATTTTTCTGTAATATCAAAGTTTTCATAATCGTTTGGATTATCGGCAATAGATACAAAAGTTGCTTCATAATAACCTCTTGCTACTTTTTTTACTTTTACAAAAATCACGCTTAAATCGTATTTTTTAGCCAGCATTTCGGCGCCTGTATGAGCAGGAACTTCGATTCCCATGAATTTCATCGAATGAAAAATTCGGTCGAGTTTAGGCGATTGATCACTTGCTAATCCGTACATGCTTAAAATTCCGTCACGCTGATTTTGCGCCATAGTTGGAATCGCCTTTCTTGTTTCAACTAATTCTGTATCATATTTAGAGCGTATTTTCCGAACCAATTTATCAAAATATGGGTTTGCAACTCTTTTGTAAACGGCGATTCCTTTAAAGTCAATTTTTGGGTTAACTGTTAAAAGCCATTCGTAACTTGCATAATGCGAAGCTACAAGAATTACACTTTTTCCTTTTTTTGCATATTCATTTACAAGTTCAATATTGGTCACACGAAATCTCTTTTCCATTTCTTGCGGCGAAATGCTCATTGTTTTAATTGTTTCCAGAAACATATCGCACATATGGTGGTAAAATTTCTTTTCAATTTCTTTTAATTCGCTTTTACTTAAGTGTGGCAAAGTAAGCGCCAGGTTTTCACGTACTACTTTTTTGCGGTAGCCAATGATTCTGTATATAATAAAACAGACAAAATCTGATAACAGGTAAAACAATCGAAAAGGAAGTATAGAGATAAGCCAAAGTAGGGGATAGGCTAATATATAAACGAGAAATTGCATGTACTATTTTTTTAGCAAATATAAAGTAAAAATGAGTAACGAGCGATAATTTGGTCTGAAGCTAACATATGTTTAAGAATGACTATATTTACAAATCACAATAAATATTTTTTATGAATACCATTTTAATAGGGATTATAGTGGCGAATGCTGTAATTAGTTACAAAGGTTTTAATGATCTTGCTTTTTTTAGAAAATACGAATTTCATGTAGGAAGTATTCGTTCAGGAGAACAAATCAGAATGATTTCATCAGGTTTTTTACATGCAGATTTGATGCATTTAGTATTTAATATGTTGACACTTTGGTTTTTTGCGCCAGTTGTAATTCAATGGATGGGTCCGATTTCTTTTGTTTTAATTTATTTTGGAAGTTTAATTTTCGGAAGTTTACTAACCATGCTCTTTCATAAAAATGATTATAGTTATCGTGCCGTTGGAGCTTCGGGCGCTGTAACGGGTATTTTATATTCGGCAATATTATTACAGCCGGATATGATGCTGGGAATTTTCTTTGTGATACCAATTCCGGCATATTTATTTGGAATTTTATATTTATTATATTCAATTTACGGAATGCGTGCCAAAAATGATAATATTGGTCATACAGCACATTTTGGCGGTGCAATTGGCGGATATTTAATAACTTTGGTAAAAGAACCTTCGCTAATTGTAGACCATACATTGATGGTTGTGTTATTAGCGATCCCGATTTTTATCCTTTTCGTAATGGCAAAATTGGGAAAATTATAATATTGGCACAACTTTTGAAATTCGAATATTAAATAATTTAAAATATAACAAAAATGAAGAAAGTAGTATTATTTTTAACAATCATGTTTATGACTATGTCTTACGGCCAAGAAATCAAACAAATTCCTCAAATCAATGTAAATGGAGAAGGAAAAGTAAAAGTAGCGCCTGATCAGGTTTGTATTTCAGCAACTGTTGAAACAAAAGGGAATAATGCTAAAGATGTCAAAAAACAAAATGACGAAAAAATCGACGCAGTTTTAAAATTTATCAAAAAGATGAATGTTCCAACAGCAGATTTTAAAACAAAACAAGTTGCTCTTAATCCGCAATATGATTATGAGAAAAAGAAAACAAGTTATAACGCAACTCAAACAATAGAAATTGTATTAAAAGATCTAACTAAATACGATGAATTGATGGAAGGTCTTGTTCAACAAGGTATTAACCGTATTGACAAAGTATCTTTTGAAACATCAAAATTAGCTCAAATTGAAACCGAAGCCAGAAAATTAGCCATAAAAGATGCTAAACTAAAAGCAGAAGATTACGTTTCGGTTTTGGGACAAAAAGTAGGTAAAGCTTATACGATTTCTGACAATACTCAGGTTTATCGTCCGCAACCAATGTACTCAGCTATGAAATCTATGGCTATGGATTCTGCCGGTGCAGAAAATCAAACTTTAGCAGTTGGTGAAATCGAAGTTGTTGCAAACGTAAGTGTTAGCTTTATTTTAGATTAAGACATATAAAACTCAAATAAAAAAATCCAAATTCCAACTTAAAAATTGGGATTTGGATTTTTTTTTAGAATTAAATGTGAATTTTATTTATTAAATAATTTTTCCATAAATTCTACTTTATCTTTTTCTGACTGAACCAAACGTTCATATAGTTTTTTATTTTCGTCATAAGCTTCAACCAATTTATCTAATGGATTAAAGTTGCAGGTATTTATATGATTAAAGTTATTTCAGGACTCATTGAAAGTATTGAAATAATTAATAAAACCTTCTTCAGTAAAGTTTTTAATTGCTTCTACGCTTACGCCGAGTATTTTTGCAACTTCTACAAGTTTATTATCATCAATCGTTTCGCTATTTTCTAAAATAGAAATAGATTGTTGAGTTGTTCCTAAAGCTTCCGCTAAAGCTTCTTGCTTCATGTCTCTTAGTTCACGAATACGGCTAATTTTTCGCCCTATATGATTTGGTTTTGTAAATGTGCTCATAGTTCAAAGATAATAATTAAGTGTGATAACAAGCAATTTGTAAAAAACATATTATATTGATGTGTTTTACATTCAAAAAGTTCCGTTATCGGCAAATATATGATAATTTTTTAAGTGAAAATGTTTCGTTTTTTGCCGATACCGGCAAAAATGTTAGTCTGACTTACTTCGGATTAAAATCAAAATAACTTAAAAAATCGCAATTTTCCCAGTTTGTATTTCGCCTGAATTTGTAATTATTTTATAGATATAAATTCCTGAGGAAATGTTTTTTATATTGATATTATTGGTTTTAGAAGGTAGTGGAGAAGTAATAGTATTTTGCCCGCTAATATTGTATAAATAGAAAATAGCATTATCCTCTTTTTTGGCTTCAATATTTAATTCTTCATTTTTACTTAATAGCGTTGGGTGAACAAAAAACAAATCATTGCCGATATAATTAGTATCAAGAATTAGGGAACTTATTACATTATTGTTTTCTAAAATTATATTTATTTTATATTTATTGCTTCCTTTTATGGGCGCATCATCTAAAAAAGAGAATGTTTTTGAATTGATATCATTTATCGAGCTGATAATGCTTTCGTCATTATTAATTATTTTTACTAAGTCAATTTTTTTGATATTATACAAGCTAAAAAGACTAGCTTCAATCTTTACTTTATTCTCCTCAAAAACTTCTGCCAAAGTCAACTCAAAATAACAATTTGAGTTTTGGACATATTGCAATGTTGACTCACTTTTTATTCCTTCGGTATTATCAAATACAGGAATAACAGAGTAAATTTTTCCGTCATTATAAGTATAAGTATTGTTTGATGTTTGCTCTTTTAATTCTAAATGATCTCCTGTTAGTTGATAAATATTGAAAGAAGCAACATTAGCAGGTTTGTTCCAATTAATTTCGGTTGTGCCATCACAAACTAAGCTTGTACTGATATTTAAATCATAAGAAATCGTAAAATTATCAGAGATATAATCTATATTATTAATGGTCATTTTTAGTTTTGCTTTCGAAAATTTTTGTGACGCAGGTGTATGAACAAATTGTTCATTATCCAGATTTATACCATTTGCGATAACTTCCCAAGTTTCACCATTATTATAAGTAACAGACAATTGTCCTTGAATACCAGAAAATGAGGAACTCCATTTGAAAGGCGAAATTGTTTTACCATCATAAGGGAAATTATCATTATTTACGGGGTAATTCCATTCAAATTGATTTCCCAATTCATATTCATAAGCAATGCTGTATTCCAGAGAAGTATCTGAAACATATGAACCAATTACATTAAGAGTATAAGTTCCTGCTGTAGGGTTTTCAATCGTCACTTGTTCTATATTATTAATTTTATCTTTTCCTCTAACGGCTTGTTGTTCAGGAATTTCCGGATTAAGAATCCAAGGTAAAAAAGCGGTGTTTTCAGCCGAAATAACTTCAAGATCTAAATCGTTTACTAAACTTATATTACTATTAATTTCTGCGGGCAAATCGTTCCAGACTAATGTAATTTTTAAGTTCTTAGCATTTTCCGGAAGAATAATAGTATGAGAATTTGTTTGGCCAGTTGCCAAATTACCGGATATAAATCTGTTTTCGGTGATCGTTTTTAAGCATTTATCAGCATTGATATTTCCATATCCATAAGTGAAATCCGGACCTTTGTTCCCTAAATCTTTTGCACTATTAATTAATATTGCTTTTGTCAATGTATTAGTCAAAGAGCTATTGTTTATGGTTTTATAATGTTGTTTCATAAGCGTAATAATTCCTGTAGCCAATGCAGTAGAATTTGAAGTTCCTTGTGTGCTAAAAGCTACTAATTCCGGTTTTATCCGGCCATCATAAGCTGGGCCTTTTGATGAAAACGGCATAATTACTTCATTTTGATCAATACAACCCAATACAATACTATTTTTTGATTGCTTGAAATTACCCGTAATTGATTTAAAACCCTGAAGTCCAGTATTACCAGACGAAAAACAATGAGTCAAATCCTTATTTGAAAATAATTGAGCGTCATAAGCATTAGCGAGCGATCCATAAAAATTTTCAATAAGTGTTCCGTAGGAATGATTTTGAGTAGTTGCGCCCTGTAAACTTGCTATTTCATCAGGATAAAGATTCAAAAAGTCAGACGATAATATTGTAGCTTTTTGTGCAACCCCTTTTCCTGATACAGAACTATTTCCTAATCCGGAAACTATTGTCGCCATAGCCGTTGCGTGATTCGAAACAATAGAAGATTCTGTTTGAGAAGGAATGTGCTTGTTTAATAAATCAATATCATTTACATCAAAAAGATCATCTTTTATGGCAACAATTTGGTTTTCGCCTGTTAAAAGAGGAAAATTAATATTGGCTTTATTTATATAATTGATAGTAAAATTTTGATCTGTGATTTTAGATTCGCCTTTTGGCTGAAGCGATTCTTGTGAAACAGAAGATACGCTGTTCAAATTTATAATATCATCAATAATTTTTTCAGAATCAGTATTTATAATTACAAGATGATTATCCAGTATCTTGATATCAGAAATGTTTATTGATTTCAAATCAGTAATTAACGCTTTGATAGAATCAGTTGCTATTATATATTGTTTGTTTTCGTTATTATTTGAAAAGTTTGAGGGTAATTTCCATAAACTATTAACGGGTTGAATTTTTGAAGACTTATTAGATCTTAAACTTTTATTTTCAACAATACAAAAAGTACTATCAAGTTTTTTTACAACTTTGTATTTGTTCTGATGTGCATTTTCTAAAGATGTAAGATAATATTTTTCAAATTTTCTTTCGTTTTCTTTTTTGATGTATTGTATCCATTTCCCAGTACTTTGAGAGAAACTGATTGTCGCTATCATAAAAAGGAAAAAAGTAATTTGTTTCTTCATTTACTATTGATGTTAGGGCAATTATAAACATTTTTATAATGATACAAAATTCAACTGCTGCAGCTTTTTGTAACTTTAATTAGATAAAGCAAACATGAAATTTGTACTAATGATTCTATTTTAAATTTATGCGTTGTAGGTAAGTCAAATATATTAAATTATTTTTTAGTGAATGATCGTTATGATTGCATTGGTTTTGTGTTACAAAATTGGGGTTATAAATAAAAATATCCAACCAGTCAAATTCAAAAAACACCAAAGAAAAAGCCTTTAGTGTTTTTAAATAGGGTTTAAATTAAATCAATAACAGATTCATTTTTTTGAAAAATTATTAAAAAAAACTACTTTTTCTTTGCTGTCGTGACAATGGCCTGTAACGGAACGGAAAGATTTTCTTTACCGTATAGATCAGCTAGTTTTCCACTTAATTTATTGATAATTTCAGGTAAAATATCCTCATCTTTTTCAATTATACTTCCATAAATGGGGGTTCCTTCTAATAGGCCTGTGGCTGCGCTATGGGAATCTTTACTGTAACCGTTTACTTTAACTAAAGAAGTTTTTATATCATGAAATCCACCTTCTTCAAGATCTGATGTAATCGTGGCTGGTTCAAAATAAGAAAATGGCACGTTATAAAAGGATGGTGGATCTATGGGAAAATATTCTTCCATTAATTTTTTGACTAAGTGAATAACATGGTTTTCTTCCATTTTATTCCAGCTATTAAAAATATAAGTTCCTCCTTTTTTCAAAACCCGAAAAGCTTCTTTATGTGCTTTAATCTTATCCTGGTAAAACATCACCCCAAATTGTGCAGTAATGCAGTCAAAATATTCATCGTCAAAGGGCAAAGACATTGCGTCTGCTACTTCCCAAGTAACATTTTTTTGATTTTTTACAATATCTTTTGCAAGATTCAGCATTGCGGGATTAATATCCGTAGCTGTGATCTGGGCATTTGGGAGTTCATTTAAAAGTTGGTTTGTAACCCTTCCTGTTCCGCAGGCAATTTCCAGTATTTTAGATGGTGAAGTTTCTTTTACTCTTTTTGCCATATCTATAGCGTAAGATTCGAAAAGTAACGGTCCTAAGTATTCCTCATATTTAAACGGGATACTACCTGAGAAAGAATTTTTTGTTGTTGTGTCCATAAATTTTAGTTTGATTGTTAATAGTGAGTGTTTTATATAGAGCAGGTTCCGGGTACTAGCAGTTTGCCTTCTGCTGCTAATATTTTGATATCTTTAAGCATAGTCAATATTGCATTGGATTTATTGGGCGACAAGTACTCTTTAAGACGTATTTTGTCAATGAAATAAAGATCAGCATTAGCTATGTCTTGCTTTGTTTGACCTGATAATACGTAGAGTATCAAAGCAATTAATCCCTTAGTTATGGCGGCGTCACTGTCTGCCTGAATAAAAATTTTCCCGTCTTTTTCTGTACTATATCCCCAAACGGTAGCCTGGCAACTCCATATGCAGTCTTCATCAGTTCTGAAAGCCACATCCATTTCCTGAAGTGCTTTTCCCATCTGAATGATTAATTTATATTTGTCCGAAAAGTTATTTCCAGCTTTGCTAAACTTCTCAATTAGATCATCTTGTAGTTGATTAATAGTCATTTTAAGTAATTTTTAAAATAATTTATGATTTTAGTATTTCGATGGCCTTTTTTAGACCCCGAATCAAGTCGTCGATTTCCGAATAGGTATTGTATAGGGCAATAGAAGCCCTTACAGTTCCTTTTATGTTGTATATCTGCATTAACGGCTGCGTGCAGTGGTGACCCGTTCGTACTGCTATTCCTTGTTGATTCAGTAATTCTCCAATATCAGAATTATGGCATCCTTCAATGACAAAAGATACAGATCCGGCATGGTGTTTTGCTGTACCAATAATCCGTAGCTCTTTTACTGTATTTAATTCCTTAATAAGGTAAGTGGTTAAGTCATGCTCATAGTCTGAGATCTCATCCATGCCAATGCGTTTTATGTAATCAACCGCCGTACCCAGTGCAATAGCGGATGAAATTGATGGCGTCCCAGCCTCAAATTTATAAGGTAAATGGTTGTATGTTGTTTTTTCAAAAGAAACATGTTTGATCATATCTCCGCCTCCCTGCGCCGGAGGCATTTTTTCAAGCCACTCTTCTTTTGCATACAGAATACCAATTCCTGTTGGACCATACATTTTATGTCCTGAAAATACCATAAAATCAACATCCAGTTCCTGAACATCAATGCGCATATGGGCAATTGCCTGTGCAGCATCTAGTAAAACAGGTATATGATGCAAATGAGCAATTTCTATGATTTCCCTGACAGGATTAATAGTTCCCAATGTATTGGATATATAAGTGACAGAAATTAATTTAACCTTTTCAGTTAGCATTGATTTAAATGCTTCCATATCCAGCTCACCAGAGGGCAAAATGGGAATTACACTAAGACTTACACCTTTTTCCTGACCAAATAATTGCCAGGAAACAATGTTTGCATGATGCTCCATAGCTGAAATCATTACCTTATCACCACTTTTAAGAAACTTATTGTTAAAACAGTAAGCGATCATATTAATACCATCTGTAGTGCCTTTATTAAAGATAATTTCATGAGTATGCTCAGCATTAATAAAATTGGCAATTTTCGCACGGGCTTCTTCGTAGGCTGCTGTTGCTCTTTGACTTAACTCGTGTACGCCACGGTGCACATTACTGTTATCCCGGTGGTAATAGTCTACGAGAGATTCAACTACTGATACCGGTTTTTGGGTTGTCGCAGCATTATCTAAATAGACAAGCGGATTCCCATTGATTTCTTGATGAAGAACCGGAAATTCTGAACGGATTTCCTGAATATTCCTGTGAATGGAATTAATAGTTTCAAGGTTTCTCATATAATTTTAAGATTTGTGAGATTTATATTTTTGTAATTACGAAGAATTTTGATGCAACAAAATCTAGAAGTGTGTGTAGTAATTAAAAATAAACAGGAGATGGATATCATGTTTGTACATGAGGGGCATAGGGCCTAATTTGATCTATAAGTGATTATATCGAAAACAATATTCAATATTTGGCTTATAACATTTATAGATTCTAAAGTGTAGGAATATATTTTGCTAAAGTATAGCTTTTTTACTAATAAAAATAAATTAATTGCGAGTATTATTACAGTAACAAGCTGATTTATATCAAGTTGTTGATTTTACTGGGCTCGCAGTAATAATCAGATAATTATTATTAAAACCAAATGTAAAATAATATAACAAAAAATGTTAAATTTGTTAAATTATAGTTTTATAGGTATTTTAAGATTAAAAATTATATAAATTTGACAATAAAGATTACAATATTTTGTAAAGACCCCATATTTATCAACTAATTAAACAACCAAAAAAAACCTATTATGAAAAGAATTAAATCGATTTTAGCCCTCTCATTTGTAGCGCTAACAATAATATCCTGTAGCAAGGGAGATGAATCAACAACTTCATCAAATCAAGAATCTCTTAAAGTAACACAAGATGTGTTAAATAAAATTAGTTCACTTTCACTAAACAACTCAGATGTTCAAGTGATTAAGAATACTAAGTTAGATGGTACCACTGAAGATGCATTTCTGGTAGAAGGAGATATCATTGTTACACAAGATCAATTAGACAAAATGGATCTTCACGGAGGTATTACGACAGAACAATATCGTACTACAAATTTAGTATCTGCACCAAGAACTATCAAAGTTGTTGGATTAACAGGCACAGGTACAACAGCGCTAAGTACAAATATGCGTGCTGGACTACAAGCGGCAATCAATAGATATAATAATTTAGGATTGTCTATTAACTTTACGCTAACCTTTAGTTCAAGTACAACAGGAGCAAACATTGTTGTCCGGAGACAAACCGGTTCTGCCGGTGGAGTAGCAGGTTTTCCTTCAGGAGGAGCGCCTTATAATTCAGTTACATTATATTCTGGATTAGATACTTATTCAACAGGTGTAAATGCACACGTATCTGCACACGAAATTGGTCACTGTATTGGTTTACGTCATACTGACTGGTTTAGCCGTCAAAGTTGTGGACAAAATTCAAGCGAAGGAACAGCTGGTGTTGGAGCAATCCAAATCCCGGGAACACCTTCAGGATATGATGCAACTTCTTATATGAGAGCATGTTTTAGTTCATCTGAAACTGGAGCTTTCAATGCTAATGATGTAACTGCACTGAATTATTTATACTAGAAGTTGAATTATAGGTGTCTTTACAAAATAGTAAGAGGCTGTTTCATTTTTGAAGCAGCCTCTTTTTTTATTCACAAACTTTGAGAATATTCTAATTTTCAAGTTACAAAATTATGATTCTATAATTTTGTAAGTAAGAGGTTTAAACTTACTTTGATTTTGTCCGATACTTTTTTGCTCACTAGTTTTGGTATTTCAATGTCAAAGTCTGCTGCTTTTACATCGAAATTTCCTGTTACCGTAATTTTATCGCCGGATTTTAAAATTTTGGCATTTACGATTACGTTTTTTGTTTTCCCGTGTAAAGTTAAATCTCCCGAAATCTTAAATATTTTGGCTGTACCCGAAAGTTTTGACGCATCAAAATCTTCTATTTTTCCCTTAAAAGTAGCTTTAGGAAATTTATCTGATTCTACATAATTTTCATTAAAATGCTCCTCCATTAATGCCACTTTAAATCGAAAGCCTTTCATGAGTGTTAAAACAGCAATTTCGCCCGTTGAGGATTCTAAAATTGAAGATGTATTTTTATTTTCTGCCGCAACTTCTTCAAAAGAATCAACACTTGCCTCAAATTTTAAACTCCCTGTTTTTGTTGCATATTTTTGTGCCGAAACATGGAATATTCCAACAAATAAAAACAGCAGTACAATTACTTTTTTCATTTTTTTAAGTATTGATTTATTTTTCTAATAGTCCATCGATATTCCATTGCAGAATAGTATTTATTTTATCCTGCGCCATTCTTCCTGCTTTTGGCATTTGACCTGAAGTTCCGTTTTGCAACTGAATCCTGTCTAATAATTTTTTATTTACCAGTGCATCTTTAACTTCGGTATACGTTGTTAAAGGGATAAGTTGTCCGCCCGAAGCATGACAACCAATGCAGTTTTCATCAATAATTGATTTAACATTTGTTGCATAAGTAACTTTGCCAACGATAACAGTTGGTTCTTCGATACTTTCATACGTATTTGATTCACAGCTGTATAATGACAGTATGATTGCAGATAAGTAAATATATTTTTTCATATTTTATACTTTTAAAAAACTCTATATAAATTAAACCCAAAGAAAAAATCACCTTTTCCCCAATCTCCGGCAGCACTTGTCAGATAACCGCTTTCAGTCATAGATTGCGAATTGGTAAAAATCAACTGAAAAATATGACCTCCGGTTTCTATGTCCAGTCCAACAGATAATGGGTTATTATAAAAGTTAGGTTTATTAAAATTCTCACCATATTCTAAATTCAGAGAAAGCCTTTTAGTTAATTTAAATCGTCCGCCGGCACCTAAAGTAAATTGATCATCGTTTTCAATAGCTGGATTGTACAGATTTTTATGAATGAATGAAGGCGCAAGTTCTAATGATAATTTATCAGAGAATTTTCTTGAAATTAGAATTTGATTGACAAAAGTTAGCCTGTCAGAGAATTCAATTTTAGGATAATCATCTTTTTTTAAACCACTATTAAAATCAATCGTACTGTAACCTACAATATCAAAAGGGAACTTTTCACTTTGTCTTATAAGTCTGTATTTCGCAGATGCTTCATTTATTTTTAACAAAGTATGATGCGATGCACTTACCGAAAGCCAATCGGTTATACCGTAAATTCCGCCAATTTTTGTAGTGGCATCATCAAAACCAAAAAACTCTGAAATTCCACCTTTTACAGAACCAAAACGGTGGGATATTACCATGTAAAATTCTTTTTTGGCAGGTAATTTTGTAGATTGTAGCGTTATAATTTGTAAACCTTTAAATGTCGCTGTAACGCTTTTATCAACTACTTGTGTCGAATCCAGGCTCGAGAGTAAATCTTCCTGTGCATTACTATACAGGCAGATTAAAAAACTGGCTATTAAAAAAATTTTATTTTTCATATTTAATGTTGTTGTATACTGCATTGATCAAATTTTACCTGTCCGAATAAATCATCAAAACCGATACATCTTCCTTTTATATTGATTGGTTTGTTTACCAAGGTTTTTTTTCTTTTTCATTCATTTTGCAAAATACCTTGCTGTCAATTACCATAGACGAATCTGTAACTTCTGTAACAATTCCTTCAATTTCAATGGTTTTATTTAAGTATTTTGAATCTCCCTGAACGGGATTGAGATCATATTCTTTTTCTAAATTTTTGGCAGTAATAGTACCTATTGATTTTTCATTGTTGATGTCTCTGGCATCTTTGTATAGAATATTTTGATAGACATAATACGGACCAAAACTTATCACTAATAAAAATATCAAAATCTTGATTTTTGTTTTGCTCATGTGATTTTTATGATTTTAAGTTAGTACCAAAAGTTTTCTTTTTTAATATTTGCGTGTAATTAATTTTAACACATAGAAACATAGATTTTGTACTCTTGGAAAAAAAGGCGTTTCACTTATTAAAATGCACATAGTTAAATATGTGAAAGAAATATTTCCTGATACCTTCTTTTTTCTTTGCACATAATGCCTATGTTTCTATGCGTTAAATAAAATAGCCACAGATTAAGGATTAAAAAGATTAGAAAAAAACCTGCTCGATCTGCAAAATCTGCCTGAAAAAATATTTAACAGATAGAGTATATCTATGTTTCTATGTGTTAAATAAAATTTCTAGATAGCAAGTGGTGAATCTTTTACCGGTACCGGCCAAACAGCAGGACTTGGAAAACTAATCCCTTTATTAGCGCCTCTTACTCCGGCATCCTGACCAAAATAATACAAAGGCCAACCGTTGTAAACCAGTTGAGATTTACCAAATACAGTTATAACACTAAATTTAGATTTATCAAGAATTGAAGGAATTACGATTTTATCTGTTTCATAAATAGGCCAGACAGCATTGTTTGAAAAATCAGCTTTTGTGAAATTATTCTTCTTGAAATTATCATTCTTAAAAGTATAAAGCGTCATTCCTTTAGCATCTGTAAAGTAAGTAGTCAAGCCATCGCCAACAGTATAATCTGAAAGATAGTTTTTGCCGTCATGTCCTAAAAGCTGACTTTTTACTAGCATAATCGAATAGTCCGGTTTTGCAATAAACCAAATACCGCCAACTCCGTCTCCAGTTGTTTTACCGGCAGCTTCAGGTACATTTGCGCCTGCGTTGCCATATACATCAGTTCCTGCAGCTGGTGCATAATAATACAAAGGCCAGCCTTTATAGGTCAATTGTTTTTTAGAAGATGCTGTAGTTATAGTGCCAAAATCTGAGAATGTTAGGTCTGTACTTATTTTATCAGCCGTTAAATTGTCTACATAATAAGGAGGCCATAAAGCTTCACATCCGCCTGTACATGAGGATTGCCCTTTTGCATCTGTTGAAAAAAAGTACAATGATCTTCCGTTTTTATCCGAAAGATAAGAACCTAATGTAGTACTTGTAGAAAGACCAATTTCTTTTTTTGCGTCCACTACTGGAGGAGTGGTGTCACCCTCTTTATCACTACTACAGCTTAGAAAAAATGTTGTTGTTATAACAGCAACTAAAGCGAATTTAATTTGTTTTAATTTCATCGTTTTTTGATTTAATTTATATTGAAATGGGAGAAATAAACTTTACCGAATTTGTAAAGTTTTTTGTTTTTACTTATTGTATATCAATAAGTTAAGTTCTAATTTTATAATTTTCGAGCAATAATATTCGTATTTATTGCTACGAACTATCATATAGAAAGTCGCTTAAATAATATAATATTGAGTTTTTTGATTGGGGCATTTTTACTCTTTGATAGGATTCAATAGTAAAACAGCTTTGATAAAGATTACCCTACCAAAAAATTGATATTTTATAAAAAAATAAAAAAAAGGAAACGAATTTTTTTACAAACCTTGTAGAAATTAGGTTATAATGAAACTCTAAAGCTCACATTTGGAGTTCTTTGCAAGGCAAATGTTTCAACTTCCTCGATAGAATTTGTTAAAGAACTTATTCTATAATATTCGCTGATTTCATTTTTCCTGTTTAGGATATTTAAGATTGATATTCCTAATTTGTATTGAATTCCTTTTGTAGATTCCCACTTGTAAGTAGTGGAAAGATTAACTTGTGAAAAAATATGCAAATTGGTATTATTAGGTTTGTTGTAAACCACTACAGGATTTGACGGGTCAATTTGCGAAGTATTTGGAGAAGTTTTTGGTCTGCCTGAAGACCATTTTGTTCCCAAAGCAATTTTGAAATTGTTTTTCTCATAAATTCCTGCCCAGGATACCGTATGCATTACCTCAAAATTGTTAGGAAAATTTGGGAATTCATAATTAGGAAAATGATAATTATTATGATTATAAGTATAACTTAACCAAGTCAAAAAATGATTCATTTTTTTCTGAATCAGCATTTCAGTTCCCCAGACTTCATAATCTCCAGTTGTTCGAATAAACTCTAACTGATTCTGAAAACCCTGGCTTGACGTTACAATTCCGCTTACTTTTTTATAAAAATTTTCTATATCCAGCAGCCAGTCATTCTTTTTATAGAATAAATTTAAAGATAGCTGTTTGCTTTTTTGAATTGGGATTGTAGTATTGTCTGAGATAATCCAACGCCTTTTTTCAATGCCAAAATAATCTTTTTGCAAATCAATAATTTGTTGTGAATTTTGACTTTTCAGTTCGCCTAAAAGTTCTAAATTCAGACTTTTATTGATGCCATAATTAAACTGAATTCGCGGTTCTACAACATATTTTTGAAATTTTTCAATATAATTAATTCGGGTTCCGACATTAAAATATATTCGCGAAAGCGTATCACTATATTTTCCTTCTAAAATTAAAACGTGCGTTCTTAGCACATCTTTCACTTTACGATAAAAATCAGGATTAGTTACTTGTTCTAAATTAGTAATGCCAATTTCGTTAAACTGATAACCATCGTTAAAACTAAATTTAGAATTAATAATATGATTATTCTCTAAATTAATTCCGCTATTGTTAACCGTATTTTCCTGAATTACGATTTGATTTCCAATCGTTGTTTCCTGGTTGGCCAAAAGTTCGTACGAAGAATTATATACGTTTATTTTAGTAGTATTTAAATTGTTCCAGTTTCTTTTCCAGGACAAATTTCCACCATAATTTTGTTGGCGTAAAACATTGTTTTCTGATTTATTTATGTCATATACTTTCGCACTCTGAAAAACTTCCAGATTATCCTTTATGGTTATCAAATCCAGTAGAAATTGATCTTTAAGACCTATTTTTTGAGCAAATTTAAGCGTAGCATCATAAAAACCAAATTTTTTATCACTTTGATAATCAACATTTTGTTTATCCGAGAAATCAGTGATAGTAGTATTTTGAAATACTTTATTGAAATATTCTTTATACGTAGGTGTTTCTGCAAAATCAGTAATAGATTTACGTGCCGAAATTTCGATATAACTCTTTTTCGAAAGATTGTACTTTGCATAAATATCAGCATTAATCATATTTATTCCAGCGCTAAATGAATTCTTTTCGGCTGTTTCAGGAGTAGACGAAATCGCAACTACACTGGATACACTTTCTCCAAAAAATGCCGAACTTCCGTTTTTATAAATAGAAATTGTATGCGCTAAATTAGGATTGAATACTGATATTAAACCAAAAAAATGACCCGTTTGAAACATTCGGATTCCGTTCCATAAAAATAAATTCTGATCGTGCGTGCCGCCGCGAACATTAATGCTCGAAACACTTTCGTCGATGCTGTTTACGCCTGGAATTTGCTGCATGGTTTGCAAAGCATCAGGTTCAATAAGTCCCGGCAAAATACCAAATTTCTTAGGCTTAATTTCAAATGATCCATCTTTGTTTTTTGAAATTCCTGAAGCTAAAATAGCATTGGCTTTAATTTCTGCAAGTTCTGTAATTTCAGGTTCTAACAATATTTGCAGACAATTTTCAGCATCTGGATTTCCTGACACAATTTTTTTTGTTATAAAACCTATATGACTTATCAAAAATAGCGTTGAGTTGTCATTTTCAAACTCAAAATAGCCGTTTGAATCAGTTGAAACCTGAATTTTAGAACTTAAATTAATATTGACATTTTCAATAGGTTTTTTATCCGTACTTGAAAATATATAGCCGCAAATTATTTTGGATCCGGTATCTTTTTTATAAATATTAATGAATTTATTATCAATATTTTCAAAAGATAAATTGGTTTTTTTGGCAAGATATTGCAGTTTTTGATCTAAGGAAAGTGATTTTTTGGGAGGATTTAATTGCAAGCCTGAAATTAAATCTTCGGTGTAATTAAAGCTAACGTGATGTCTTTTTTCAATATCAGTTATTATTTTTTTAAAAGGCATGATTTTTCCTTTGTCCTGAGCAAAAATATTCAGGACAAGGAAAAACATAAAAAACAAAAAATGAAATTGTTTGGGGAGTAACATTTATTTTTCGTCAAAAATTATTTTATTTTCTGAGACTTTTTTCGCCTCTAAATGATAGGTTGTACTAATAATTTGTAAAGCTACATTCAGGTCTTTAGCAGGTAATTTTCCTGTAAATAATGAAGTTGTATCTTCGGTATGTAATTCAATTTTGATTTTATATTGCCTTTCAACTTCATCTAATAAACTTCTGATATTTTCTTTATAAAAACATATTTGATTTTCTGTCCATTCAGGTTTCAATGCAGCTGTTTTTAGTTGTACTTGTTTCCCATTTTCAAAACTAACGCTTTGTCCATGAGTTAATAAAATTTGCGTGTTTCCATAATTAACCTTTACGCGTCCTTCATAACACACAACATCAAACCTGTTTTTTCGTGCTTTGACGTTAAATTGAGTTCCTAAAACCGATACTTTTCCAAGATTTGTCTGCACTTCAAAACGTCTTCCTTTGGATACCCTGAAATACGCTTCGCCTTTTAATTCAAGGCGTCTGTTGTTGTCCCAGTTCCATTTTTTATAGTTTATTTCAGAACCTGAGTTAAGCACCACTTCGGAATTATCCGGTAATGAAAAAGCCGTTTTTTCTCCAAATCCTGCCGTTTGTGTTTCGGGTACAAAAGTTTTCAGCGCAAAGGTAATTCCCAATACCAGAACAAATATTGCTGCAACTCGAAACATCCAGTTTTTGTATATAGGAATCACTTTTGGAGCCGCTTTTTTCTGCTTAAGAATATTGGATAACATAGTATTTTCATCCAAATCATCTACTTCTAAATGTTCCGTATAATTTTTTATTTTTTGATATTTTTCGAAATCAGGGCTTGCCTTAAATTCAGCTAATTCATCCTCTGATAAATCATTGTTAAGCCATTTTGCTAATAAGCGATCTTTTTTCATTGTACTCGTATTATATTATTAAACAGGTAGAACTAAATTTACCCTACTTTTATATTTCAATTTCTTTTCTTAAGCTTACTAAAGCTAGATGAATCCGTTTTTCTACAGCCTTTACGCTAATATTTAATTCTAAGGCAATTTCACTGTATTTTTTTCCATCAATTCGATGCATCAAAAATGCAATTCGTTGTTTTTCGTTCAGGTTTTCAATAGCTTTCAATAGTTTGGACTGAAATTGTTTTTCTTCCAAAAGATATTCCGGATTTTCATTTGTTTTGTCTAAACCGGTAAAGTTTTTCTCGTATTTCAAAACAACTTTTTGATGCGCAATTTCATTCAGACTGCTATTATTTGCAATGGTATAAATATATGATTTTGCTTTTTCGATGGGTACCGATGCGCAATTTTGCCAAAGTTTTATAAAAGCTTCCTGTGCTAAATCTTCTGCCTGATCGACATTGCCAAATTTGTATAATAGAAAATTTCGAAGCGCTTTTACATGACTTTTAAAAAAAGACGAAAAAATTATTTCGTCACAAGTATTTGATTCGGTTTTATTTGGCATTTGGATTTTTCAATTTGTACGTTGCAAAAGTATTTGTTTTTAGTCCAAGTAGGGTAAAAGTAAAGCTGATTGTTTTATAGATGTATAAAATGTTATTTTCTGGTATTAAGTAAAGATTTTAAAATTGATGAAATCGAAATCCCTGATACCGAATTTATTAAAAATACTTTTCTGTTAATTTTATTATCTTTGTAAAAATGCGAATATGTTCCCTTTAAAAAAATATTTATCAATAATAGCTTTCTTGTTTTTATTGTCTTGTCAAAGCGAAATAGACGAGCAAGATTCTAATGCACAGGGAACAGTTACCAATGTTTCGCCTCTCACGACTTATTTACAAAGGGTTGCAATGGTTAAAACCGTGCAGGATAATGTAATCGACAGGTCAAGTTATTGCACCATAAAATTACCTTATACCGTTACGGTAAATAATGTAAAAATAGCTGTTAATACCACCGCCGATTATCAAAAAGTAACAGATAATATCAATGCAAATGCTTATGATGATGATGTTGTGACAATAGATTTTCCTGTAACGATGGTTTACTACAATTACATTGAAAAAAACATTCCGAATGAGAGTAATTTTAATACTTTAATTGATTATTGGAACCTTCATCCTGATTTGTTATCCAAGATTAACGGGCTGAATATCAATTATCCTATAACTATTAATATCTATAACAGCGCCAATCAGGTGGGAAGTTCCGTATCAATTATCAGTGATCAGGCTTTTTTCAATTTTATAAAAAATTTGAGCGACAGTCAATATATTTCCTTACAATATCCAATTACTATTGTAGATTATAATAATCAGACAAAATCAATTGCGAATAATTCAGATTTCGAAAATGCTATAAAATATGCCATTGATAACGCTCCTGAAAATAACATTGTAGCGCTTGATTTTGTAGCAACAATAACAAATGGCTCTTGGGGAATACCTTATTTTTTTAGTAGTTCTTCAGAAAAAACTTCGTCTTATAACGGATATTCATTTGTATTTAAAAGTGATAAATCGGTTATTGCTGCCAAAGGATCAACTTCAGAAACCGGTCAATGGGAAACCACTTTGCAAAATGGTGTTAGAGCATTGCAACTAAATTTCAGTACAGAATTACTTGGTAAATTGAATAATAACTGGACGTTATTCGAATTTAATAATTCACAAATACGATTGCGTAATGTAAGTACAAGTTCTGATTATCTTTATTTTCAAAAACAATAAAAGCCAATAAATAGGGCTTAATTTTTTTGATCCTAAAAAATAATGAATTGTTTTTATATTTTGTAAAGTTCAGACTTTATTAGGTTTACTTACATATTTATTGCCTTTTACGAAGAATCTCCAAGGCAAAAAAGCATCTTCCTGTGCGTATGCAACACCAACTCTGGGT
>NZ_JAYSPC010000048.1:0-26771 GCF_043722275.1 Flavobacterium sp. | reverse complement strand
ATTTGCCGAAAAATCTAAAATTTCGGCTACGGATCCATATTTAACAATTTCATCTATTCCTTTTTGAAGCCTCAAAGAAGTAGTGTATTTTCTGCTGGTAGCAAGATGAAAACCCTTTAGCATCAATTTAAAGTAATACTTACCATTTGAAGACTTAAACTTTAAAAAGTCTGCTGATTCAATGTTCTCTTTTAATTTGTCAATTTCTTCCTCACACTCAAACTTAAGTTCATAACTCAAACTAGTAAAAATGATCTTTCCTTTTCTGGAAGTAAAAACAAATTTATACTCATCATTAAATCTTTTACTAATAACAAAAGCTCCCATGAAATTTTAGATTTTAAATTGCAGATTTCAGATTCTAAACGTGGAGCTTAGAATTCACTTTTATAAAAATTATTTTTTTCACAGTTACAAATTTCTATAAAATAAAAAAGCTCCAAACATAGTTTGAAGCTTTTTAGTACTCAGAGCGGGACTTGAACCCGCACGAACATTGCTGTTCACTGGATTTTAAGTCCAGCGTGTCTACCAATTTCACCATCCGAGCATTATATGGCATTGAGCGAAAAACGGGGCTCGAACCCGCGACCTCGACCTTGGCAAGGTCGCGCTCTACCAACTGAGCTATTTTCGCGTTTCAAATTGTTGTAAGAACTACAATACTTGACTTGTTCTGTATTGCGAGTGCAAATTTAGGACATTTATTCAATTACACAAGCGTTTTTTGAAAAAAAAATTTACTTATTTTATAACTTTCTGATAACCTAAACTTTAAATCTGAAATTTATTTTTTAACCAGCATTCTTTTAATCTCATTGAGTTTCATTAATGCTTCAACCGGAGTTATCGCATTAATATCAAGACTCATGATCTCTTCTTTTATTTCTTCTAATAAAGGATCATCTAAATTAAAAAAGCTCATTTGCATTTCGTCTGCTGCTGATTTTACTCCGTTTAAGGCATCGCTTGAATGATTCTTCTCTAATTTCTTCAATAATTTCTGTGCTTTCAAAATTACAATTTGAGGCATTCCCGCCATTTTTGCAACGTGGATTCCAAAACTATGTGCACTTCCTCCTTTTACCAGTTTACGAATAAAAAGAACGGTATCTTTTAATTCTTTTACGGCAACATTATAATTCTGAATTCTCGGCAATGATTCTGTCATTTCGTTTAATTCATGATAATGCGTCGCAAATAAGGTTTTAGGTTGTGAGGGATGCTCGTGTAAAAATTCGGCAATAGCCCAGGCAATCGAGATTCCGTCATACGTGCTTGTTCCTCTACCAATTTCATCTAACAAGACTAAACTTCGATCTGAAATATTATTCAAAATAGAAGCCGTTTCGTTCATCTCAACCATAAAAGTAGATTCTCCCATCGAAATATTATCCGATGCTCCTACTCTTGTAAAAATTTTATCGACAATTCCCATTCTCACACTGTCAGCCGGAACAAAACTTCCCATTTGAGCTAACAATACGATCAAAGCCGTTTGTCTTAAAATAGCCGACTTACCGGACATATTGGGTCCGGTAATCATGATAAGTTGCTGGGTTTCTCTGTCAAGAAAAACATCATTAGCAATATAAGGTGTTCCAACCGGTAATTGTTTTTCGATTACAGGGTGTCTTCCGTTTTTGATTTCTAGCTCAAAAGTTTCATCAATTTCAGGACATACATATTGATTTTCTACAGCCAATTGTGTAAACGAACACAAACAATCTAATTGTGCTACCAAATTCGCATTCATCTGAACGGGTTTGATATATGTCGAAATCCAGGCTACTAATTGCTCAAAAAGCTCTGATTCAATTTTATGGATTTTCTCTTCCGCACCTAAAATCTTGGTTTCGTATTCTTTTAATTCTTCGGTAATATAACGTTCCGCATTGACCAGGGTTTGTTTACGAATCCATTCTGTTGGCACTTTATCTTTGTGCGTATTTCTAACTTCGATATAATATCCAAAAACATTATTAAAGGATATTTTCAAAGATGAAATTCCTGTTCTTTCTGATTCTCTTTTTTCGATTCCTTCCAGATATTCTTTTCCGGATGTCGATATATCTCTTAAATCATCCAGTTCTTCACTAATTCCTCTTGCAATTGCATTTCCTTTTGAAATTGCAACCGGCGCATCCTGATTTAAGGTTGTTTTAATCTTCTCTCTTAACAAATCACAAGCATGTAAACTATCTCCAATAACTTTTACCGCTTCTTGCGGACTTGCGAGCGCCAAAGTTTTTATTGGAATAATAGCGTCAAGTGATTCTTTTAAATAAACAATTTCACGCGGAGAAACTTTTCCGGCAGCGATTTTAGAAATCAAACGCTCTAAATCTGAAATTTGCTTGATTTGATATTGAATATTATGTAATACTTCAGAATTTGATTTCAAGTAAGAAACCACATCATGACGACCTTTTATTTTATGACTGTCTTTTAATGGTAAAGCCAGCCAGCGTTTCAACAAACGTCCGCCCATTGGCGAAAGCGTTCTGTCAATAACATCTAAAAGTGTTACGGCATTTGGATTGTAACTATGATATAATTCTAAATTTCTAATGGTAAAACGATCCATCCAGACATACGCATCTTCGGCAATACGCTGAATCGCTGTAATATGCTGAACGCGATTGTGCTGAGTTTCGGATAAATAATATAAAATTGCTCCGGAAGCAATAATTCCTTCTTTTAATTCTTCAATTCCAAAACCTTTTAGAGAAACGGTCTGAAAATGTTTCGTCAAAGTTTCTAAAGCATAATCTTCTTTGTAAATCCAGTCTTCGAGATAGAAAGTATGGAAATCTTCTCCAAAAGCAGTTTTAAAGTCTCCTTTATTATTTTTTGGAACAAGAATTTCACTTGGATTAAAATTCTGCAATAATTTGTCGATATATTCAGCATTTCCCTGAGCGGTTAAAAACTCTCCTGTCGAAACATCTAAAAAAGAAACTCCGATATTTTTATTAGCAAAATAAACCGATGCTAAAAAGTTATTTGTTTTTGATTGTAAAACCTCATCATTTAAGGAAACTCCGGGAGTTACTAATTCAGTAACGCCACGTTTCACGATAGTTTTGGTCATTTTAGGATCTTCAAGCTGATCACAAATCGCAACGCGAAGTCCGGCTTTAACCAATTTTGGCAAATAGGTATTGATAGAATGATGCGGAAAACCTGCTAATGCTGTTTCAGTTTCAGAGCCTGCTCCTCGTTTGGTTAACGTTATCCCAAGGATTTTTGATGCCCTGACAGCGTCTTCTCCAAAGGTTTCATAAAAATCACCCACTCTAAAAAGCAGACATGCATCAGGATATTTTCTCTTGATTTCGTTGTACTGTTTCATTAACGGTGTTTCTTTCACCACTTTCTCTTTAGCTGCCAAATTATTGTATTTTAAATGGAAAATTAAGACAGCGAATTTATAATATTTTGAAGGAATATCGCAGTGCTTCAAAAATTAAAATATTTTAAGAAATTTTTATATTAAGATATAAGAATTTTATATAGATTTGTTCATAATTAAAACAAAGATTCTTAAAGATGAAAAAAATAATTTTATTCGCTATGTTAGCTGTAGTTGGAATTACTGCTTCTAACGCACAAAGCACTAAAAAAGCAACTGCAAAAGCTGCTAAAGTTGCTAAAGTTGAAGGAGCCGGAATGGCTTTTGAAACAGAAACTATTGATTACGGAACTGTCGCTCACAATGCTGATGGAAAACGTGAATTCGTTTTTGTAAACAACGGAACTAAACCATTAATCATTACAAATACACAAGGATCTTGTGGTTGTACTGTACCAACAACTCCAAAAGAGCCTATCGCTCCTGGTGCTAAAGGTATTATTGGTGTAAAATATGCTACTGACAGAGTTGGTGCTTTTACAAAAACTGTAACTGTTACTTCTAATGCTGAAGGACAACCTACAAAAGTACTTACAATTAAAGGTACAGTTTTACCAGATCCAGTTAAAAGCTAATCTGAAAAACAAATAAAATAAATCGAAAAAGCTTCCTTATCTTTGGAAGCTTTTTTTATGACCTGAATTCAACACAAATGAGAAAACTGGAAAATAGCGAACTGGACAGAAAATCAATTGAAGATTTTAAAAAATCAGATAAAACGCCTTTAATTTTAGTATTAGATGATATTCGCAGCCTGCACAATATTGGATCTGTTTTTAGAACCGCTGATGCTTTTTTAATTGAAAAAATAATATTATGCGGAATTACAGCTACTCCGCCAAATAAAGAAATTCATAAAACTGCTCTTGGTGCTACCGAAACTGTTGCCTGGGAACATCACGAAAATGTTTTGGAAGTTATCGAAAATCTAAAAAAAGAGAATGTAATGACTCTTGCTATCGAACAGGTTGAAAGTTCTGTTTTTCTTCAGGATTTTAAAGTTGAGAAAAATCAAAAATATGCGCTTGTTTTTGGTAATGAAGTTTATGGCGTTGCTCAGGAAGCAGTTGCCATTTGCGATGGCTGTATTGAGATTCCGCAATTAGGAACAAAACATTCCCTAAATATTGCTGTAAGTGCAGGAATTGTAGTTTGGGATTTGTTTCAGAAACTTAATTGGCCCGCTACAATTTAATAAAGAATCTACTTTCATAAATTGTTATTTTACAATAGATTCCGACTTTAAATGTTAGAAATTGAAATATATTTTTTTGTTCTTATAAAATTGATACTTTTATAAAATGAAAAGAACCAATTTCGTAAAAATAACCATTTCCTTTTTTATTTTAAGTTTCATTCAATCTTATGCAAATGAGAAAATTAAGACTTCAAATAAAACTGTAACTACCACAACAAACGATACTCTTAAATCAAATAAAAAAAACGGCAAAGTTAGTTTTGCTACTACTCCGCCTGTACTAAAAGCTACAGGCGATCAATTATATTGCCCGCAAAATGTAATTAATATTATCACCGCTTTTTCTATAACGCATGATCCTCTGGAACCGGGAACTCAAGCCGCATATATTCAAATTTCTTCCGGCTATTCTAATGGTTTAGATAAATTAGCACTTTCAAATACCGCTATTCATCCTTCTATTGTATCAAGTTGGGATGCAACTGCCGGAAAATTAACATTATCAGGTTCAACTGGTGCTGACGTTTTATATTCTGATCTCGAAGCTGCTATTAAAGATGTTGTATTTACTAATTCATCGGCGACAGCTTCCGGAACTAAAACTTTTTCGATCACAATTGGTCAGGCTAATTATTTGCCATCTACACAACATTATTACTTATATGTTCCTAGTACTGGAATTACATGGACTGACGCAAAAACAGCTGCAGAAGCCAGAACTTATTACGGATTAAAAGGTTATCTGGCGACTATTTTATCTACTGATGAAGCTAAATTAGTTGGAGAGCAAGCATCAGGAACGGGCTGGATTGGCGGAAGCGATGCGGAAAGTGAAGGTGTCTGGAAATGGGTTACAGGACCTGAAGCGGGAACTGTTTTCTGGAACGGAACTGCAAATGGTTCAACTCCAAATTTTGCTTTCTGGAATAGTAGCGAACCTAATAATCAGGGAGGAAATGAAAAATATGCTCATATTACGCAACCCGGAGTTGGAATAAAAGGTTCATGGAATGATTTATCAAACACAGGAGATCCAAGTGGCGATTATCAACCAAAAGGTTATGTGGTAGAATATGGCGGAATGCCTGGCGAATTGCCTTTAGAAATTGCTGCAAGTACAAAAATTACTATTCCGGCTGCAACGCCTGATGTAAATGTAAATTCGGTTTGTGACTCAGGAAGTTTTATTTTGAAAGCCACTGCAACCGCCGGAGCAACAGTTAATTGGTATGATTCAGCAATTGGAGGAACTTTATTGACAACAGGAAACTCCTTTACAACTCCAATATTAAATGCAACAACAACTTATTATGTTGACGCAGGTTGTGAGTCAAACCGAAAACCGGTTATTGCAACTGTAAATGCAACGCCTAATCAACCTGTTGCAACTTCATCAACGGTTTATAATTGCGGATCAGGAAGTGTTGTTCTTGAAGCTAATGCAAATATTGGTGTCATTAATTGGTTTACAGCTTCTACAGGCGGAACAAGTGTTCATATGGGAAACAGTTTTACAACGCCAACAATTTCCTCTAATATTACTTATTATGCTGAGGCTTCAAATAGTATGTGTATTAATTCAAACAGAACGCCTGTAAATATTGTGATTTATACTCCGCCAGTTGTTACAAATGAAACTTTGGCTTTATGCCAATTTCAAAAAGTTACGCTCGATGCCGGGATTTCCGGAATGACTTATTTGTGGAATACCGGCGCAACAACTCCAACTATTGACGCCATTGCTGGCGGAACTTATACTGTAGACGTTACAAGTGCTGCTCCTGAAAATTGCACGAGCCGAAAAACTATCATAGTCAATGAACATCAAATTCCGCAAATAGATAGAATTGACGTGAACGGAACTACGGCAGTAATTCATCTTAAAAAAGAAATGGATTATTTTGAATATTCGGTTGACGGATTAAATTTTCAGGATTCTAATTTATTTTATGATGTTCCCGGAGGATTACAAACGGCATATGTGAGGGAGAAAAATGGTTGCGGACAAACAACACTAAACTTTGTTGTGCTTGTTTTTCCTCCCTTTTTTACTCCAAACAATGATTCGTATAATGATTTATGGGAAGTAAAAGGAATGGAAAATTATCCGCAAGCTGAAGTTACTATTTTTGACCGCTACGGAAAACTAATTGCTCAGTTAAATTCGTCTAAAATGAGTTGGGACGGGACTTTTGATAAAACTCCTCTGCCCGCTTCTGATTATTGGTATGCTTTGAAAGTTGATAATACCAAACCTGTTTTAAAAGGACATTTTTCTTTAAAAAGATAAATTTTAATTAGAGAATGTGTCAATTAGAGAATGAGATAATTTAATTAGACAATTATAGCCACGAATTCACGAATATTTAAAAACACAGTCGCGCGCAATTTTCTAATTAACACATTGTCTAATTATCTAATTATCCTATCTTCTTCTGAATTTCATTTAAGATAAAAAGATAATCTTCGTGTTTTTTTACAAAATCACGATCAGACACATCGATGATCAAAACATTGAGATCTGTTTGGGATTTTATATAATCTAAATAACCATTGTTGATTTTATCCAGATATTCTGCTTCAATATTCTGTTCATAATTTCTGCCGCGTTTCTTGATGTTTTGAAGTAAACGTTCTGAATTCTGATACAAATAAACGTATAGATCCGGCTTTGGCATTTCTTTATAAATAATATCGAATAAGTTGCGATACAAGCGATATTCATCTTCTGCTAAGGTAATTTTAGCAAAAATCAATGATTTAAAAATATGATAATCGGCTACGATGAAATCTTTAAACAAATCAAATTGCGCCAAATCATCTGATAATTGCTGATAACGATCTGCCAGAAAAGACATTTCTAGCGGAAAAGCATATCGGTTTTGATCTTTATAAAATTTGGGCAAAAAAGGATTGTCAGCAAAACGTTCTAAAACCGTTTTGGCATTAAAATCTTCGGCAATTTTTTGTACAAGAGTGGTTTTACCCGCGCCAATATTTCCTTCAAAAGCAATATAATTAAAGTTTTCGAGTGCAATTTCGCGCAAAGGATTTTTTAAGTTCTGAACTATTGTACAAATCCCGTCATCAGGCGAATTTGCAATTAATTCTGAAATAGATTTTTGAAAAACAGGATGTTTCCAGTCTAATTTTAAATCCTGTATTGGCAGCAAAACAAAATTTCTGTTTTGCATTAAAGGATGCGGAATTTGCAGTTTCTCAGAATCAATAATCTGGTCATCAAAAACAATCAGATCAATATCGATAAGTCTGGATTGATAACCTTGCTGATCTGTTCTGATTCGTCCTAATTGTTTTTCAACCTTTAAAACCTGATTCAGTATTTTTTGTGCCGATGAATTTGTGTGTAAAACCAAAGCGCAATTATAAAAAGCATCACTTTCAAATCCCCATGCAGGAGTTTCGTATAGTTTAGAAACCCTGATAACAGTTCCCACTTCCTGATGTATTAAATCGATACAACTTTCGATGTTTGTTAACCTGTTTCCCTGATTACTGCCTATAGATAAAACGACTTGATGCTGTGACTTCATAATTACTGCAAATTAACTAAAACTATTTTAGAATTAAGTACATTATTTAAGGCAAGAATGAGAAGTTTCTAACGGCTTCTGATTTTTTATTTGCCATATCTATCTTAAAAAACTTGAAACATAATACAAAAATACTCTATCTTTAATTTAGAAATTTAAAAATGTAAAAACTACAAGTTTCATCAAATCGTGTTTGATAAATAATTTGTTTTTAGATTACATTTGTAACAAACCAGCCTTTTTCGCTACTTATTAAAAAAAAATACTTATGAAGTTTTTAGGAAATGTAATTGCCACAGTTGTTGGTATTTTTGTATTTATTATGTTCTTCTTTTTCGGAATAATTCTTATTGGAGCTATTTTTGGAGGAGAGGATACTGTTTCTGTCAAAGGCGATTCGGTGATTGAATTAAACTTAAAACAAATTCAGAATGACTATGCCGGAAAATATAAAGATCCTTGGGTAACTGTTTTCTCAGATAAAAAAGAAGTTGGTTTAACCGATGTAATCAATGCAATCGAAGCGGCAAAAAAAGATGATAATATTAAAGGAATTTCGATTTTAAACGATGAATCTTCTTTAGGTTTAGCTCAATATAAAGATTTGAGAAATGCGCTTGAAAGTTTCAAAAAATCAGGAAAATTTGTTTGGGCTTACTCCAATACTTATTCTCAAAAAGAATATTATTTAAATTCTGTTGCCAATACAATTTATATCAATCCTGCGGGAGATTTAGATTTTAAAGGACTTTCGTCTGAAGTTATGTTCTTTAAAGATTTTCAGGATAAATCAGGCATTCATATGGAAGTGATTCGTCACGGAAAATATAAAAGTGCTGTTGAACCATTTTTAGAAAATAAAATGAGTGATGCCAACAGAGAACAAGTTACGGCTCTCTTGAACTCGATCTGGACAACGGTTTCTACTGATATTTCGAAAAGCAGAAATATTCCTCTGCCTAAATTAAATGAAATCGCAAACGGTTTATTAGCCCGAACTCCGGAAATGGCAAAAGCACAACATTTAGTTGATATTGTGGCGTATGAAGATGTTTATCATAATGCGATCAAAAAAGCGTTGAAAGTTACCGGCGATGATGATTATAATAAAATTTCGATTTTAGATTATACTCAAAATAATGTTACAACTGCTTTAACTAATTCAGCAACAGATCAAATTGCCATTATTTACGCTCAAGGCGAAATACAAAGCGGTGAAGGAGATGTTACCGTAATTGGTGAAGGTTCTATGCGCCGTTCTTTACAGGAAGCCCGTAAAGACGAAGATGTAAAAGCAATTGTTCTTAGAATTGATAGTCCGGGCGGAAACGCTTTAACATCTGATTTGATCTGGAGAGAAATTGAAATCACTAAAAAAGTAAAACCTGTTGTGGTTTCTATGGGAAATTATGCTGCTTCCGGCGGTTATTATATTGCTTGTAATGCCAACAAAATTTTTGCTGAAAGCAATACAATTACCGGTTCTATTGGTGTTTTTGGAATTTTACCAAATTTTAGTCCGTTAGCGAATAAATTAGGAATCAATACTGAACAAGTTAAAACACACGAAAATTCAGCTAATTATAGTCCGTTTGTGCCAGTTGACGAAAAATTTAAGGCTTTTACATTAGAAGGAGTTGAACATATTTACAACACATTTGTAACGCATGTTGCTGAAGGACGAAAAATGACTTTTGCGCAAGTTGATGCGATTGCACAAGGAAGAGTATGGTCAGGAAGTGAGGCTTTGAAAATAGGTCTTGTTGATAAAATTGGCGGACTAAATGATGCGATTGCTGAAGCGGCAAAAATTGCTAAAATAAAATCATATAGTACTCAGAATTATCCTGAATACGAAAAAACATTTAACGAGATCCTTTCTAATTTACCTTTTGCACAATCGAAAGAAGCTTTTATAAAAGAAGAAATTGGCGAAGAAAATTATTTGCTTATTGAGCAGGTGAAAAGACTTCAAAAGCAAAAAGGAGTTCAGGCAATGCTTCCTTTTGGACTGAACATTAAATAATCTTATTATTAAAATGAAAAAAATATTTGCTGTTGCTGCGATTTTATTTCTGAGTTTTGCTAATGCTCAGGATAAAAGCGGAATCACGTTTAAAGAATCTCCTATAATTTTAAAAATTAATATAGATCAGATTTTTGGCACGCTGACTACGCCGGATTTAACAAAAAAATATCCGGTGGCTTTGATAATTTCGGGTTCAGGACCAACGGATCGAAACGGAAATAATCCGATGATGAAAAATAATTCACTGAAAATGCTGGCTGAAACGCTGGCAAAAAACGGAATTGCTTCGTTACGATATGATAAAAGAGGAATTGGAGAAAGCAAAGCATCTGCAGTTTCTGAACAAACGCTGGTTTTTGAAAATTATACGGAAGATGCAAAAAGCTGGATCAATTTACTAAAACAAGACAAACGTTTCTCTCAGGTAATTGTAATAGGTCACAGCGAAGGTTCATTAATAGGTATGATCGCGGGAGCAAAAGCAAACAAATTTATATCGATTGCCGGTCCGGGAGAATCTGCTGATAAACTGATAAAAGCGCAAATCGCGTCAAAATCAAGTAAACAATTAGAGGATTTGACATTCCCTATTATTGATAGTCTGAAAAGCGGAAACAACGTAAAAAAAGTAGATCCAATGCTTAATTCTCTTTTTAGAGCAAGCATTCAGCCGTATTTAATTTCGTGGTTCAAATATAATCCTCAAACTGAAATTAAAAAGTTAACTGTTCCTATTTTAATTCTGCAGGGAAATAAAGATTTGCAAGTAACCGTAAAAGATGCGGAACTATTATCGCAAGCGAATAAAAATGCGGAACTATTGATTGTTGAGAACATGAATCATATTATGAAAACGATTGAAGGTGATAACCAGGCAAATATGGAAAGTTATAATAATGAGAGTTTACCTCTTTCAGAAATCATGACAAATAAGATTGTTTCGTTCATTAAAAAATAATCAAAATCATAAAAACAGTACAAATCCGTTTGAATCTATATTCAGGCAGATTTTTATTTTTAACAAATTTAAAAATATTCCTACATTTTACGAAAACTTTATCTTTGATCTCAATCAAAAAAAACTATTTTTGCATGAGACGATTATAAATTTAAACCCTCAAATCTATTTATATGTTAAAGAAAATTTTAAAAATCACTGCCATTATTCTTGTAGTGATTGTTGCCGCATTATTTGCCATTCCGTATTTCTTTAAAGATCAAATAAAAGCTAAAATTGCAGAAGCAATCAACGAAAGTGTTGATGCTAAAGTAAGTTTTGCCGATGCTGATTTAAGTTTGTTTAAAAACTTCCCGAACGCAACTGTTGGAATCGAAAAACTGGTAATCATTAACAAAGCTCCTTTTGAAGGCGACACCTTGGTTTCGTTAGGAGAATTGAATTTAAAAATGAGTATCAAGGAACTTTTTAAAGGAAAAGATGAACCTTTAAACATTCAGGGAATAAGTTCTACAAATGGTTTAATCAATATTATTTTTAATAAAGATGGTGTTGGAAACTTTGATATTGCGTTAAAAGACAAAAAAGAAACTAAGAAAGACGAAGCAAGCAAACCGCTTTCATTGAAAATTCAGAATTATAAAATCGAGAATTTTACTTTTAGATATATTGATCAGGGTTCTAAAATTAAAATGGTAATTGATAGTTTAAATCACGAAGGAACGGGAGATTTCACGAATTCAAAATTAGATTTAACTACAAAATCTACTGCTAACGTTTCATTGGACATGGATAAAATCAATTACATGAAAAATGTAAAACTGACTTTAGACGCTGTTTTAGGAATTGATTTAGAAAAAAGCAAGTATACTTTTAAAGAAAATAAGGCTTTGATTAACCAATTGCCTTTAGAATTTGATGGTTTTATCCAGATGGTTGACGCTGGACAAAATTATGATTTAAAATTTAAAACGCCAACTTCGTCGTTTACCAATTTCTTAGGGTTAATTCCTTCTGCTTATTCTTCAAGTTTAAATGGTGTAAAAACTACGGGAGATTTTACTATTGTTGGTTTTGCAAAAGGACAATTGACAGATACAACAGTTCCAAAATTTAATATTGCAATTGCATCAAATAATGCTTCATTTCAATATCCGAACTTACCAAAATCAGTTCAGAATATTGTGATCGACACGAAAATTATCAATGAAACAGGAATCTTAAATGATACATATGTTAACTTAGACAAACTGACTTTTAGAATTGATCAGGATGTTTTTAGCGCTAAAGCGAATGTTAGAAACATAACGGTAAATCCGCTTGTAGATGCAGCTTTGAAAGGAACAATTAACTTGGCTAATCTTTCAAAAGCATATCCAATAAAATTAGACAAACCTTTGGCAGGTATTTTAAAAGCTGATGTTACTACAAAATTTGATATGGCATCTGTAGAAAAAAGCCAATATCAAAATATAAAAAATGCCGGAACAATGAGTTTGTCAGGATTTAAATATACTGACGAAAACAATAAGTCAATGAATATTAGTACGGCTTTGGTTGAGTTTAACCCAAGTACAATTAGCCTGAAAAAATTTGATGCTACAACAGGCAAAAGTGATTTAAGCATTAATGGAGTTTTAGAGAATTTCTACGGTTTTATGTTTAAGAAACAAGAACTTAGAGGAAACTTCAATATGAGTTCAAACCAATTAGCAGTTGACGATTTTATGACTGCCGGTGAACCTGCTAAAACTGGAACTGCAACCGGAAAAGAAGGAGAAACTAAATCAACACCAGCAAAAACTGCTGAAGCAATGAAGATTCCTGCTTTTTTAAATTGTACAATAAATGCAAAAGCAACAACCGTTTTATATGATAATTTAAAACTGAAAGATGTTTCAGGAAAATTGATTGTAAAGGATGAAAAAGCAACTTTAGAAAACTTTAAAACATCAATTTTTGGAGGAACTATTGGTTTAACAGGAACGGTTTCTACAAAAACTAAAGTTCCTACGTTTGATATGAATTTAGGCTTTAATCAAGTTGATATTGCACAGACTTTTACGCAGTTAGACATGATGAAAAAAATTGCTCCAATAGCAGGAATTATTAACGGAAAATTGAATTCAACTATAAAACTAAATGGAAATCTGGATGCTAACGAGTTAACTCCGGATTTAAAATCGATTTCAGGAGACTTAATTGGGCAATTACTTTCAACGACTATAAATGCTAAAAATTCAACTGTATTAAATTCTTTGACTTCAAATATTAAATTTCTTGATATGAATAAGTTGAATTTAAATGATATTAAAGCAGCCTTAACTTTTGAAAACGGAAAAGTAAATGTAAAACCTTTTGATATTAAATATCAGGATATTAAAGTTACAGTTGGCGGAACTCACGGTTTTGACCAAACAATGAATTATAACTTAAAATTTGATGTTCCTGCTAAATATTTAGGTAGTGAAGCAAATGCATTCATAGCAAAAATGTCTCCTGCAGATGCTGCAAAACTGCAAAACATTCCGATAAATGCATTGATTACAGGTAACTTTTCTAATCCGAAAGTTTCAACTGATATGAAATCTGCTGTTACAAGTTTAACAACTCAGCTGGTGAATCAGCAAAAAGAAAAGCTGACTCAAAAAGGTACTTCGGCTCTTACGGATTTAATTAATAAAAATACTAAGGCAAAAGATACTACAAAAGCAGCCACAACCGAGAAAGAACAAAAAACTCAGGAAGCTACTAAAAAAGCGAGTGACTTAATAAACGGTTTATTCAAGAAGAAAAACTAAAACAAAAAAGGCGATCAACTTAGATCGCCTTTTTTTATGCTTTTACTTTTTCGGTTTACATTGCGTTTGAATAAATACCTAATTTTCCGTTATTTAAAATTGAATTTATAGTATTCAAATAATCTTTTTTGGTATATATATTTACGTCTATCCCAATGCTGCAATTATCATAAGGCTCGTATTTTTTTATGTTCGCACCAGAAAACAATCCTATTGTAGGCGTTTGTGCGGCACTTGCTAAATGCATTATTCCGCTATCAGCACCAATAAATAAATTTGAATTTGCAATAACAGCTGCTATTTCCCTAATATCCTTACTATAAAATGTAGGCGCCTTAAATCCAATTTGCGATACATTTTCTACAGGCAAAATTTCAATAATATTATAGTTAGCATATTCGTCTTTGAGTTTTGTATAGAAATTTTCCCACCATTCTTCAGATAGACACTTTTCGCCTGTTGCGTAAGTAAATATGCAAATTGTTTTTTTATCGTTGTGAAAAAGGTCGCTTAAAATTTCCTTGCCCTCAACAATTTCAGATGGTGATAATTTAAGATTTACAGGTGCTATTATCTTATTGCTTTTTGGAAATCTTAGTTTAGTTAAATAATTCCTGAAGTTGTAAACAGGGTATTTTGCGATGTGCTCATAATCATTTTTCAAAGATTGAAATTCTTCGTTTGAATCTCCGAAAAATTTATATTTGGCATTTGAAAACTGGACTGCTAAACGTCCTGACGAAGAATTTTGATCTACATTGATCGCAATATCATAGTTTTGTCTTTTTATAGAAATCCAGACATTGAGATATTTCACTAAACTTTTAAAAGGCTTTTTAGGTAAGTCGATTATCTTATCTATGTTTTCGTAATTTTCAAAAATTATTGGAGCTAACGTTCCCTTAACAAACAAATCGACTTTACAATTTGGAAATATTTCTGTGACTTCCTGAACGAGAGGTGTAATCAATAATAAGTTTCCTAATCTTCCATTTGGTCTACAGATCAAAATTCTTTTTATATCTGTTTTATCAACTAATATAATATCTTCCTGTGATCCTGATTTTCCAATATTCTTAGTAAGATTGCGCATTAAGCCACGCCTGAAAACATTAATTTTTTTTAGAATACCCATCTATTAAATACTTTAAGAATGATTAAATCTCCATTTAAATTTTAAAAAAATCCAAAGTTTGAACCACGTTAAAACTAGTTCCTTTTATTTTTTAAAAATAAATTCTTTCAATAAGCAATTATTACAAAATTGTAATCAAATTTATCAATATTCACATATTGAAGACTTTGAAAGAGATTTAAAAATACGAAAAATATTTCATAATCAATAACATATTAGACAGTTAGCTAATATCCATAGACCATTTACCAATAAATCTAGACGTTTATTGTCACAACATATCCTTCTGAACTTCGAACATTAAAAACTGTTCCGTCCTCAAAAATTAAATATTGGCCTTTGATTCCTGTTAATTTTCCGGTAAATGACGGGGTTTTGTCAAGGCTTAAACTTGCCACTTTTGCAGGGTAATTTAGTACCGGATAATGCAGTTCATACAAGTCATTTTTTTGCGAATAGAAATATTCTTTGGCTTCATCCGGAATCAGGTTTTCTACCTTAACTTTCTCGGCTATCAGATCACAATCTCCACAAACATTTTGAAGCATTTTTCTCCAATTAGTCTTATCTGTATAATGACTTTTTAAGGCCATCTCTGTAATTCCTGCTAAATATCGATTGGGAACCTCAACAATTGCAATTGCCTGACTTGCACCCTGATCGATCCAACGGGTTGGAACTTGCGTTTTACGGGTTACGCCCACTTTTACTTCACTGGCAAGAGCCAAATAAACAACGTGTGGCTGTAATTGTACTTTTTGCTCATATTCTAAATCACGATCTGCAATTCCTAAATGGGCCGTACTTAATTCCGGTCTCATAATCCAGTCGCCAACTGCCGGACTGGAATAAAAGCAATCATAACAGAATCCCTGACGGAATATTTTTTTCTTTTTATGACAATTCAAACATTCATAACCTGCAAAATTAATCTCAATCTCTTTATCCAAAAGTTGGTTCATGTTTAGAAAACTATCTTCAAAAACCAGGTAATATTGAATTGGATTTCCTAGTTCAGTTTGCATTTTAGTTAGTACGCCTTGATATGTCATTATATTTTAGATTGCTGTCCCGAAGCTTCGGGATAGATTAGATTGATGTTTTTCGATTGGAGATACTTTGTAAAAATGAGAAATTATATTAAATTCAAATTTTGAATCACAATCTTTAGTCAATATTGACGTTTTTTTTTACAAAAAAACACTATTTTTGATACAACGACAAAGTTAGTATTTGTCGATCGATATTCAAATTTTAAATTTCCTGATTTACGCAAAAGTAAAATCCGTAATCTAAAATCTCCCGAAGCTATTGGGATTAAAACCTAAATTCACTCATGCCGTTATCAATAATCAATTCGTTTGCCTCCTGGGTCCTGAAACAAAGGATACATCAAATAGAACTTTTTCTAAAATATCCAAATGAAGTTCAGGAAGAACTGTTGCATAATTTATTGACGGCCTCAGAAAATACTGTAATAGGGAAACAATATGGTTTTGAATCAATTAGTTCGTATCAAACTTTTGCTGAAAGGGTTCCTATTGCGACTTACGAGGAACTACAGCCTTTGATTGAACGAACTCGTCAGGGCGAACAAGGTGTTTTTTGGGATACTCCAATAAAATGGTTTGCAAAATCGAGCGGAACTACAAATGCTAAAAGCAAATTTATTCCGGTTAGTAATGAAGCACTTGAAGATTGTCACTATAAAGGAAGTAAGGATTTGCTTTGCTTGTATTTGAATAATAATGAGGATTCGGAATTGTTTTTGGGGAAAAGTCTTCGCTTGGGCGGAAGTTCTCAGATTTATGAAAACAACAATACTTATTTTGGAGATTTATCAGCGATTTTGATTGAAAACATGCCCATTTGGGCTGAATTTAGCAGCACTCCAAGCAGTAAAACTTCGTTAATGAGCGAATGGGAAGCTAAAATTGCTGCGATTATAAATGAAACTAAAACGGAGAATGTGACCAGTTTTGCTGGAGTTCCGTCCTGGATGTTAGTTTTAATGAATAAAGTTCTAGAAAATACAGGAAAAGAAAGTTTATTAGAAATCTGGCCTAATCTGGAAGTTTACTTTCATGGCGGTGTGAGCTTTTCTCCTTATAAAGAACAATACAAGAAAATTTTACCAAGTAAAGATTTTAAATATTACGAAATATACAATGCTTCTGAAGGATTTTTTGCGATTCAGGATTTGAATAATTCAAGCGATTTATTGTTAATGCTGGATTATGGCATTTTCTATGAATTTATTTCAATGGATACTTTTGGAACTCCTAACCAAAAAGTGATTCGGTTGGCTGATGTTGAATTGAATAAAAACTATGCAATTGTTATTACGACCAATTCTGGTTTATGGCGTTATTTGATTGGTGATACAGTTCGTTTTACTTCTTTAAACCCATATAGAATTCGCGTTACAGGAAGAACCAAACATCATATTAATGTTTTTGGGGAAGAATTAATGGTCGAAAATACGGATCAGGCAATTGCGAAGGCGTGTCAGCTTACTCAAACCGAAGTTATTGATTATACCGTTGCTCCTATTTTTATGCAGGACAAAGAAAAAGGCGCGCATGAATGGATGATCGAATTCAAGAAAAAACCTGCTGACGTGGGACTTTTTCAAAAAGTTCTGGATGAAACGTTACAGACTTTAAACTCTGATTATGAAGCAAAACGTCAAAATAACATGACTTTAAATCAATTAGTGATTAATGTCGCTCGTGAAAACTTATTTTATGATTGGCTAAAAGAACGTGATAAATTGGGCGGACAACATAAAATTCCAAGACTTTCGAATCAAAGGGATTATTTAGAGCAATTGAAGGAAATGTAAGTATTTGAAGTTGCCATGAATTTCATTCATTTCTTTGATTTGCCATCGTGAACACAATCTTTGGCAAACCCGACAGGTTTTAAAAACCTGTCGGGTTTAGATCATTGCTTTTCACAGCAATTTGCCATTCGACGGAAGAGAAATCACACTAGTAATTACGTAAAGATGTCGTCAATCTTTGTCGAGCTTCGGGTGTGATTTCTCCCTTCGGTCGAAATGACATTACAACTCTACATCATATCAATATATCGATCGTGATATCCTAATAAGTATAAAACTCCGTCAAGTCCTAAACTTGAAATTGAGGTTGCGGCGTTTTCTTTTACTTTTGGTTTTGCGTGAAAGGCGATTCCCAAACCTGCTAAGTTTAGCATTGGTAAATCGTTTGCTCCGTCACCTACGGCAATGGTTTGGTTGATGTGGATTCCTTCTTTTTCGGCGATTGCTTTTAGATATTCGGCTTTCTTTTGTCCGTCTACGATTTCGCCCAGATATTTACCGGTTAATTTACCATCTTTAATTTCTAATTGATTGGCATGAACGTAATCGATACCTAGTTCTTTTTGCAGATATTCTCCAAAATAGGTAAATCCTCCAGATAAAATTGCAGTTTTATATCCGTAATATTTCAAGGCTTTCATTAAACGGCGAGCACCTTTTGTGATTGGTAAATTGATGGCGACATTTTGCAAAACATCTTCGCTCAAACCTTCAAGCAGCGCCATACGCTGTTTGAAACTTTCGTTGAAATCAATTTCTCCGTTCATGGCAGATTCTGTAATGGCGCGAACTTGCGGCCCTACTCCGTTTAGCTCGGCCAATTCATCTATTACTTCTGTTTGAATCAAAGTCGAATCCATATCGAAACATACTAAACGACGGTTTCGTCTGTAAATATTATCTTCCTGAAAAGAAATATCGACATTTAAGGTTCGGGAAATTTCCATAAAACTTGCTGTCATGATGATCTTGTTTACAATTTCGCCGGTTACGGATAATTGAATACAAGAACGGGGATATTCTTCTATTTCAACAATAGATGTTCTGCCCGTTAATCTTATAATAGAATCAATATTTAAGTTTTGATCTGACATTATTTTAGTAACCGCTGCTAATTGTGAAGCTGCGAGTTTTTCGCCTAAAATATTAATTATATAACGTTGTTTAGATTGCGATTTTACCCATTTTTCATAATCTTCAATAGAGATTGGGATGAATTTTACTTTAATTTCCAGTTCGTAGGCTTTGAATAATAAATCTTTTAAAACTGGTCCTGAACTTGAACCGGCTTCGATCTCGAACAAAATTCCCAAAGAAAGTGTGTCGTGAATATCAGCCTGACCAATATCCAGAATATTGGCATCGTAAGTTGCCAATACTGCTGTTAAACCTGCCGTTACTCCTATTTTATCATGTCCTGAAACTTTTAATAAAATAATCTCTTTACCTTCTATTGCCATTTTATGTATTGATTTTAAGAAGCGACAAAAATCGGCAATCTATTGTTGATAAAAAAGGATATTGTTTGTTTTTTTGAAAAGAAAAAGCACATATGAATGTGCTTTTTGAAGTAATTTAACAAATATGTTCGACTATTGAAATAACTTAACTATTATATTCTTTATGTGGTTCTGATTCATCAAAATTTACCATCCAGCCTATCCCAAATTTATCTTTGAACATTCCGAAATATGCTCCCCAAAATGTTTTGTTCATTGGCATTTCGACTTTGCCTCCAGCCGAAAGTCCGTTAAAAATCTTGTCTGCTTCGTCCTGGCTTTCTGTATTAATAGAAATTGAAAAATTATTTGACAAACCCGGATCTCCAAATTGTGGATGACTATCGCTTCCCATTAAAATGGTATGCCCAATAGGGAGCGAAACGTGCATGATTCGGTTGCCATCCTGTGTTGATAATTCAGGACAACTGCCGTTCTCGTCTGCGGGCATGTCTTTAAATTTTCCGATATACGGAAATTCTCCTCCAAAAACTGATTTGTAAAACAGAAATGCTTCTTCGCAATTTCCATTAAAAATTAAATACGGGTTTACTGTTGCCATGATATTTGTTTTTTTATTTTTTTTAGTAATCTATATTTTTTTTCCTCTATTATCTTTTTTCTATCTAATTCTCTGAAAGCTCTTTTACTATTTCTAATCCTTTAGGGAAAGCGTCTTTAAAATAATCAATAAATTTTTCGACTACATCAACTTCAACTACAAGATCTGTAAACTCATCATCGGGAGTTAATCGATAGGTTTCCATAGCGCCGCTCCATTTTTCTGTTTCTTCGTCAAGCGGTAATTCTTTGAAATCTTTTATTTCTCCCAGATGTTTAAAAGCCATATATTCATTTTGGACTTTTTTCTCGATTATGCTATTCATTCCTCTACCATTCGGCCCCAGAAAGTGTATTTTTCCACCTTCGTTCCAATCACTTATTGCATATGATCCTTCATAAAAAACTCCTGCCCATTTTATGTAGGTTTCGTCATTCCACAAAACCGACCAAACTTTATCGGAATGAGCTTTAATTCTGATTTTAAATTCTAATGTTTCCATAATTATGATAGTTTACTAAAATCCATAAATAAAACATTCCATCGATGACCGTCTAAATCTGCAAAGCCAAAGCCGTACATCCAGCCTTGCTCTTCTGCCGGAGGCGCAAAAATATGTCCGCCGGCATCTTGGACTTTCTTTGCCAGTTCATCAACTTCTGAAACACTTTCAGCATCAATTGATATCAAAACTTCTGAACTTGATTGTGTATCGGTCAATTTGTTTTGAGAAAAACTCGAAAATAATGTTTCTTCAAAAAGCATCACTACAAATTTCCCTTCACCTACAACCATGCAAGTCGAGCTTGGCGTGTCGTGTTCTTCATTAAAAGAGAATCCTATTTGTGAAAAAAAAGCTTTTGATTTTGCCACCTCTTTTACCGGCAAATTCAGCCATATTTGTTTTGTCATAATTGCTGCTTTTTATATTTTTAAACATTTTAATTATTTTTTAAACCAGATAAGTGATATAAGATAATTTAAGTTTTTTGCTCGCAAAGACGCGAAGTCGCAAAGTTTTAATTACTTGTTTTCAAAACTTTGTCCCTTTGTAACTCTGATCCTTTACCATTAAACATTACTTTCTACATAAGTTTTAAAATTATCCAGTATCGCGTTCCATCCACCTTGTTGCATTTCTTCTGAATTCTCAGTTTCGGGATCAAAGCTTTCAGTGATTTCTACTCCGTTTGAGGTTTCTGTAAAAGTAATTTCAACTTTTCTTCCATCTTCGAGAACATATTCTATTGCTTTATTTTTTTCTACCAAAGTATATTCTCCTCCAAAATCAAAACTTATACTGGCATCTTTTGCAGCCATTGTGGTTTTGAATTTTCCGCCAACTTGCAAATCATTTTCTGCATGAGGTGAATGCCATTCTGCAGAAGCGTAACTCCAGTTTTTGATATGTTCCGGTAATGTCCAAAAATCCCAAACTTTATCTATTGATGCGTTAATCGTGCTTTGTACTGTGATCATTGTAATCGTTTTTATTTGAATTAACTTTTTCTATTTTAATTGGCTTTTAAAAAGCTTCGACATATTTTTTAAAATTATCAATAACGGTTTGACACCATTCTTTTTGCATGCTTTCAGAATCTTCTATTACGGGCTCAAAAGTTTCTGTGATTATTACTTCGTTTTCATTTTTTTCAAAACTCACTTTCCCTATTCTGTTATCAAGGAGTTTATATTCTATTAAAGATAAATTTTCGATTTTAGTATATATGCCTTCAAAATCAAAACTTAAATTTTTATCTTTTTTAGCCATTTTGTATTTGAATTTTCCTCCAACTTTCAATCATTTTCTGCATATAGAGTATACCAATCGTCTATCGCAATATTCCAATTTTGAATATATTCCGGTAATGTCCAAAAATCCCAGATTTTATCAATTGATGCATGAATCGTATTTTGTACCGTTATCATTATTTTTTTATTAGAATTGAATATCTTTTTATATAAAATTACAAATTATTTAAAGCAAATTTAAAATAATCCCTTCAGCTTTATGATACATTAAAAGTCAACTTTAGGGTCATATAAGACAAATTAATTACTTTTGTGTATCAAGTAACTTTACAAAAACCACAAAATTATGAGCACGAAAGTAGGTTTAATTGTTCCGCATGATTATAAGTTATTAAGCATAGCTGCGATTTTAGAAGTTTTTGAAACAGCTAATAATCTTTTTAAAGAAACTAAAAAGCCTTTTGAAATTATGGTTTTTCAATCGGCTGAACAAATCAATGAAGAGTATTTGTTTGGCTATAAAGTTAATTCGATCGAAGAGTCAAATAAAACTTTAGATTTGATTTTAATTCCTGCTTTTACAACTGACAATATGGTTGAAATGATTGCTAAGAACAAGAATTTTATTCCGTGGCTGAAGAAACAACATAAAGACGGAGCCGAATTAGCGAGTTTTTGTACTGGTGCTTTTTTGTTTGCTGCTTCGGGATTGTTAAACGAAAAGCTTGCCACAACGCATGTTGATGCTTGCAGTGCTTTTACAAAAGCTTTCCCGTTGGTAAAATTAAAACCCGAAGAAACTTTAACGGCTGATGGCAGTTTATATACGAGCGGCGGTTCTACCTCAACGTTTCATTTATTGATTTTATTGGTCCAGAAATATTGTGGAAATGAAATTGCTGTTCAGATTGCAAAGATTTTCTCGATTGATTTAAATCGATACAAACAGAGTTATTTCAGCACTTTCAGACCAAATCATTTGCATAATGATACTTTGGTTGCGATGCTTCAGCAGAAAATTGAAAGTCAGTATCATTCAATTGAAAAACTGGAAGAAATCACCAAAGATATTCCAACGAGTACCAGAAACATGACACGAAGGTTTAAACAAGTTACTGGAATTCCGCCAATTGAATATTTGCAGAATATCAGGGTTGAAAGTTCTAAGAAATATCTGGAGCAAACTCAACTTTCAATTTCTGAAATTATTGAGAAAACAGGTTATAATGATCCAAAGGCGTTTAGAAAAGTGTTTTTTAAAATGGTGGGAATGAAACCTATCGAATATCGTGAGAAGTTTAGGGTTCAATAAAAAACCTGTTCAAATAAATGAACAGGTTTAAAAGTGAACTTTGTTGAAGTTAATAATTTATGAAAATTTATTTCTCATTTTCTCTTACTACTATATTGTTATTAAAAAAAGCGTTTAACATCGCTTGGCTCTCCTTCACCAATTAGACAAATCCAAGACAAAGCCATATAAACATCTTCGGATTGTGTATTATCATATGTTTTAAAACGTTGACAATTATATTTCTTAATTCCTGTAATCGATAATTGCAGTATAATTTCCTCCGCACTGAGGCATTTTATTGGCAGAATCAAATTTGCTCAAAAAATTATTAATACTATGTTCCAGAATATTCAGATTATATTTTCTGAATATTTCTGGCTTTTCAATTAAATATTTACTGATTTAATTAGGCAAAAATAGGTGCGTACATAAACGAGATACTTGAAACAATTGTGATTTTTTAGTTATAATACAATCAGAAATACTATTCTTAACAGCATTATTAATTATTTTCTACTTTTTGCCCTTAATTTAAAAAACTTAATTCCGAAATAAACACATCCGATTATTATAAAAAATAAAACGGGGAAAAAATAGCTTACAATATAAAATGTATTATGAATACAAAAATTGAAATTGTATTGTTTGAAATAGAAAAAAAACAATAACAACATACCAATTATTAGAAATCTTAAAAATTTAATTTTCATATATTCTTACATTATTAAAAAAAGCATTAAACATTGTAAAATAACCAAATTCTGAGTCTTGAAAACTTAGGTCATCAACAATAGAATTAAGTAATTTGTTTGGGAATTTTTTATACAAAATTTTATCCTCAATTACAGTTTCAATATCCTCAACTAATTCGTTTATTTTTCTTGTTTCTGTATTTTTTCGTTCAAATTGAGAAATTTCTGATTCAGAAAAAAATAGCTCAATTATATTTTTTTGTACATTAATTACATAATAAGGAACAATCACACTTACAAATAATGATATCGTATATAGTTGCCTATTTTCGATGACATTCATGTTAAAAGTCATACATCTATCCCCTATATTAAACAAGGAAAAATCTATAAAATCTTTTAAAGTCTTGTCATTTTCAAATTCTTTAAGAATATTTGCCCTAAAGGACTTTCCATAGTCAGTATCAAAATCAGTTATTATTTGATTCAATCTCCTATACTCTTCACTAATAAAATATTTATCCTTCTCCCTAAAAGCACATATGTTTTTAGGATAGAATAAATACACTAAATTCTTTAAAACTTTATCAATCATAGTATTTTAATATTAATTACAATTCCCTGCTGTCCAGGTATTTGTTTTTAATTAGTAGCCGGAATATTTGAAGTTGAATTAAAATTTACTCTACCTCCCGGTACAGAAGGAGGATAATTATGTATCAATCTCTCTCTAAAATATCGGTCAAGTATCAAATCTGAAACGTCTGTTCCTCCATACTTATCTACAACTTCCTGCATTGGTTTTGACACATATTTTTTATAATAAATACTAAACTGAGCATTCATTGTATCTTTATCAATGGATTACTCTTTTAAAATTTTGTCCTTTAAATCTAAATAAACCACAATATCACTTTATTTTTTATCCTGAGCTTTTAACAAAGCGACATGAAAAGTAAGCTTATTAAAAAAATCGTGTTTCATAATAATATATATATATATTTATACATCTAATTATAAATACCGTCTCCTGCTCCTTGTACAACAACCCATTTGCCTTTTTTCTTTTCTAAAACCAATATCGAAGTATTCCCTAAAATTTTACTATAAGTATCCGTTTTTTGTATTGTAAAAACAGCATATTTCTTATCATAATAAATGGGCTCAGAGAAAGAAAAGATAATGTAATAATCGTCAAAATTAAACTTTTCATACTTTCCCGGATTTGGAAATTTAGCACGTTCAAAGAAAAGAATGTTTTGCTTTTTGAAATCTTTCGAATTCCAGATATCTCCCTTAACCCAGCGATCTGTATTAATTTTATTTTGATATTTTAATTTCATTTCTTCCCATTTTTTTTTATCATATAATGGTTCTTCTATTCCTTCTACTTTTACATTTTTTTCTGCTCCCTCATAATAAAATGTTTTGCCTTTAAAAATGTCAATAGTAACATTGTTATTAATTTTTTCCTTAATAATCATTACTTTCTGATCTCCTAATTTTTGAGATTCCAAATAGTCATTTATTGGTCCATTCTTGTCTTTTGTAACCGAACAGCTAGTATATAAAGCGATCAAAAAGAGATATTTAAAATTTTTCATAATAATAATTAATTACATGGTTTTCCAACTGTATTTTGTAATTCCCCTGTGCTATATCCAACAGCATTTCCACTTTGTTCACATGCGTATCTATTCTCAATCCTTAATCTTTCCAAAGATCCTGAAGGAAATTTTTCTTCAAATACAGGAGTACCAATAAGTCCTCCCCAAGCTAAATCTGTGTATACTTGATAAGGAATAATATTATTAGGATCCCCACCTTTATTATATTCTTGTAATGTTTGTGCAATTACATCAATATATTGATTCGCCATCTCTATATGATGGGCATCGTAATTATTTGGAAACTTTTTTTCCACATATCCCTGAAAAAGGACGGGGTAATTATTAAATACAGCAGGATTTGGAGGATTTGAATTTGAATAATCATCTTTTAGACTCATAAAATAAGCATGTCCTATTTCGTGCAACATATTTCCCGCTCTAAAAAGTTTTGTAGCTCCTGTGTAATCAGTACTAATTTGAATCTTATAATTAAATGGAGAAATATGTTGAGTTGCTGCGGGCTTAGAATCTGAAGTTACTTCTGACACAAAGGTTAATGTATATATTTTATCCGCTCCAAGTTTTATTAGCATTGCTGCAATATCAAAATTTGTAGCATTTTTTAACTGTTCTAAAACTGCTTTTGGGCAGGGATCAAGCTTAGTTGCATCAATTTGTTTTTGCAATGCTTTTGCAATTTGTTCAGCAGTGGGAACTCCAACTCCTGAACCACTTTTATAATTATACAATTCTAATCTTTGATTTATTATATCTTCTTTACTATAATTACCATCACAAGGAAAAGGCATAATACTAGTTGTCCTTGTTGTTGTAGTACCAAGATATTTAATTAATATAATTTCATTTCCAACTGACCAAATATCAAAACGAGAAGTAGTTTGATCGATAATTGCCGTATAATTTCCTCCGCACTGGGGCATTTTATTTGCAGCATCAGATTTGGTCAAAAAGATATTAATACTATCTTCCAAAATATTCAGATTATTATTTTCTGAAATATTTCTGGCTTTTCCGTTATATATCGCTATTGATCCCAAATTTTCTCCGTTTAAAAGAAATACATTTAATGTTCCTGTAAAATCATTTAGCTTTGTAATTGTTTCGGGATAAACATTACTCCCTTTATTCGTATAGATTTCTACAAAATAAGAATGTAATTGCCCTTCCGACTCAATTGTAACAACCTGATATTTTAAATGATTCTCTAAAACATTAGATTCCAGCATGCTTGCTGTTTTTTCATGAGCTGAAATCTCAGAAATTTTGAAATTCCCCTTCTGTGTTTCCTTTATAGTTTCCCAATCTATCGCAACATTTTCAGCAATATTTACATTAGAAAATTTATCTAATTCTAAATCATTTTTTACCTGATTTAAATTCGTATTTTCTTTATTCTCTGCTATCTC
>NZ_JAYSPC010000047.1:0-6240 GCF_043722275.1 Flavobacterium sp. | reverse complement strand
TGTTTGTACCGTTAGAGCTAACTCCGATTTTTTTATCGGAGATTGTGGCGAGGACATTTCCTAAATGATTACTTAGCTCAAAGAACTTATTTCCTCTTGTAAAGTTAAGGATTGTGCAAACAATGATTTTAAAAGTATAAGAAAGTAATTAAAGTACAAGGTTACAACGGTTCGCCGGTTGGTCAAAAGACACAACCGGAGCGTTTGTTTTAGCAAATAATTATTGAATTCGTCGCACCAACAAAGGCAAACAAAAACTTAGCCTCTACAATACCATTTCCAATTTTTTCCTTCTTAACTAAATTGTCTTTACAACCAAAAAACAAAAAAAATACCGAATCTAAAATGAATATTTTTCATGATTAAAACTATTGCTTTTTACGTGTTTTAAAAATTATAACTCTTCCTGTATTTGGTTTTTTATTGTCTTTCGATCGATTTGCACCAGGCTCAAAAACATTTTTAGATTTAGAAAAGAACATCTGCATAGGTATTGTATTGAATTTGCTTATAGGTATAATAACATGCAATTATCTGGTAGAGAAAAAATTTGAAATTGAATTAACCAATGTGTCTACGGCGCGAATCACTTATTATACTTTGATTGGTAAAGCATAATACCTTTATTACCTAAATTAATGGCTGTCATTGTGCATTCTTTTTTATTACATTTACATTTCACGCAAAATAAAACAACATGCGACCAGAAGATGTAAACCCAGCAAATTTTACAGTTGAAAGAATTATTTATAACAAAGGCAATTTTTCAATTGCAATAGGCACTTGGAATGAGGATGAAACACGAAGATTTGCAATGCGATGGAACGAAAAAGATAGTAACCCTGACGATAAAGGTTACCCATCTGTATTTCAACATCCAATGTGGTTTCAATTACCAAACGGAATCAATAATATTAATGATATAATTCAAACGCTTACTGCAAATAATATTTAGCCCTTGTCCCAACTAATATATAGTTACCATATTTTTAATTTCGTCAACGAACGCAATGAAGTAAAACCTTCTATTGGAGTGGCTACTAAAATGGCAGAGGTTCTCGGTGTGTCTTTAGATTACATGGCCGGGCTCGCCGAGTACGAACTGGACAGCTCCATCACTAAAAAAATTCTCTTTATTCAATCGCTTAACGAAGATGATAAAACAATGCTCTCTAAAACTATTGATGCACTGCATAGAGATGGTAACACAAGAAAGGCGTATGCTAAATAAAAATTTCTGCATCTATATTTACATGAAGACAATACTTTTTTTCTGTTCTTTGTTTTGCACATTTCAAACAATTGCACAAACGAAAAGCAATACCGATACCATTTATTGGTCGCCTTGTTACAAATTAAAATTTGAGGACTTTAAACAAACTCTTGATAGCTTATCTGATTTTGATGCCATTTCAAGCATAACTATTGATTATGATATTACACAACAAAATTTAGGAAGGATAACGGCTGTCAAAGTATTTTGTTTTTTTAATAGAAGCAACTCAAAAACAAAAGGAATGGACAGCTCTTTATTAATCCATGAACAAATTCATTTTGACATTGCAGAACTATACTCAAGAAAGCTTAGGGAAATATTTTCTCAAAACCTTAAATTAAAAAAAACTCTTTCCCTTCAAGAAGCACAGGCAATATATTCTAAAATAAAAAAAAATTACAAAAAAATTAGCGAACAATATGATTTTGAAACTGATTTTTCAAAAGATATAGAAGATCAATTACAATGGAATAAAAAAATACGAGCCGATTTACTAACTCTTTCTCCATATAGATATAACTTGTAATTTTAATAACTATGGAGGCTGTTTAAAAAAACAACCTCCATAGTATTATTTAGCTCAAGGTCAATCGTATTTCATTACCCTTTTCTTTTTATTACGGCATCGGTACTTAATCCTTTCTTTTTATCATTACTTACAGTTCCAGTTCCAAAATTTACTTGTTTTGGGTTAACTCCTTGCTTTATTAATAAATCAGCAACAGCTTTGGCCCTTGATGTTTGCAATCCTTGTGTGGTAGTTGGGTTGCCATTTAATGTGGTTGGGGCATTAGGATTATTGTTAACTGGCCCAGGTGTATCTTGCCAAACATTTCCCAATAGTAAGACATTCAACTTAGGATCATCCTTCATGGCTGTTACAATTTCCTTAGCTTGTTTCATTACACTGCCCTTATTATTAATATTATCAGTATTAGGGTCAAATGAAACACTCAAAGAAAGAGTAACAGGATCTTTACCTACTGTATGTCCATTTATTTTAGGTGGCGACTTCTTTTTACCTGTGACTTCATCGCCATTATTAGGAGATTTTTTTACGATATCCGAGGATTTTCTTGGTATAATGTTCGGGGGCTGTACCGTAGGAGGATCAATTGTTATTGGCTCAATTTCACCTGAAACCTTTACTAAAGCAGGAGGTTGTTCAACATAGTAATGACCCCATTGTGCATTAATGCCATTTGTCTGTGCATCAAATCGCATAATTGATGCTCCCTGTCCACCATCATTTAAACCAACCTCCTTCGTATCTTGGTCATCTGGACCTGTTGCATAAGTCAATTTCATAACAACGGTCTGACCTTGCCCTATAGCATACTTAACTTGTGCATCACTTGTAATATTGTGTTGCTTAATAAATGCTTCTTTATATTGGTCAGTAATAACACATTTACCTTCCAATCCATCTAAGTCAATGTTAACAATTGGATTGTTACTTGCAAATTGGTAAGGAGTAAAATAAGGGTAAGAACCAGTCAACGGGTCAACAGATTTGAAGCGTACTAACCTCGGGTCATAAATTCTAAATCCATAATCATATTGAACAATTCCATCTTTGTTATCTTTCTCCTTTCCGTTGAATCCATAACGATAGCCAGTTGCAGCATTGTATTGTCGCCCGGGCATGTCCATACCGCCGGGATAATAATCTGTAGCGGAGATTACATCAGCGTTATAATAATCAAAAGTTCCGTTTCCTGCATCATGACCGATTTTCTTATCGGAGATTGTGGCGAGGACATTTCCTAAATGATTACTTAGCTCAAAGAACTTATTTCCTCTTGTAAAGTTAAGGATTGAAGGCTTCACAAATGTACCGACTGGCAAGGCACAGAAAATCCATGCTGCATTTCTCTCGTCTCATTTCTGCGCTACGGGGTGCCAACACAATGAAGGCGTATTCTAAATAAAAAACCACTAGCTTTAATTGGTGATGATTTTGCTTTAATTTGTTATCGTTTGCATGGCACAGGCTAAGTTGGTTAATAGTATAAATGCTTTTTATAATTCACCCCATAATCAACATAATATTCAAAAAGTATAATCAGGAGAAGAATAACCACTACGATGAAAGAAAACAAACTTTCTATGTTTATTATTTACCGTGTCTTTTAAATATACATTCTCATAAAATTCTGAAATTTGATTTACACTATCATGATTTATTACTTCAAAAAATTTATAAGTTTCATTTGGGTAAGAACTGCCTTGCTTAGTGCCAGCTTAGTAATTAAGTTTTTTGTATCCTTTTAAAATATTACTCGTTTCAAAATAATAAGTCATTAATCTTTTATCAACTTCGGCTTTAAATATATCACACATTCCATTTCTATTGCCCACTTCTATATCGTTAATTTTAGCTCCCAACATTCGAAGAATAAAATCCTCCTCAGTTACTTGAATCACAGGCCAAGCTGTTTTGCAAGTTTTGCCATCGCCATTTTTTATGATGGAATTTAAAAGTCCACTCAGTATTACCTTATGTCTTTTTGCATTGATAGTGTCACCAACGTTTTCATAGGCTTGACTTAACATTTTATGAGCCGTCATATTTGAATAATCAATACTTAATATTTTTTTTGTTGCTGTAATTGTTTGCTGATAATTTAAATTTTTTATATTGATGAACATCTCTTTTCCCAGGCTATCAATTTCTTTCTGTTTTTTTGATGCTACGATAAATTGAGTACTCTCAATAAAACTTTCTCTAAATTCCTTATAATCTATATCTGTATTTCCCGCTTCAAGTTCCTTGGTGTATTCCGTGTATTTATCGTTTAGGCTTTTTTTATTTGGTGCAGTAGAAACTGTGGAAGAATTGCTTGGGCATTTCGGGTAAGTTGACCAATAAGAATTAATTGAGTCTTTTAGACAATCTGGGACAGGGTCATTGTATTGCAACAGATTTTTTTCGGGGTTGCTCTTTGAAAATAAAACAAAATATTTACTTCCAACTTCATACATCTTACCGCCAGTAAAACCGCCAGTATATTTTTCTCCCTCATAAAAAAAATCATAATGAAAATCTATCCCTTCCGAAGTTGCTACGCCTTCTTTAATAATGGCAACTCCATACACACCAACAATTTTTAAATAAAAGAAGAAAAATAACATGCATATAAACACTATAGAAAGTATTCCATATACTATTATGCCTGCTTTAGATTTATTTTTTTTTGCCTCTAAAATATCCATTCTTTATTGTCGAATTTTTAATAATAGTAACCATACATTAAGCTCTATAAATTATTGCCAAACTCAACGTAACGGATTAAATAATGGAGGAGCCTGGGTACTTTCAGATACATTTTTTGCCGGGAAAAACCCTTCATTGAAAGTCTTTTTAATAACCGCTTTGTTGGCAGTATTAATCGCTCCCATTATCAGTTTCGTTTTTTCAGATATTTGACCAGATACAACCTTTTTTTGAAACTCCCCATACCCATAAAAAACATGATTGATTCCCACATCTAATGCAAAGTTTGCAGGGTCTTTATTAAAAGGAAATACTTTAGGTGTCATATCACCTGATAAAGGTTTCCAATCAACCAATGCAGTTGCCCACTGATTGCCATAAGAATATGGACTAAATGAATTAATCCCTATATCTGCAAAGTCTGCATTCTTACCGTTTACTGCTAACTGTACACCTGTATTTACTACTAATTTTCCTACTATAGTCTGCGGAGCTACTAACATAACAGAAGCATTTGTTGCAATGTTATCTTGAATCATTCCTCTTTCAAAATCATTATTAAAAGCAAACCCTACAGGCCCAACAGTAGCCTGTGGCCCAGGTTTAATATTTAATGGAGCTGATGAAGTTGCACTTGGAGCTGCTTGTGTTGGCGGAGCATCTCCTTTAAAACCACTTGAGGCAGTTACACCACTGGATGCAAACCAATCACCTTTCGAAAATAAATTTACATCTACATTGTTGCCTGCAGCATACTTATGAGTTGCTCCAACATAAGTGTAACCTGCTGGTGTAGTTGATTGATTTTTTGCCTTACCATCCCACTTGTAAGAAGTAGTACCATTCGAATTTTTCTTTTTAACCCAGTCATTCAGGCCACTTGAAACATTTCCTAATGGGTCACTATTGTAAATAGGATTTCCTGAAAAGCACAAGTATGGACTTTCTCCTACTTTAGTTATCGGGTCAACATTCCAGCGTCTTCCAATTCTACTATCATATTCCCAAAACTCCGCAGTAGTTAAGTTGTCGTTTAGTTCTGTAGATTTTTCTTGCCCATTAAACCCATAACGATAACTACCGCCGTTACTATATTTCCGTCCGGGCATGGTCATACCGCCGGGATGATAGCCAAAATTGCTCAAAGGCAATACAGTAAATGCTATCAAAGAACTCTATTTACTCAAATGTATACCAAAAAAAGCTATTATTTGGTTTATTTTCAATTATCTATAAATCATAAAAACATCGTTATGCTACAAAAAAAAATTATTAAAGAGTTTGATTTTTTTCTTCTTTTTGAAAAATTTATTACTGCTACAAAAAAAGGTAAAAGAAGACAGCCAAATGGCAAAAGAGTTTCTCATGGCACTTCTAAAAACTATGATTCTTTACAGAAACTATTGAAAAAGTTTTGTGCGGATAAAAAAATACTGCTTCGTCTTAAACCAGTAGCTAAACTAAATAAACGAGACCTTAGAATAGAAAAAAATTATTGGAAAAATTTTTACTTAAAATTTACCAGTTACCTGGGCCATGATTGCAATCATTATGACAATTCAATTGGGCTTTGTATAAAAAATCTTCGGGTATTTTTTAATTTCCTTAATAATGACTTATTATTGGGTATTGGTGATTTTCATCTTCAGTTTTATGTACGCAAAGAAGATATATCAATTGTAACCCTAATGCCAGAGGAACTTAACTTTTTTATTTACAACCAACATTTTAATACGTTTTTATCACC
>NZ_JAYSPC010000046.1:0-54611 GCF_043722275.1 Flavobacterium sp. | reverse complement strand
GTCTTCAAAAAGGACAGGAAATCACCGTACCAGGCGAAGAAATTAGTGGGGCAATCAAAAAATTAGGCAAACTTGGCCTTTTTGATGAAATCTCTTTTTATGTAAATAAAATTGACAACGATAGTATCTATTTAGACTTAAATATCGTTGAACTTCCTAAATTAAACGAAGTAAAATTTGTTGGTATTAAGAAAAGCAAAGTCGAAGGATTAATTAAGGATAACAATTTGACCAAAAACAAAATTGTAAACGAAAACTTAATTACTACAACCAAAAATTATATCGAAAATAAATATAAAAAAGAAGGTTTTTACAACACCAAAGTAACAATAACAAACACTCCAGATACCATAAACGGACATCAGGTAAATATGCTTGTAAGGATAGATAAAGGTGATAAAGTAAAAATTAGCAGTATTGATTTCATTGGTAATAAACAACTTAGCAGCAATCAATTAAGATCTGCAATGAAAGACACGAAGCAAAAGAATTTCTTTCGTGTTCTTAAATCTTCAAAATTTATTCCTGAAAAATACAAAACCGACTTAGAAAAAGTTGTTGCCGCGTATAAGGAAAAAGGATATCGTGATGCACGTATTATTTATGATTCTGTTAGTTATAATAAACAGAAAAATATGCTTGCCATCAAAATTAAAATGGAAGAAGGAAACAAATACTACTTTGGTAATATTAAATTCCTTGGAAATACCGTTTACTCAGATCAATTATTAAATCGTTATTTAGGAATCAAAAAAGGAGAAACCTATAATGGTGTTTTACTTGAAAAACGTATTGCTGACAAAACAAAACCTGATGCTGAAGATATTACAAACTTATACCAAAACAATGGTTATTTGTTTTCTAACATTAATGCTGTAGAGGTAAAAACGGTAAACGATACTATTGATTTTGAAATTAGAGTTACAGAAGGACCTATTGCTTATTTCAATAAAATATCTGTAGTAGGAAACGATAAAACGAATGATCACGTTATTTACCGTGAGCTTAGAACTAAGCCAGGTGAAAAATACAGTAAAGAACAATTGGTAAGAACTATTCGTGAAATTGGTCAGTTAGGATTCTTTGATCCTGAAGCAATCGATCCAAAATTCAAGAATGTTGATGCCGCAGCAGGAACTGTTGATATTGAATATCACGTTGTAGAAAAAGGATCGAGCCAGGTCGAACTTCAGGGAGGTTATGGTGGTGGAGGTTTCATTGGAACTTTAGGATTATCATTCAACAACTTCTCGGCTAAAAACTTATTCAACAAGGAATCTTACAAACCATTACCTATGGGAGATGGTCAAAAAGTAGCGCTTCGTTTACAAGGAAGTACATATTTCCAAACGTATAGTTTATCATTCTCAGAACCTTGGTTTGGAGGAAAAAAACCAGTACAATTTAGTTCATCTATATCTTATAGTAAACAATTCCTAAATAACTATGCTACAAGAAGTGTAGATAAAAGCAAAAGTTTTAATATCCTGACATTACAAGTTGGTTTAGCAAAACGTCTTACTGTGCCGGATGATTATTTCGTTCTTTCACAATCTGTAAGTTACCAGCATTATGATTTGAATAACTATAATACAGGTTTGTTTACATTTGGTAACGGAGCATCGAGAAACTTAGCCTATACAATTGGACTTTCAAGAAGTAATAAAGGAGTTAACCCAATATTTCCAACTTATGGATCGGACTTTAGTATTTCTGCAAAAGTAACACCTCCTTACTCATTATTTAATGGTGTCAATTACGGAGATTTACAAAATCAAAAAGAATATAAGTCACAATATACAGGTACAGCAACTTCAGGCATCGACGGACAGCCTCTTAATCCTGGAGATTATGTAAAAACCGTAAGTGTAAATGGAACACCAGGAGTTGTAAGTGTTGGCTCTGATTATGCAAATGCAGATACGGATCAGGGGAAAGTCGATCAAAAGAAATACAACTGGTTAGAATACTATAAAATCAAATTTAAAGGAGACTGGTATACTAAACTATATGGTAAATTAGTTTTAAGAACATTAACAGAGTTTGGTTTCTTAGGTGCTTATGACCAATCAAGAGGTGTTGTACCGTTTGAACGTTTCTATTTAGGAGGAGATGGTATGGCGAATTACTCTATGGATGGTAGAGAAACAATACAGTTAAGAGGTTATGAAAATAACTCATTAACTCCTGTAAATGCTAAGGGAGAACAAATTGGAGCTACAATTTATAACAAATTCTCTGCTGAACTACGTTATCCAATTACATTGAAATCGTCTGCATCTATTTATGCATTGGCGTTTTTAGAAGCTGGTTCATCATATCCAACTTTTAAAGATTACAACCCATTTGACCTGAACCGTTCTGCAGGTGTTGGTTTACGTGTATTCATGCCGGCATTTGGATTATTAGGTATTGACTGGGGTTATGGATTTGATCCTCAACCTGGAGAAACTAAAGCGCATGGTAAAGAAATTCACTTTATTATTGGACAACAATTTTAGTAGAAATTTTAGTACATTTGTTTAAAAATTTTGAAATAAACTAATGTTATGAGAAAACAATTTTTATTTATATTTTCAGCTTTCATTGTAGCATATACAAGTCAGGCACAAACCAGAACGACGAGAATTGGTTACATTGACATGGAATATATTCTTGAAAATGTTTCTGACTATAAAGAGGCTAAATCACAATTAGAGCTAAAAGCTCAAAAGTGGAAACAAGAAATAGAAGCAAAAAAACTGGATATCAATATTCTGAAAGATGGTCTTAAAGCCGAAAGAGCTTTACTTACCAAAGAACTTATTGATGAAAGAGAAACGGAAATTAAATTTCTGGAAAATGAAATGCTGGATTATCAGCAAAAACAGTTTGGAGCTGAAGGAAATTTAATTCATCAAAAAGCTGCATTGGCAAAACCAATTCAAGATCAGGTTTTTACAGCTGTTCAGGATATTGCCGAAGCTAAAAGCTATGATTTTGTATTTGATAAATCATCAGATTTGACAATGCTTTTCAGCAATAAAAAGTTTGATATCAGCGATCAGGTTATCCGCGTTTTAAACCGAGCTGACAAACGTGAACAATTGACTAAAAAACAGTTAAAAGATCAGGAAGCAAAAGAAAAAGTTGAAAATGCTATTGACGAGAATCCAGCAATGCAAGACCGACAAAAAGCGTTAGATGAAAAAAGAACTGCCAGAGAAAAATTAATTGAAGACAGACGATTAGAGCAGGAAGCTAAGAAAAAAGAATACGACGACAGAAGAAAGGCAATTGCTGCAGAAAGAGAAGCGAAAAAAAATGGCACGGTTTCTGAACCAGCTAAAGCAGATGCAACTAAAACTGACGCAACAGCAAAACCAGCTGACGCAACAGCGAAACCCGCCGCTACCGGAACTGAAGCAACAACTACAGATCCTGCAGTTGATAAAGCCGCAGAAAGACAAAAACTTTACGAACAGCGTAAAAAAGAATTAGAAGACAGAAGAAAGAAAATTTTAGAAGAACGAGAAGCGGCCAAAAAAGCAAAAGAAGCCGAGCCACAAAAAGCAAATACGACCAATAATTAATTAATATTTTTAAAAATGATGAAACAAATTAAAACTTTACTAATTGCTGCCATACTTATTTTAGGAGCAAGTAACACAATGAACGCACAAGCTAAGGTAGCTCATGTTGATGTTAGCGAGATTATGTCGAAAATGCCTGCAATGCTAGATGCACAAAATCAACTACAAAAATTAAGTGGGACATACGATGCAGAATACAAAAAAATGGTTGACGAATACCAAGTAAAAATCAAAAAATACGAAGGTGAAGCTGCAACTGTAACTGATGCTGTAAACGGAGAACGTTCTAAAGAAGTTCAGGACATGCAAAAAAGAATCGTTGACTATAGAGACAACGCTCAAAAAGAATTGCAACAAAAAGAAACTGACATCGTTAAACCATTAATGGAAAAAGTAAGAGCTTCTATCTCAAAAGTTGGAAAAGCTAAAGGTTTCCAATATGTATTAGATGGTTCTACTCTTTTATTAGCTGATGGTCCAAACATTACTGCTGATGTAAAAAAAGATTTAGGATTCTAATAAACGAATTTCTTAAAATCAAGAACTGCTTAAACTTTAAAAGTTTTAAGCAGTTTTTTTTGGATTAGTTTCATATTAGAAAACTAAAATATTCTGATATTTCCGGTAAATTGGAATATCGATTTATTGCAAAAAAGACTAAATTTGTATCATGACGAATAACAATCCTATAGGTGTTTTTGATTCCGGCATTGGTGGAACTTCCATCTGGAGCGCAATCCACGAATTACTTCCAAACGAAAAAACCATATATCTAGCTGATAGTAAAAATGCCCCTTACGGTCAGAGAACCAAAGAAGAGATTGTTGCATTAAGCAAAAAGAATGTTGATTTTTTACTTGAAATGAATTGCAAACTTATTGTTGTAGCGTGTAATACTGCGACAACAAATGCCATTCTGGAGCTTCGTGCTGATTATGATATTCCGTTTATAGGGATTGAGCCTGCAATAAAACCTGCTGCTAATAATTCGAAAACACAGGTAATAGGCATTTTAGCCACAAAAGGAACTCTAAATAGCGAGTTGTTTAATAAAACGGCAGAGATGTTTCAAAACACTACAATAATTGAACAAGTGGGTCATGGACTGGTTCAGCTTATTGAAGACGGGAATTTATATTCAGCGGAAATGACTCAATTATTAGAATCTTATTTACAGCCCATGATTGATGCTAATATTGATTATCTTGTTTTGGGTTGTAGCCATTATCCATATCTAATTCCGCAAATCAAAAAGATATTGCCGGAACACATTCAGATTATTGATTCCGGAGAAGCAGTTGCCCGTCAAACCCAAAACGTTTTGCGCGAGAAAGTTGGTTTTACAGACACTCAAAATAGTGACCCTATATTCTATGTGAATTCAAATCCTGAAGTTTTAAAATCAATTTTAGATTATAAATATCCAGTGATAGAAAAAGATTTTTAAACCTAATCTATTTTTCGTTTGATAAACCAAATTCCGTCCAAAGATAGATTAAGGGAAATTTTATGGTAGTTCTCTTTGATTAAATTGTCTGAAATACTACCTCTTTGCCCGTAAGAATATGAGATATTCAAAGCAGAATATGTATTTTCTATCGGCAAAGTAAGTCCTATGGAAATTGCTGCATTATTTACCCGCTTTCCATCAACTTCAAGATAACCAGTATCAAAGTTTACACCTGTAGCATATTGAATTCTATCCCAATATTTACGAATATTCTTTTTTGTACTATAGGTAAATCCAAGTGCAAAACGATCCTGGTTCACAAAATTTCCATATAATTCAGATTGATTGCTGTCGCTCCATAAGCTCTTTTCATAATCCAGCGTCATGTTCAGGTTGTTTTTAAAACGTTTACTAATTCCAATTCCCATTTCTAAAGGCATATAGTAATCGTCTGTTTTTGATACCACATTTGATTCTACGGTCGTAACAACATCATCTGTAACAGTTTGAACAGTCTGAACTTTAGAAGCGCCAATTTGCGATGGCAATTTAAAAGTAGTTGCAACAGTAAAAGTAGAATCAATTTTGTATTGTGCTCCTAATGTTGCTCTTACGCCACTATAATTTGTTTTTTTCTGAATACTTGTAATTGAATTCATAATCAGGAAATTTCTATTGTCAGTAGTTTTTCCAAATAACACAGCTGCTGAAACTCCAAGTGATAATTTTTTTCCAAATTTATAGCCATACGAAAAATCAAAATTATTCAATCCGCCAGAACCTGTAGCAGTTAAATAGTAATAATCCTGACTATTGTCTATTGGTAATTTTAAATTAGAAATTTTAAAGGCTGAACTTGAGTATGGTCGTAAAGCTATACTAAACCCTGAATTTTTAGTTACGGGAAAAGCAAAAGCAAGATGCGAAAATTGAAAATTATTACGGCTTTCGCTTCTTAAACTACTTTGATACGTGGTAGAAATAGATTTTCCTCCAATATCAAACATAAAATGATTTTGAGGTAAATATCCTAATGATGCGGGATTTAGATTATTTATAAAAGTATCTGATGGCAAAGCAATTCCTGATGAACCAATTGACGGTAGTATTCCAAAATCAGCATCATATAAACTACCTACGCCGTATAACGAATACGGAGAACTTGAAATACTTTGAGAAAATGAAGTTAGCGACGTTAAAATGAAGCAACTTAAATATATTATTTTACGTTTCATTTAGTAGGAGATGTAATAAATTTTAATTTGTATTTTATTATTCACATGTTTTTGATCTCCCAAAACAATTCTGTTTACTGTTTTAGAAATTCCCGGCAATGTTAAAATAAGAGATGATTTAGAATCAGATTGTTTTAGCATTTCTTTTTGTAAAAAAGCACCAATTGGAACCGTATAACCAATATTTTCGTTAAACTCATCTGTTTTTTTATTCAAAATACCATAAACGGCAGTTCCGGCAGAATTCACTAATGAACCACTAACCCTGTTTAAATTATCAACCACATAAATTTTTAATGAATCGGCTAAAGGATATTGTTCAGAATACGTATTTGCAACTGGTTTCAACAGTATTTGTGCATCAACAATTGCTCCGTTAGCAGCAATATATTTGAGCTGTTTGATGTTCGGGAAATCAATCCTACAGGCAACTCCGGTACCGGACTGAATAAATCCCTGTCGGTTTGTTAATGTGCTTGATAATTTACTGGTTGAAACGGGCAAATTCTCCAGTAATGTTCCTGTTTTATCTGATGAAATAGCATTGAATTGCTTAGTTGCATCTAAAATTGTAAAATCCATTATAAAAGGAACTTCCTCAGTGTCTGCCTGATATTTTGAATAATACAACCTGACTTTACTTGTCGCGACATGAAAACCAATTACACTTGCAGAATTAGATGTAGATGGTACGAGAACAAGTCCTTTTAAATATTCGTTGAAACTATCAAAATCTGTAATTTCTCTTTTCTTAAATTTCTGAAAAAGCGCCGCACCAAATGCATCACTCATTTTAATATTAATAGAATCTTTTTCAACCGGTCTTGGTTTGTATGAAATCGTACCGAGACTTTCATCACTATAACTTACTGCCGAATTATTATAAAAGCTGTTATCATCTGTATTTGGTTTTACCCTTTGAGTTATTCGATGAATATCAAACGTTTGCACTTTTGTTGTATCTCCATAATAGTAATTATCATATTTTAAAATCATCGAAATAGAATCAAAAACATAATTAGTAGTTTCAGTATCAGAACCACTATTTTTTAAGGTATAGGAATCTGATGCCAATTGAAAATAACTGTTTGATTTCACCTTTCCATAAAGTGGATCGTCATAATTTCCAATTAAAATTCGGCTTTGATTAGATGTAACAAGTGAGTCAAAATTTATGGTAGACATATCGACTGTCACAGTGTCAATCAAAATGACTTTATTACCCAGAGCCAAATAATCAGATCCAACAACAAATTCGCCGGCATCTACATCTGTTCCGCAAGAAATTGCGGTTACTGCCAAAAACAACATCAATATAAACTTGTGCATAATCTATTTTTTGAACAAATATAAAATGCACTCTTCTGGACTGCACTATAACATATACAGTCACGCCTTTTTATACTATAAACAGCAAAAAATCATCTACAACGCATTAATACCAGTCAATAGTTCATTCAGCCTTAAAAAGGGGGATTTAGTCTATCAAAAAGTGCCATACATATATCTTCTTTTTTTTAAAACCATTAGCCACCTACTTTTGAACCAATAAATAAGTAATGAAAATAAGGTTTATAATTTGTTCGTTTTTTCTGATTTCAATTTTCAGCATGAAAGCTCAGGATAACTTTTCTGTAGATATGAATGTAAAAACAGCACCTACAGATAAAGTTGATTTTACTGAAACTAACATAGGGATTTCATTTAATAAAAAAATAAGCGATAAAAACACCATAACAAACACATTAGAATATTCGAATTTGAAAGTGAATTATGATTTAGGCAGTTTTAATGCATACGAGAATTTAGATGGATTTAACCAGATTAAGAACAAGTTTGAAATTTCTCATGCAATCTCAAATACAACAAATCTGAATTTTTCAATTACGCCAACAGTAAATTTTCAAAGTGATTTAAATAGTGATGATTTCTCAGTTTTAGGAAGTTTCGAAATTAAACAGCAATTGAATTCAAACATGAATATCGACATTGGTGTAGCCAGAACAACTGTTTTTGGTTCTCCTAAATTCATGCCTGTTTTATCATTGAACTATAAAATTAACAACGAAAGTTCGTTACAGATTGGATTTCCGGATTCTAAAATTTCATACTCTAATAATAGTCGGAATCAATTTAGTTTAAGCAATAGTTTTAATGGTAATTTTTATCATTTAGACCTACAAAACAATTTAAATAATAATGCCTCAAAAGTTAGTTTATCGCAAATGACGTCGGCATTTGAATACGAAAGAAATGTTGACAAAAACTGGTTTTTAAATTTTAAAGCCGGATATGATTTTGACAAAAAATACAACCTGATCGATAATGACAATCATAAAGTATATGATTTTAATACCGGCAATGGGTATGTTTTAGGAATTGGCATCAAATACAAACAATAAATAAATTTAATACACTATGATGAATAATTTAAAAAAAGGAATATTATTCGCGGCATTGCTTTCGAGTCTCTTTTTTATAGGCTGCAGCAACGATAATAACGATGATGATCTAGTAGGAAACTGGATTAAAAAATCAGCATTTGATGGACCTGCCAGATCTAGTGCAACCAGTTTTGTTATTGGTGATTTTGCTTATGTAGCAACAGGTTATACTGGCGATGTATATTTAAAAGATTTATGGGCATACAATTCTACCGGAGATTATTGGGAACAAAAAGCAGATTTTTCAGGAGTTGGGCGCAGTTCCGCTTCTAGTTTTACGCTTAATGATAAAGGATATGTTGGTTTGGGATATGATGGAACTAATAAATTAAAAGACTTTTATCAATATGATCCTACAAGTAATAGCTGGACGCAAAAAACTGATTTTGCAGGAACTGGCCGTTATGCTGCAGTAGGTTTTCAGGCTGGTGGAAAAGCTTATTTCGGAACTGGATATGATGGAAATTATCTTAAAGATTTTTACCAATACAATGATGTTACAAATGCATGGACGCTTGTAAACGGATTTAGCGGAAATAAAAGACGTAATGCTACTGCTTTTGTAATTGCTGATAAAGTATATTTTGGAACTGGAATTAACAACGGAGTTTATCAGGAAGATTTTTGGGAATTTGATCCTGCGACAGATGTATGGACAAGAAAACGTGATATTGATAAAGATACCGATGATGATGATTCATACAATGATGATTATGCGATTGTTCGTTCAAATGCTTCTGCTTTTTCCATGAACGGATTAGGTTATGTTGTGGGTGGAGAAAGTATCAAAACAATCTGGGAATATAACCCTTCAACTGATCTTTGGACAGAAAGAACTCCAATGGAAGGAGCCAGCAGAACAGATGCTGTAGGATTTGCTATCAATAACCGCGGTTTTTATATGTTAGGAAGAGTCGGTTCTACTTACTTTGATGATGCCTGGGAATTTAAACCTTTAGACGCACAAAGTGACGACGATAATTAATACAAAAAAACAATTTTTCCGGAGTAAAATCCGGAAAAATTTAATGTTTATTTTACTGGTTGTACAATTTACTGCTTGTGTCAAAAATGAAAAAACTTTTAAAACCGAATCCTTTAGAACTACGTCAGGTTATGGATATTCGATCACTTTAAAAAATAAAATCATTATCAGGCAGTCTATTATTCCGGTAATAAGCAACACTAAAAGTTTTACAACAGAAGGTGATGCTCTAAAAGTAGCTGATTTAGTAGTGAAAAAACTGAATCAAAACATATCGCCAACGGTAACCAAAAATGATTTAATTTTATTAAAAATAAAATTATAAATGAAAATAGATACCATCAGAAATACCAGTTCAAATAAAATTTTGTTCCATTGCATCATATGGGTTTTCTTTGTCCTGACTTCATTAATTCAGTTTTATGAAAGTCCGTTTAGAATCAACAATGATTTTTATGTACAATGGACAACAGGAATTATTTTGTTTTATCTGAACTATTTTTATTTGGTTCCTGCTTTGCTTTTAGAAAAAAAATACTGGCTTTATTTTGTGTTTGTGTTTTCGCTTATATTGCTTTTTATGATTATCAGGATCAATTATTTTATTCCTGATTTCTCAGAAGTAAGACATTTGAGACTTCGAAATATGCCACCGCCCGAAGACTTTAAATTAATGTACAAAGGAAGAACACCAGCCGTAATGGCAACGAGACAACCTTTGTTTTTTAAAATTGGACCTTCGTTTTTTTATATTTTAATTATTACAATAAGTGCAATTATCAGAACACTTACTGAATTTTACAACAATCAACAAAACAAGTTAATTGCCGAAACGCACCGAACAAATACTGAATTGATTTATTTGCGCAAACAAACCAATCCGCATTTTTTATTCAATTCCCTAAACAGTATTTATTCTTTGGCACATAAAAAATCTGATTTGGTCCCTGATGCCATCGTAACATTGTCAGAATTAATGCGCTATATGCTGTATGAAACTGATAATAAAACGGTGGCTTTAGAAAAAGAGATTAATTACATTCAGAATTATATTGACCTGCAAAAACTGAGGCTGAATAATATCGAGGATATTGTTATCAATGTTCACGGTGATACCCGAAACAAGTTTATTGAGCCTTTACTTTTGATTTCATTTGTTGAGAATGGCTTTAAGTATGGAACCGATTATAAAGGTGCTGCGCATGTAAAAATCAAGATTTTTATTCTGGAAAACAGTCTCGATTTCTGGATAGAAAATACAATTGAAAATTATGTTAAGGATCCTGAAAATTCAGGAATTGGACTTGTAAACATTCAAAGCCGACTGGATTTGCTTTATCCAAACGCACACAAACTTACAATAACAGAAGACAATCAATATTATCGTGTGCATTTGAACTTAGAATTAGACAAAATTCAAACCGCAATTTAATTAAATAGTAAATGATTATGGACAGAAAAAAATTCATTCGAAATGGGATTTTAGGAATTGCTTCATTAGCAACCGCTTCTAAATTATTAGAATCCTGTTCAAAAAGTGACAATGATGATTCTGTCACAAATGCCTCTGAAGATGGAAGTTGTACCGTTACTCCTGCCGAAACAAAAGGTCCCTTTCCTATCAAAACGCCAAGTCAGTTAGTTTTAGAAAATATAAAATCTGACCGCATTGGAGTTGCGTTGCTTATTAATTTAGTTATCGAAAACACAAACAATAATTGTTTGCCATTAGCAGGCGTTTTAGTTGATGTCTGGCATTGTGATAAAGACGGGAATTATTCTGAATACGGCGGAACATCTATGCAACAAACTGATTATACTTCGGTTCATTTTTTAAGAGGAAGACAAACTACAAATTCAAAAGGTGAAGTTTCGTTTATTTCCATATTTCCGGGTTGGTATCAAGGCAGAGCGCCACATGTTCATGTTGAAGTTTTAAGCACGAGTGGTTCATCATTATTGGCGACACAAATCGCTTTTCCTGAAACTGTTACAAGTACCGTTTATTCAAGTACAAATTATGCTGCTCACGGTCAAGCCGATACATTAAACACAAAAGACAATGTTTTCTCTGATAGTTTATCAGATGAATTAGCAACTTTAACTGGTAATCTTACAGATGGTTACACATTAAGCAAAACGATTAACGTAAAAGGATAATTTATAAATTAAGTGTTGAAAAAAATATTTAACACATTGATTATAGAGTAACAGAAAGTAAAAAAGAAATACATTTCCTGAATATAACCCGCTTTGTGTATTATAAGTGGAACGCCTTTTTTAGAATGTTTCTATATGTTAGAATTAATTATACATAAAGTTAAACCCGTATTTTATGATAATTTTAAAACTTAAATCGCTGGTTTAAAACTACTTTTGCGTGCCAAAACAAATTTACTAATTTAAACTTCAACAAATGAAATGCGTAATTATAGACGATGAGCCTTTAGCGGTTGAATTATTAGAAGATTTTGTTGGAAAAGTTGATTCACTTGAACTCATCAGTACTTTTAATAATGCTATTGATGCTGTTTCATTTATCAATCAAAACAATGTGGATTTGATTTTTCTGGACATTCAAATGCCACATTTTTCAGGAATTGATTTTTTAAATACAATCGAAAAAAAGCCTTTAGTCATTTTTACAACTGCTTATTCTGATTATGCCGTTGAAGGTTTTAATCTTGGCGCAGTAGATTATTTAGTAAAACCCATTCCGTTTCATCGTTTTTTAAAATCGGTTGTCAGAGCGCAGCAGGTTTTAAATCCGGCTGTAAATGTTCAGGCGATTTCTGAGAGTACAACAGCACCAGAACTAGAACAGGATTTTATGTTTGTTAGAGCAGAATATGAAAACGTAAAAATGAATTTTGCAGATATTCTATTTATCGAAGGTTTAAAAGATTACGTCAAAATTTACACAACAGATAATAAATTCACGCTTACTTTAATCAGTTTAATAAAACTCGAAAATTTACTTTCAAGCAAAGGCTTTTCCCGAATTCACAGATCTTATATTATTAATATAAAACATGTAAAATCGATACAAAAAAATAAAGTTTTGATTAGCGACAAACGAATTCCTATAAGCGAAAGTTATAAAAATTCTTTTTTCGAAAGAATCAACTTGTAATTTTAAAATTCAAAAAATAGAAATTCCAAATTCCAATTGCATCACAATCTATTGGAATTTGGAATTTATTTTTTAGAATTTATTACTTTTATTCCTCTTTGAACCAACCTGAATACATTACATAATTGTTTGAAATACGTTCAATTTCACCAGCAAAATCAGATTGATCAATGTCTTTTACTTTTTTTGCAGGAACACCGGCGTAAATAGTTCCCGAAGCCACAACTGTATTTTGTGTTACAACAGCTCCGGCTGCAATGATCGAATTGCTTTCTATCACACAATTATCCATTACAATAGCGCCCATTCCTATCAAAACGTTATCATGAATTTTGCATCCGTGTACAATTGCATTGTGTCCTATTGAAACATTGTTTCCTATAATTGTTGGGTGTTTTTGATACGTACAATGAATAATTGCTCCGTCCTGAATATTTACTTTATTCCCAATTGTAATAAAGTTTACATCACCACGAATTACAGCATTAAACCAAACACTGCAAGAATCTCCAAAAGTAACATCGCCAACAATAGTAGCATTTTCGGCAACATAACAATCCTCTGGAATAGAAGGTGTTTTTCCGTTTACAGATTTAATCAGCATAATAAAAAATTTAATTAATAGCGGGACAATTACAGTCGTAACGTTCCTTTTTACAAAATAAATTGATACCTAAAGTAATTTGATGGTATCCTCCTGTGTCAAATTTTACAGCGCCTGTAACTTGTGAGTATGTATAAGCAAACATAAAATTATTATAATTCAAACCTATTATTGGTGTAATATATTGCAGTTTTTGTGCCGCTACTCCACTTGTAGTGCTGTATTGTGCACCATCAAAACTTCTTCGGTAAGATAAAGCAGCCCATAAACTTCCAAAATCCATACTCTTATAGGCTTTAATGTTTAAATCGATTGATTTCTGTTTTGTTTTATCAAACAACTGAAATAAAATGGAAGGTTCCCAGGTTATATCATTTCTTTTTCCAAAAACATAACCTGCACTTAATAAAAACTTTCTAATATTATCACTTTCATAATCGGTGTACAATTCCCGTCTGGTTTCAAGAACTCCCTGAACTGTTGCGTGAGCATAAAAATCAAGATAATTATAAGATGCTCCAATATCCATATTAAAATAGGAATCTTTTTGAATCTGACCAAAAACAATTGGATCAAAAGATCCGCCAAATTGGGTTTCATCTAACTGACTTTGAATTACTCCTCCGCTTATACCAAACGAAAGCTGATTTAAATCAAGTTCATCTCTGGAAAACATAATATGATGTGCATAAGTAAGCTTTACTCCTTTTTGAGAATGGTAACCATTTTTATCATTAAAAATGATAATTCCTGCTCCTGAACGCTCGCCAATTTTCCCGTTAAAAGTTAAGGTTTGAAGTGTTGGCGCGTCTTCCTGGCCAAACCATTGCTTTCTGGCAGTTAATCTAATTTTAGCACAATTAGCCGCACCCGCCATTGAAGGGTGTATTAAGTAATAATTATCTGATAAATAATCAGAATAAACCGGAATTCCTTCTTGAGAATAAGAACAAAAAGACACCATAAAAAAAATAAACAAAACCTTGATTTTCAGTTCCATAAAGGAAATTTTGTATGTATAAACTAAAGACTTTTCCGAACAAATTGAAAAGACTCTTAATTATTTTATTAAAAAACCAAATATAGGTAATAGTAGAAAATAACTTTACTAAATTTGTGAAAATTTACACTCATGACAAAAATCACTATAAAAGAAACTCAAAATCCAACTATCCTGAAGTTTGAGTTTGAAGATTTCATTACAAAAACTCAAAATTTTGAATTTAAAAATATCGATGAAGCACAAGCATCGCCTTTAGCGCAACAATTATTTTATCTACCGTTTGTAAAAACAGTTTACATTTCAGGAAACTTTATTGCAATCGAAAGATACAGTATTGTAGAATGGGATGATGTAAAAGATGCTGTTGCTGAGCAAATTGAATCCTATGTAGACAAAGGTGGCGTTATTATAAAAATCGATGAAAATCAGCCAAAAAAACAACCTGTCACGGTTTATGGAGAAACAACTCCAAATCCAGCTGCTTTAAAATTTGTTGTAAGCAGAATGTTGACTAAAAACGCTGTTGAATATAAAAATATTGATCAGACTGCTTCTTCTCCATTGGCTAAGGAATTGTTTAAATTTCCTTATGTAAAAGAGGTTTTTATTGATGAAAACTACATTTCGGTAACTAAATATGATATTAACGAATGGGATGAAATCACTTTAGAAGTAAGATCATTTATCAAACAATATATCGAAAATGGAGGAACTGTTTTAGATGAAACTTTAATTGAAGTTGCTACAAAAAATGACGTAACTAAAGATGAAGCTTTTGATAAATTAGATGTTACTTCACAACAAATCATTAATATCCTGGAAGAATATGTGAAACCGGCAGTTGCGGCTGATGGTGGAAATATTGCTTTTGATTCTTATAATGAAAATGACAAAACTGTAAAAGTAATTTTGCAAGGAGCGTGCAGCGGTTGTCCTTCATCTACATTTACTTTAAAAAGCGGAATCGAAAATATGCTTAAAAGCATGTTGAACGACGAAGCGATTAAAGTAGAAGCAATAAATGCATAATATTTTATTTAAATAAATACGGAAAGCGTCTCAAATGAGGCGCTTTTTTATTGAATTCATATCTCCTTAATTTTCAATAAATTATTATCCCGTAATGGCATAAAAATAGTTTAATATTGTATTCTAAACTAATAATATATAACCATGGGAGTATCTTCATTTTTCAAGAATTTATTTGGCTCAGCCAAAGATTCTACAACAAATTTGGCAACTGAAGCCGAAGTTAAGTTTGAACAAGCTAAAGAAGCTGCTGCTCCTTACATCGATAAAGCAGAAACTTTTGCTGAGGAAACTATCGAAAAAGTAAAAGAAGCTTCAGAACCAATACTTGAAAGTGCGGTAGAATATGCCCATAAAGCAAAAGATATCGTTAGTGAATATGTCGAGAAAGCTTCAGAATCATTAAGTGATGTAATTGATTCTGTAAAAGAAAAAACAACTGAAACTTCAAGCGCAACTACAACTATTGTTCCTGAAGATATAGTTGTTAATGGTGAAAAAACCGAAACTGCTACTGACGAAATTATAGATACGATTCCGCCTAAGGAATAAGACACATTCTTTCTAATAAAAATAAAATATATCTATATTTGCACCACTAATACGCCTTCTCCTTTGAGAAGGTTTTTTTATTCGAAAAAACATGAACATGAATCCAGACCAACTTAGTAATTACGTCACAAAATTTATTGACGTATTAGTTGATTATGCCCCAAAATTAATTTCCGCTTTTATTATTTTATTTGTTGGAATATATGCCATCAGATTGATAAACAGAATTATTACAAAAGTAATGGTTCAAAGAAATTTAGATCCTACATTGACAAAATTCCTTTCGGACATTTTAATTTGGGCTCTTAGAATTTTGCTTTTTGTAACTTTTATTTCAAAACTAGGAATCGAAACTTCGTCATTTGTTGCCATTTTAGGAGCAATGGGACTTGCGGTGGGTTTATCATTGCAAGGTTCTCTATCAAATTTTGCGGGCGGTATGTTGATTATCGTTTTCAAGCCTTTTAAAGTTGGCGATACAATCGAGGCGCAAGGAGTTATTGCAACAGTTGTCGAAATTCAAATTTTTGTGACTAAAATGCTTACCGGAAACAATCAGACTGTTTTTGTACCAAATGGCGCTTTGTCAAACGGAACGATTATTAATTATTCGATGCAGGGAGAAAGAAAAGCTGATTTGACCTTTTCAATTTCTTATGATTCAGATATCAAAAAAGCAAAAGAGATTCTTCTAGACGTTTTAGTTAAAAATCCAAAAGTGCTTAAAACTCCGGCACCGGAAGTTTTTGTAAAAAATTTATCAGCAAGTTCTATAGATTTTGCAGTTCGCCCTTGGGCAAAAAATGCAAATTACGGATCTGTTTTCTCTGAAACTCTCGAGAATTGCAAGTTAGCACTTGATGAAGCAGGAATTTCAATTCAGCCTTATACCATTCAGAAATAAAATATTTTATTGCTTTTTTGATGGAGGTCCCATCATGAAATCTTTTAAATAATATGGTTCAAAATAAGCGACATCTACAGTGTCGCTTTTTTGATATTTATCATAACTGATTTTGCTCATTGCCGCTGCTGAAGGATATTTGATTTCTTCTAAAAATACAAAGTTTGTTTTAGTTAAAACCGGTTTGCATTTCTCAGTACAATCACCAACAAAATATATAGTATCTGTATATCCTGAAAAAGATTCTTCGGTAATAACTTCTGCTTCAATACCTCTTTCAATTTCTAAACGAGCATTAAAAACTTCGCTGTAAACTTCCATTCTTCTGGCGTCAATCATAGGAATAATTTTTCCGTCAGAAACATTTGCCTGCGATGCTAAAGTCTGTAAAGTATCAATTGCAATTAAAGGAATATTTAAGGCAAAACACAATCCTTTTGCTGCCGAAACTCCTATTCGTAAACCGGTGTAAGATCCTGGTCCCTGACTTACCGCAATTGCCGCTAAATCCTGAACTGAAATTCCTGCTTCGGCAATTGCTTCTTCAATAAAAACATGCAGTTTTTCAGCATGTGAATATCCTTCTTCAGCAATTTCTTTACATACAATTGTTTCTCCATTTTTAGCAATAGAGACTGAACAGTTTTTTGTAGCCGTTTCGATATTAAGAATAAATGGCAAAGTATTAAATTTAAATTATTAAAAAATTTTATTGAAAATTTGAGCAAAAAGAAGAACAAATATAAAAATCAATACAGGAGCAATACATAAATTTATGATCAAAAAAGTGATGTAAATTAAACATTTCTTTCCTGTAGAAAAATGAACATATTTCACTCTGTAATATTGTGATTTATATACTTTATAGTGAACAAAATAAAGGAATGCTATTATTACAATCAATCCTACACTAATGATTGCATAAAAACTATCATCTTGCAGACTGTCATCACATACCATAAATTCTAAATAAAGATTATTTTTTAGGTAAATCTGCTTTTTTCAGTTTTACTTTATCGCCGGAATTCAGTTCTTTGGATACTGTTGTATAAGGTCCTGTAATCACCACATCTCCAGGTTTTAATCCTGACATTACTTCAATATTTGTATCGTCCTGAATACCTGTTTTAATGATTCTGATTTTAGCTTTATCACCTACTTTTACAAAAACACATTCAAATTTTTTATCACTTTTTGGTGTCGCTTTTTTATCATCAGTTGGTTCTTCAACTTTAATATCTTTTACAGCAGTTGTATCAGCCTTTACAACAACAGAACTAATTGGCACTGCCAAAACATTATTTTTAGTTCTTGTCATAATATCAACTGTTGCTGTCATTCCTGGTCTAAAAGGAGAATAAGTACTTGGCTGACCTTGTAATAAGTCCTGATATGATTCTTTTAAAATACGCACTTTAACTTTAAAATTAGTTACCTGATCTGATGTTAATGTTGTACTTGCCGAATTCGAAATACTGGTTACAGTACCTTTAAACTTCTTTTTTAAATAAGCATCAACTTCAACATTTGCTTCGTCTCCAATTTTTACTTTAACAATATCATTTTCGTTTACATCAACTTCAACTTCCATATTGTTCAGGTTCGCAACTCTTAAAAGTTCTGTTCCGGCCATTTGCTGCGTTCCTAAAACTCGTTCGCCCAATTCAACATTTAAAACCGAAATTGTTCCGCCAGCCGGAGCGTAAATTAATGTACGTCCTAAATTATCTTTTGCTTCTGTTACAGATGCAGATGCGCTTTGAACATTATAATAAGAGCTTTGTTTAGTCGCTTTTGCCACTTCAAAAGTTGCAATCGACTTATCCCAATCTGACTTTGATATTACTCCTTTGTCATATAGCGTTTTATTACGCTCATAACTTGCTTTTGCTTCTTTAAAATTTGCTTCAGATTGTGTCAAACTTGCCTTTGTTCCGGATAAATTTGCAACAGATCTGTCCAATCCTGAAGTATATAAATCAGGATTTATTTTTACCAATAAATCTCCTTTTTTTACAACCTGACCTTCTTTAACATTTAAAGCGATAATTTCACCTGAAACCATTGATGAAAGTTTTACCTCAATTTCCGGCTGAATTTTACCTGTTGCAGAAACTGTTTCTATTATTGTTGAAGCAATTACTTTTGAAACTTCTACTTCTTTTCCTTCATCCTTATTTCCTATTACTCCCGCTTTTGAAAGAGCTATTAAAGCTACAATAAGAATTACTGCACCGCCTAATAAGAAATAAATTGTTTTTTTTGACATAATAAATTATTTTGTGATAATTGGAATAATCGGAATTCCAAAGTAGAATTCAAGTATTTTTATTTTAAAAATGTAATCATATTTTGTTCTGATAACGTCTGACTGTGCATTGGTTAACAATGTTTGTGCCTGTGTAAAATCAAATGAATTCATCAATCCTACATCGTACTTTTCTTTAGCATAATTGTAAGCCTGCTGTCTTGCCTCTAATGTCACTGTAGAGGATTCATACGCATTTAAAGCTCCTTTAGCATCTGTAAAAGCTGTATAAACGTTACGTTGCAAATCTAAACTTTTTTGTTCTAAATCTATTTTAGATTTCTCTAAAGTTACTTTACTTCTTTCTACATTATTCCGAACTGAAAAACCATTAAAAATAGGTACAGAAAGCTGAAATCCAAAAGATTGACCTTTGTTATCATTAAACTGATCAAAAATTGGCGCTGCGCTTCCTAAAACAGATGAATAATTATCACGCAAAACCGGCTGATTTGTTCCCTGAACATAACCTATCTGAGATGCTGGATTTACAGTATTTAAAGTAGTTCCTGTTACAATATCTGAATAACTTGCTCTGGTATTAAAATTATAAAAAGCACTTAAAGTTGGCTGATAAGCTCCTCTTGCAATAACAACATTCTTTTCTGCTATTTCAAGATTAGTTTGAGCCAGCTTTAATTCTGTTCTAATTTCTTTAGCCTTATTATAAATATCAAATGGAGTCTGTGCCAGGATATTATTTTCATCCTTAGCATTTGTATCATCAATTACATCAAAATCTGCAAATTCCTTTAATTGTAAAAGTTGCGCCAGACTCAATTTTGAGATCAGCAAAGTATTTTCAGCAACAATAATAGCTTGTTGATCTGTTGCAGCTGTTGCTTTTAAATCATACAAATCACCACGCGGAATTGTTCCGGCATTTACCATTTCTTCAGAACGTGCCAAACGCTTTTGATCAATAGACAATTGCTCTTTTTTTACCTTTAAATTTTCTTTATTAAAAAGAATTTCCAAAAATGCATTGGCAACATTTAATGAAATATCTTCCTGCATTTTTAATAATTGATATTGTGATGCGACAATCGAAAGTTTAGTTCTGCGAAGTGTATTCTGGTTTTGTAAACCTTTATAAATATCAACTCCAACAGAAGCACCTACAGATGAATATTGCGTTGTTTGATTTTCCAGTAAACCTGTTGTAATATTTTGGTTTAAACCAACGTTCCAGGAGTGTGAAGCATTTGCATTAACAGAAGGCAAGAAGTTACCTAACGCACCTTTTTTATCAATTGCAGCATTTTTAACATCTAACTCTGATAGTTTTATTGTGATGTTATTGTCTAATGCATAACGAACACACTCTTCTAATGTCCATTGTTTTGATTGTGTTTGTGATTGTGCCTGAGCCGATAGACCAAACCCAAATAAAATGGCAAAAACAAGACTATTATATTTATTTATTTTCATATATTTTGAATGAAAGCATAGCAAAAGGACTACGCAAATTTAACATTTTTAAAACCAAAAACTCTTTTCTACTTTCAAATTATTTTTTCTCTTCTTCACTAATTAAGCCCTGATTCCAGATTTTAATTTTATCTGTAGCTTTAATTCCGCTTTTTACCTGAACATAGATTCCGTCACTAACTCCAAGTACTAAATCTCTTCTTTCAAATTTTTGCAGAGTTGTTTCAACTTCAACGTAAGGTTTTTGAGTTTTTTTGTCAAATTGAACTAACGATTCTTTGATTGCCAGTGTTTTTTCTGCTTTCTCTAAAATAATTGAAGCATTTGCACTTAATCCAGCTCTGATAAAAGTGGCATCCCTGTTTTCTAATCTTGCTTTAATTTCAAACTGAATTGCGCCATTTTCAACAACTCCTTTTGGTGCGATATCAGTCAACACTGCGTCGAATTTTTTATTTTCAATTGCTCCAACTGTAATTTCGATAGGCATTTTTTCTTTGATTTTACCGACTTCCGATTCGTCAATTTTTCCAATAAAAATCATTCTACCCACATCGGCAACACTTGCAATTGTAGTTCCTTCATTAAAGTTATTACTTTCAATAACCTGATTTCCTACTTTTACAGGAACCGCTAAAACCATTCCGGTTACTGTTGCACGAATTAAGGTATTGGCATAACTTCCTAATGATGTTGTTGTTCCTGTTTTTACAATATCTAAACTTTGTCTTGCAGCCTGATAATTTTGTTTTGCCTGCGTATAAGCTAATTGTGCCGCATCAAAATCATTTGCAGAAATTACATCTTTATCAAATAAGGTTTTTTGCCTTTTATAAATCTTTTCCTGATTATCTAGAGCAATTTTAGCCGTTTGCACTTGATTTTGAGTGTTACTGACATTTGACACGTTAGCTACAACTCTAATTTTTGCAATCATATCTCCGGCTTTGATTTTTTCTCCGGCTTTGATATACACTTCTTCAATAATTCCTGAAATATTTGGTTTGATTAGAACCTCTTCATCCGGTTGAATATTACCGGTTGCAATGGTAGTTTTTACGATTGTTTTAATCTCTGCTTTTTCAGTTTTAAAAACAATTGGAGATGCTTGATTTTTAGCATACAAATAATATAGCGCGCCAAAGAAAACTATAGCAATAAAGATTAAAATGGTTACGGTTACTCCTTTTTTCATTTTGTTTTGGTTTAATCGATTATTTTTGATTGATAATTTTATTCTGTTCGTAAAGCATCTACAGGCTTTACATTAATTGCGGTCTGCGCCGGAATAAATCCTGCCAGCAAACCTGATCCTACTAATATTAATAAAGCAACAAATACAACTCTTAAATCTACGCTTGGGTTAGCAAACATAGTATTGTTTTCCGGTGGCATAGAATCTAAAAACATATTTAAGAGCGCAATAACTCCAGTTGCTACAGCAACTCCAAACATCCCCGAGATAATAGTCAAAAATATAGATTCAGATAAAATTTGACCTCGAATTGCGCCTGGCGTAGCTCCCAAAGCTCTACGGATTCCGATTTCTTTAGTACGTTCTTTAACTACAATCAGCATAATATTGGAGATTCCGATTACACCAGAAATTAAAACTAATGATCCTACAAAATAAGCAATGATATTTAAGATATCAAACAAACTTTGTACTTTACCAAATTGCTCGTACATATCATAATTTCCAACAGCACGATCATCCTTCGGGCTAATGAAATGAAGCTCTTTTATCTGATTTAAAATTAGAGGTTTTAACTCTGTAATAGAAACTTCATCTCTTGCCGTAAGCGCCATCCATCCTACTTTATCGCCATAATTAAAAGCTTGCTGAAAAGTAGTAAAGGGTATAAATATGTTTTTTTGCTCTTGTTCTGCATTTCCACCGGTTTGTTTAGATTTATAAATTCCTACAACCATAAAATTTATCCCATTCACTTTTATATAACTCCCTACGGCTTCTTCCTCTTTTCCATAAAGTTCGCTGATAACTCCTTTTCCAATCACTGCTACTTTTCGTCTTTCCTGAATATCTTGTTGATTTACAAAACGTCCTTTTATGATATCCATTGGCTGCTGTTTAATCAACTCAGGATAATCTCCGTAAACAGAAAAAGCAGATGTTTTTATACCATGCACCACATTATTGGTTCCGTTATTAGAATCTCCCAATTGATTTCTTGGGGAAACATATAACAAATCCGGAAAAGATGCTTTTAAAGCTGTCACATCACTATTTCTAAAATCATAACGGCGGGTTTTAGGCAAACCTTTATATGCTTTTGATGTTGTCTGGCTCCACATAAACATAGTATTAGTGGCTATTCCGTCAAAACCTTTTTTCACTCCATTTTCAAGACCTTTTCCAACGGCAAGCAATATTACCAAGATAAAAATCCCCCAAAACACTCCAAATGCAGTTAGAACCGTTCTAAAAACGTTGGCTGTTAAAGCCTGTAAAATCTCGTCCCAATTATCTTTTTTAAACATAATTATTCGTCTCTAAGTGCTACAATAGGTTTTATTTTGGCGGCTCTGTATGCTGGAAAAAATCCTGCCAATGCACCTGCAAAGACAAGCAATGCCAGTGTGGTTAATGCTACACTAAAATCTACTGAAGGATTCTGGAAATACTCGCTTTGGATCATTGGTCCAACAAATTCCAGCAATAATAAACTTGCGAGCAGACCTACAAAACCAGCGATAGTGGTTATAAAAATAGATTCATGAAGTATCATAGAAATAATAGAAATTGGCGATGCGCCCAAAGCTTTTCTGATCCCTATTTCCTTAGTTCTTTCCTTTACTATAATAAGCATGATATTGCTTACTCCTACAACTCCTGCAATAATAGTACAAATACCAACCCACCAAAAAAACAATCTGATATAAAGATTTAAATCATAATACTTTTTTGCTTCTTTAACCGAGTTAAAAGCACCAACACCTCCATCATCATCAGGAGCAACCATGTTTCTGCTTTTTAGCAATTCTTTTAAATCTTGAGTAAATTTTTCAGATTGTGCCAGAGCTTCGTCATAATTATTTGTTTTTTTCATCGTAAAAAACAAATTACTAATCTTATCCCCATTACCAAAAGCTCTTTGTACTGTAGTCAAAGGCAAATATGCTCTGGTTTCTTCTCTTTCTCCTCCGGGATCTGTAAAAACACCTACTACTTTAAAATTGATTCCGTTGATTATTATTTCTTTGCCCAGCGCATCTTTATCTTTAAATAAATCGGTCTTAACTTTCATTCCAATAGTAGCAACTTTCTCATTGTTAGCTAAATCATTACTATTTATATATCGCCCCTGAACTATTGTTAAATTTTCAACTTTGCCATAATCAGGAGTAACTCCTCTATATTGATAACTTCCTGATTCTTTTCCGTATGAAAATGGAGCTCCCCAATAATTATAAGTCGATGCTCTCAAATCTAATTTATCATCGAATTTCTGTACAGACTGCTTATAATCAGCGTCTCTGTACTGAATTTGTCTTCCTGGATTTAATCCTTTATATTCTTTTGTAGTCGTTCCTGACCAAACCTCAATAATTCCTGCTGCATCACGCTCGAATTGTTTTTCAATTCCGTTTTGAAGCCCTTTACCGGCACCAAGTAAAATCACTAAAATAAATATACCGGAAGCTACTGAAATTCCAGTAAGAAATGTTCTAAGTCTATTTTTAGAAATTGCTTCAAATATTTCCTGCCAACGTTCAATATTAAACATAAGATGACGCTCTAACTTGTTCTACTTTTTTATCATCGATAATTAATCCATCTTTAAGGACCACATTTCTTTTGCACATTGCAGCAATATCAGGTTCGTGAGTTACAATTAAAATTGTTTTTCCTTCATCGTTAATTCCCTGAATAAGTTCCATAACTTCATAAGAAGTTTTTGTATCCAATGCTCCCGTAGGTTCATCTGCCAATAATACTTTGGGGTTTGATGCTAATGCGCGGGCAATTGCAACACGTTGCTTTTGACCTCCCGAAAGTTCGTTTGGTAAATGATGTGAGTGAGAACCTAAACCTACTTTTTCTAAATATTTCATGGCAATATCATAACGTTCTTTTCGCTTAATACCTTGATAATACAAAGGCATTGCAACATTATCCAGCGCAGTTTTATAATTTATCAAATTGAAAGACTGAAATACAAATCCTAAAAATTTATTTCGATATCTTGACGCTATCGTTTCGTTAAGATTTTTAATAGGTGTTTTGTCTAAAATATAACTACCAGAATCAGCTTCATCAAGAATTCCTAAAATATTTAAAAGCGTCGATTTTCCAGATCCTGATGATCCCATAATCGCCACTAACTCGCCTTCTTCAATATTAAAATTAATTCCTTTTAACACATGCAATTGAGAACTTCCCATTTTATAGGACTTGTGTAAATCTTTGATTTCGATCATGATATTGTTAAATTTTAAAACAATAATAACATTTTTATTAAGTAAAATATGATAAGAAAACGTTAATAGTTGCGTTTTCTTATTACAATAAGACTCAATTCATTATCAATTGTTACACTTTTTCACGATAATATAATTGTTTTCTTAATTTTGCATCACTTAAAAAAATCATAACGATGAAGTTTTTTTCAATTATCTCTTTATTTACAGTACTTACGGTAGCAACAAGCTGTTCTACATCTCAAAAATTAGAAACTTTAAAACCAGAACCAGACGATGCAAGTCCCTTAGTTTATGATGCAAATCCGTCCTTTATCAACTTGCCTATATCGGTAAAACTTAGCGATATTGAAAATCAAACCAATTCTTTGCTGAAGGATTTAATTTATGAAGACAACAATATTGATGATGATGATATTGAAATGAAAATCTGGAAACAGGCACCAATAAAAATTCAGAACGATCCTGCAAATCCTGATAAAAAAATAAAAACAATTTTACCGCTTAAAGCGACTATTAAATATAGAATTGGCACTAAAAAATTGGGAGTTGAACTTTATGACACGAGAGAATTTAACTTAAATGGCGTAATTACTTTATCAAGTGAAGTTACTCTGACGAATTGGAAATTAAATACCAAAACCGAATTCAAATCTTTAAACTGGAACGAAAGCCCAACAATGATTGTATTTGGCAAAAGTATGCCAATCACGTATTTAGTTAATCCGGCGATTTCTATTTTTAAATCGAAAATAGAAAAGAAAATAGACGAAGCAATTGAAAAATCTATGGATTTTAAACCGAATGTTTTATCGGCATTAGAAAAAATCTGTACGCCATTTCAAATGAGTGATACCTATGAAAGCTGGCTAAGAATTGTTCCTGTCGAAGTTTATTCAACGAATGCAAAACTAAAAAACGATTTGTTTTTATTAGACATGGGAATGAAATGCAATATGGAAACGATTGTGGGCAAACAACCGGAATCTCAATTCAAGGCGAGTAAAATTGTACTGAAACCTGTTGCAAAAATCCCAAACCAAATATCGGCGAATATTGCGGCAATTTCAACTTATATTGATGCTTCAAAAATTATAACCAGGAATTTTGCGGGACAGGAATTTGGATCAGGAAGCAAAAAAATAACAGTGAAAAATGTTTCCATCTGGCATAAAGATGGCAAAATGGTGATTGCGCTTGATGTTTTAGGATCTATAAACGGAACTCTTTATCTTGATGGATTCCCACAATATAATGCTAAAACAAAAGAAATTTATTTTGAGAAACTTGATTATGTTTTAGATACAAAAAGCAAAGTAATGCGCACGGCAAGCTGGCTGGGTCAAGGTTATATATTAAGAAAAATGGAAGAAAGCTGTCGCTATTCTATTCAGCCTAATTTAGAAGAAGGCAAAAAAAGCATGGCAACTTATCTGAAAAATTATTCGCCAATGCCCGGAGTTTTTGTAAATGGCAAAATGGAAGATATTCAGTTTGATAAAATTCAGTTGACCAATCAGGCTATTATTGCTTTTATAAAAATAAACGGAACTGTCAATGTTTCGGTTGATGGTTTGAAATAAGAACAAAAAAAAGCAGAATAAAATTATTCTGCTTTTTTCTTTTTAGATTGATACATTCTGTAAATCAGAACGCCAATTATAGCTACAAGTAAATACGGAACTACCATTAAATAAACGATTCCGTTATTTACGGCTTCAGCTTTTTTTACATTCGAATCTCCTGCAAGTGCAGCTCGACACATAGCGCATTGTGCGTTTGCTGCAAGAGAAAAGAAAATAGAGACAAAAATATAGATAAACTTTCCTGAAAAAGTTTTACCTGCATTGTTATCTATATTCTTCATTCTATACTCTTTACTTTCCATTCTATTTTCTTTATTCTTTATTCTATTTTCTAATTTAAGCATAATAAGGAGAAATCATTAAATAAACTATTACACCTGTAACCGCAACGTACAACCAAAGCGGAAATGTTATTTTAGCAATCTTTCTATGTCTGTCAAAACTTTGTGAAAGCGCTCTGACGTAACTAATTAATACTAACGGAATAATTATAATAGACAATAATATATGCGTTACTAAAATAAAGAAATACACATATCTTATTATACCTTCACCACCAAATTTAGTAGAATCGGCAGTCATATGATACGCTACATACATTACTAAAAACGCAAGTGACAATGCAATGGCAAAAGTCATTAAACGCTCATGAAGTTTTTGTTTTCCGTTTTTAATAGCAATTACCGCTAAAACTAAAACAACCGCTGTAATTCCATTTGTTGTAGCATAAATAGGAGGTAAAAATGAAAGCGGTTCTACATTGAATCCTAAATCTTTTAATTTTACACCGAATAAGATAGCTACTACAACCGGAATGATAACTGAAACTGCTATAATAAGTTTGCTATATTTTTTTTCTAATGACTGATCTTCCATTTTTATTCTGCTAATAATATTTTAATATCTTCCTGAATATCTCTAACTCCTTTTTTATCTAATCCGTCGTAATAGATGTTTGGATTTCCGAAATCATCTTTTCTACAGCGAATATTTCCATCTTTATCAATTAAAGCAAACAAACCGGAATGTTCAAAACCACCGCTTACTTTTTCATTTTCTCCTGCATAAAGATTGAAACCTTTGTTTGACAAATCCATAATTGTCGCTTTATCGCCTGTTAGAAAATTCCAGTTAGACGATTTTACCCCTAATAATTTAGCATGATCTTTTAAAACTTGTGGTGTATCATGTTTTGGATCTATCGTAATAGAAACGATTCCGAAATTTGGATTACCAAAAAAAGTTTTCTCAATCTCTAACATACTCAAATTCATTTTAGGACAAATGGACGGACATGTTGTAAAGAAAAATTCTAAAACGTACACTTTTCCTTTATACGTTTCATTTGAAACTTTAGTATTATCCTGATTTGTTAATTCAAATTTAGGAGCCGGACCTATTGTCATTAGCTTTCCATCAGACTTTGAAGTTTTTAAACCTACATTATCTAAACGGTTTCCTTTTACAACTTCGCCATTTTTGACTCTGTCTACAATTTTAGGCACAGCATAAATTCCGAAGATTAAAATAATAAACGAAATTCCGATATATGATTTATTTTTAAACATGATATAAAGATTAAAGTTCTTTTGTTGCGTTGTGGTTCTTTTTTAGAGCTGCACGATATTCGTATAAAATAATTTTAAAATCATCAAGCATTTCGTTACTCAAATCTGAAGGATGAAAAGTATTATAACCTTCCTTGTATTCGTCTTTATCTTTTCTTCCTCTTAAATTTCGTTCTTTATCTACGATATAAACATTTGGAGTTCCAAGATTCTGATCTAATTTTCCTTTTAAATGCAATTGATCATAAAACACTTTAATTTCTTCAGGAGAAGCAAATACAAAATGCCATCCTGAAACATCTGTAAAAGCACCTAAAGATTCTTCGATTTTCTGAGCATCTTTTTCAGTTCCTAACGGGCAAATCACTACAAATTGTAAATCTTTGAATCCATTGTAACGCTGATAAATTTTTTCGTTCAGATTAAAAAAATTTCCTCTGTTTTTTAAAATCTCAGTTCCTGAAAATCCAAGAATTGTTATTTTATTATTTAAGGATACTTTTTCTTCTTTAAGAGATTTCCAATTACCAAGGTCGGCAATTTTAGGAGTGATTGTGGGAAGTTTAGTAAAACTATTTACACCTGAAGCAAAAAACAAATAGGCTACAATTGGCAAAACAAAAAGTACAAAGAGAACTATATTTTTTTTCATTGTATTAACTGAAGTTATTGAGGTACAAAAATAAAAAAAGCTCCGTTAAACGGAGCCTCTTTTCGAATTAATATCATGTTAAAAATTCCATTTAATAGTAGAATCTTTAAAAACCCCATAAATATAATGTCCTTCTGTCAACAGAATAAACAATAAATATAAAACCAGGAAAATAACCGGTGAAACAACTGACCATCTAAGGCTGCTTTTTTCACCTTCCATGTGCATAAATGCCCATACTATATAATAAGCTTTGAATATTGTCAGGATATAAAATATCCAGTTTAACAAATTCAAACCTAAAAAATGATTAAATTCTAAAAATCCCGGTTTATAGATACCTAAAAAAACTTCAACAGTAGTTACAAGTGATAATAATCCAAAAACAAACCAGATTCTCTTTGTATTTGATACGTATTCGTGATCGTGTGACATAATGATAAATCTTAAAATTAAACTAAGTAGAAAACTGTAAATACAAATACCCAAACTAAATCGACAAAGTGCCAGTATAAACCAACTTTCTCTACCATTTCGTAGCTTCTTCTTTTTTCGTAAGTTCCCAATAATACATTAAAGAAAATAATGATATTGATAATAACTCCAGAAAATACGTGAAATCCGTGAAATCCTGTAATAAAGAAAAAGAAATCAGCAAATAATTTACTTCCGTACTCATTTCTGGTAAGGTTTGCTCCTTCTACTACATATTTTGCCTGACTTAAACGATTTTCAGATTCCGCTCTTGTCAATACTGTTTTTTTCTTTTCGGCAGTAAGTGTTTCTGTTCTTACTAATAATTCAGGATGCGCTTTAAAACCAGCCTGAATTTCGGCTACAGAATATGTTGGTACTGTTTCAGCACTTTCCATAAACCATTTACCGTCAGCTCTTGTAAGTTCTTGTCTTTGTTCCGGTAATTTTACAGCAAACTCTTCAAGAGCTACTCTTTTACCATCTTTATCAACAAACTGCAATAAGCTTCCTCCTACTGTTTCAACTGCTCCATATTCACCTTTTATGAAGTTTTTCCATTCCCATGCTTGAGAACCAACAAAAATAAAACCTCCAATAATTGTTAAGAACATGTAAATTGCAACTTTTGTTTTTTTCAAATGGTGACCTGCATCAACAGCCAAAACCATTGTTACAGATGAGAAAATTAAAATAAAAGTCATTAAGGCCACATATAGCATTGGTTGCGGATTACCATGCATAAATGGAAAGTGAGTAAACACTTCATCAGCCAAAGGCCAGGTTTCAATAAATTTAAATCTAGAAAAACCATAAGCCGCCAGGAATCCAGAGAATGTCAAGGCATCTGATACGATAAAAAACCACATCATCATTTTACCATAACTTGCTCCTAATGGCTGATTGCCACCTCCCCAAGTTTTTTCTTCGTTATTTGCAGTTGTAACTGTCGCTTCCATAAAAGATATTCGTTAAAAAGTTCCCAAATTTACGTTTTTTTCTTATTTAAAGAAATATAAAAATAAAAATAAATATACCCATAATAAATCTAAAAAATGCCAATACATCGCACCTAGTTCTATACCAAGAGTTTGAGTCGAATTGTATTTTTGTTTAAAATGATTATAAATTATAATTAAAAGTGAAATCAAACCTCCAGCCAGGTGTAATAAGTGTGTAACGGTAACAACATACAAAAAAGTTGTAGTAATTGAACTACCTTCTCCTGTAAAATAATAACCGCTTTCTACGATTTGCCCAAAACCTGCAAATTGTAAAACTACAAATAAAATCCCTAAAGCTAATGTTCCTAAAAGTAATGCCGTAGTTGCGCTTCTATTGTCTTTTTGAATGGCTTTTTTCGCCAGATAAAAAGTCACACTGCAACCAATAATTACTATTGTACTGTAATAAAACGCAGTTGGCAATTCGAAATTCTTCAACCAATCTGCTCTTGATTTACTTACTACAAACGCACTTGTAAGTCCGGCAAACATCATGGTCATACTTACCATTGCGAACAACAAAATCAGTTTTGCCGATTTTGATTTTCTTACTTGCTCCTCACCTGCTGAGTCTGTTTTTGTTAATGTAATTTCCATAACTATCTTAAAAATTTATCTACTATAAATACTATTTGCAGTAACGAAATATACGAAACGCTTACCAGCATTAATGTTCGAGCTGCTTTTGCCGTTCTTAACTGATACAAACGTACCGCATAAAACAACATCCATAAGCCTAATAAAAACACTATAATTGCTGCAATGGGCGTAATAAACAATTGCCCCGTAAATCCTAAACATGGCAGCAACGATGCTATAATAAGCCAAACTGTATATAAAATAATCTGCAAAGCCGTCTTTCTGTCTTTTTTTCCTGTTGGAAGCATAAATATTCCAGCTTTTGCGTAATCTTCATATAAAAACCATCCAATGGCCCAAAAATGAGGAAACTGCCAGAAAAACTGAATTAAAAAAAGTGTTCCTGCTTCGATACCAAATTCTCCTGTTGCTGCAACCCAACCTAACATAAACGGAATTGCGCCTGGAAAAGCACCAACAAAAACCGATAACGAAGTTACAGTTTTTAAAGGTGTATATATGCTTGTGTATAAAAATATTGAGATCGCAGCGAACATTGCTGATTTTGCATTGATTGTATACAACAATGTAATGCCAATAATTGTCAGCAAAATTGCCACAAACAAAGCCATTTTTGGAGACATTCGCCCTGAAGGAACCGGACGATTTTTAGTTCGATCCATCAATAAATCGATATCTTTTTCAATTACCTGATTAAAAGCATTTGAAGCCCCAACCATACAATATCCACCAACCATTAAAACCGCTAAAACACTCCATTTAAAAGGATGCTCATCATTAACACCCAATAAATAACCTGCAATGGAAGAAAACAATACACTGATCGCTAAACCGGCTTTTGTAATCTCTTTGAAATCATTAAATATTGATTTTATTGAAAATGTATTTTTAGTAGCGTTCAATACGGTAATTATTTGTATGTTTTTTTTAGTGGTGCAAATGTACAAATTAGATTGTAGAATACTGACCTATAAAATTAGATTTTTTTCATTAAAACCTTTACAAAATAAGGTCTTGCAAATCTTTAACACTATTATTTCGAAAAATCTTATTAAAAACCCTAGTAATCAAAATACCAATTAAAAATATCTGAACGCAATCCGATAGTGAACCAGGTTGTACTTTGTTTAAAAGTAGTTGCTGTTTCCTGTGTTGGATCAAAATTTCTATAAAGAAAACTTCCAAAAAATTTCAAATTCGTCATTGGGTTTATCAAATAACCTCCCTGAATATCTGCGATAAAAATATTGGTTTTATTTCCCTGTCCTACTTTTACATCTGTATCATACGGGCGATCTACATCGTAACTTTTATAAATATTTCCTCCGTAGTTATAACTGTCTTCAGCAGTATCAAAGTCCAAACCTCGTTTACCAATTGTAAATTTGGCATCAGCATAATAACGTCCTTTATGATAACGTCCAATTGCAACAAGTTCTTCAAAATTTCCACCCCATTGATGTCCCATGCTTTGATTATTATGCCCATAATTGGTAATAATAGCACTATGAGAATACACATATGGACGCACATGATTATATTCTACCTGCAACAATAAATCTTTAATTTTAAAAGCATTAAAATATTTTGCTCCAAGCTGATATCCAAATTTATTTTTCCAGCTATTCTCGCCGGCTCCCATATCACTTATTGAAAATTCATCGAGCAAAAACTGAGCATATAAGTTAACATTGTTGTTCCATTTGTATTTAGAAGACATTCCTAAAAGTGCATTTCCACTTCTGGAGGATGACGAAAACTCTACAGAACGGTAAAAAATAATTGGATTCACAAAATTAACATCAAAACCTCTATTATTAGTATCTGTCCAAACTACTGATTCAAAAAATCCTAAATTTAATTTGTTCGAAACATTCCAACTTAAATAATGGTTCGCCATGAATTTTGTAGCATAGGTTTTATCTAAAGTTACATCCGGACGAACATCCTTAAGCCACATATAAGTGTTGGTGTATTTTATTTTCCAGAAAGTGGTATTAATTTTAAAATAAGGATAAGGACTTGCGCCGTCACTTTCAAGTAAAGAACGATATCCGTCACCAATAAAATTTCTTCCGTAACCTAACTGAAAATCAAAAATCTTGCTTGGTGCATAGGTAATATTAGCTTCCGCCAAAGGAAAATCGTAAGCATCTGTTTTAAATCTTTTTGCAATTCCCATTCCCGGAATAATTGCCGGATTTCCACCTGAAGGTTTTAATGTTTCGGCATAATCATTATAATAACTTGCAAATCTTCCCTGACTTTCAAAAACGGTAGTTGTAAAATTAATTTGTTTTCCTAAACCTCCTCTAAAATTCAAAGCACGCGTATTTACATAAGTATATGACGCGTCAAGATCTGAGGCTTTACCCATTTGTAAATCAAGAATAGGATTTAATGCCAGCCAATAATCTTCTCCCTGAATCTGAACCAGATTTTCGTTCCAGAATTTTCTTCCCAACCAGGTCGAAACATCTTTTTTGAGCGATTGATTTACTGCATTTAAATTATAATATTTTGAAACTTCGGCATATGTATATGGTTTTGAAGCCGTATGATTATTACTTCCTACCTGATTCATTGCTCCATCAAATTGGGCATAATAACTATGTGAAAATGGAATATTTAAATGACTTTCAAATTCAGGATTGTTGTATTTTTTATAAACAATACTGTCTAATTCTGTCATTGGCTTTTGTTCCGGTTTTAAAATTTCGGCTGCAGCCAAAGCTTCTGCTGCAATTTGGTCAGCGCTTTTTAACGGAATATCTATTGAAATAGTATATTTTGAATATGTTGGTTTACCATTATAAGTTGATGGTTTTATTTTAGGAAATTTTCCAAAAACACGTTTTGCTTCTTCAGATAATTCATCGTTTACAGCATTTACATAAATGACTTTAAACGCTCCGTTTGCATCGACTTCAAAAAGTACTTTTACTTCGCCTTTATAATTTGATTGCTTTAACTTTTGCGGAATCTCAAAATTACCAAACACAAAATCCTGCACTTCTTTATAAAAACAATCTTCGAGTTTTTTAGATTGCAAATTTTCACAATTTGGAAAAACAGGAAATTGCTCTGATGTAAAAGCAGGTCTAATCGATGAATTATTATTTTCTTGCGAAAAAGCAAATACGACAGAAAGTGTCAGAATAAAAGATAGAAAAATCTTATTCATGTAAATTTTGGTTTTCATTTAATATTGATTTGTGGTATTTTCTCCGTTTGCAATTGCTTTTGCAGCCGAAGTTCCGATGCGCTTAACTCCTAAACGGATCATTTCTACAGCATCTTCATATGATCTTACTCCTCCGGCAGCTTTTACTGACAAAGGCGATGCATTTTCTAACATCATTATAATAGTAGGAATTGTTGCTCCGTTTGGCAAATCGTTTCTGGTTTCATAAAAACCAGTTGATGATTTTACAAAAACAGAAGCATATTCGTCTTCCTTAAAATTTGATATCACAACATTTTTGATCAAAGCCGAAAGCTGAATAATTTCTTTATCACTTAAAGCCGCAACTTCAATAATCCATTTTACCGTTTTATTGTTTGCAAGACCAATTTGTGTTCCTATCAAAATTTCCTGTTTTACTAAAGCAAGATCTCCACTTTTAAAAGCCTCATAATTACAAACAAAATCAAGATCGTCTGCTCCATCGTCAATCGCTTTATTAGCTTCTTTAATCTTGGTTTCTAAACTTGCTTTACCTTCGGGAAAATCGATGACAGTACCAACAAGTAAAGTTGAATTTGCTTTTACAATCATTTCTTTAGCCAAAGCAACATGTTCCGGCCGAATCATAATTAGCTTGAAGCTTTCAAGAATGGCTTCTTCAATAACGCTTTTTACCACATCTTTATTTTCTGCTTCCGAAAGTTTGGCTTGCGAGGCAGTTTTCAAGTAAGTGGAATCTAAATATTGCTTAACATTCATGATTGTATAGAATTGCGACAAAAATACATTTTATATTCAGAAAAAAATAGACTTTTTAAAGCTTGATTTTTTGGCAATAAAAAAACCCACCGAAGTGGGTCTTTATATTTTTATATTTTATCGATTTGCTTTTTAAAAACTATTGCCGTAAAAACTCCAATAGTTGCTCCAAGTGCATTTGCTAAAACATCCGTCACATCAGCAGCTCTTGTGGTTGTAAAAACGCTTTGTAAAATTTCGATTGTAATTCCAAAAAAAACAGAAAATATAAACGAAATCAAATAGGCTTTATAATCATCAGGCGCTTTCCCCTTTAGTTCTTTTTTGAAGAACAAAATCCATGAAATTGTAAATCCGAAATGAAAACAAAAATGTACAATTTTATCTATACTTGGGAAATTTATAGCGGGAATATTACTTGAATCCGTCAAACAAAAATAAGTAATAATACCCGAGCATATTATTGCCCAAAGCAGCAGGAATTGTTTAGGCACCGATAAGTTGTTTGTAAGCTTCGTCAGATAACAATGAATCAATTTCTGATGCATCTGAAATTTTTATTTTAATCATCCATCCAGCTCCGTAAGGATCAGAATTAACTGTTTCCGGTGCGCTTTCCAAACTTTCATTAAAAGCAATTATTTCTCCTGTTAAAGGCAAAAACAAATCAGATACTGTTTTCACAGCTTCAACTGTTCCAAAAACCTCATCTTTATCAAGTGTCTGATCTAAAGTTTCTACTTCAACATACACGATATCCCCTAACTCTTTTTGTGCAAAATGAGTAATTCCTACAGTTGCAACATCTCCTTCGATGCTAACCCATTCGTGATCTTTTGTGTACTTTAAATTTGCTGGTATGCTCATAATACTATGTTTGAAAATTGATAATTTAATAATTAAGCCACAAATGTAATAATCTTCTAATGAAATCTTGTTTAGAATCCAATAAAATTAATTTCCGAAATTATATCGAAGCGTAAATCCTGATCTGATGTTCGTTAAAGGAAAAGAGGTCGAAATTACCGCTTTTGAGAACGAGTGATCATAATAGAATATTGCCGTTAGGTTTTTACTAAACGAATAATCCGCAGTTAGTTTTAATGACCATATATTTTGTCCCGCCGCTAATTGATTGTTGTCGTAATCTAAATAACGTACTAAAGTTTCATTTTTTCTAAGAGAAAAATCGGCTTTAATATTGATATCACTTTTAATAATTCCTGTTGGACTATCTGCTAATCTTGAGGAGAAAATAACATCTTTAAAACGATATCCCATACCTACGATATATTCCATTCCTTTTACTTCGGTCAATAAATTATTATCAAAACTCATTGATAACGCTCTGTCTTTTTTGATTTCGGTAAGGATTCTTAATGAACTTTTCAACTCAAAATCTACTCGAATAAGCGGACTAAACTGCTCTACCAAATTGACATTTGACATGATTGTTTTGTTATAGAAATTGGTATTAACATCTTGTCCGTTTGGCGTTTCTAAATAATCAAAATTAGATCTAAACTGATTTATAGTGTATGATGCCCTGTAATTATGCTGTAATGAAAAACGCTTGAATTTATCCTTGAAATACTTATAACGCATCAATCCGTTGTATTTTATACTCCAGTTAGGAATAGGGAAACTTCTAAAAATATCTGTTGAACTTCCTGAAGCATCACTTCCTGAATATGCAGCTAAAAATGCAGGCAATAAAACCGCCTGATTACTTTTTGTAAATCCTATTGGATATCCCTGATTGGCAAGATATATTTTATAATTAGGATCTGTTTCTGCCGGAATTGGATTGTTTGCATCTCCATATCTCGGAATTGCTGCTCCTGCACCATAACGATCAGTTGCCAGACGATCTGCAATTACTAAACGATTATTTCTAAAATCATCAAATGCTGCCGATTCAGTTTCACTGCTTGTCGCAAAAGCTGTTTTAATCAATACTGTTGAAATTGAGAACATTCCGTATGTGTACGGTGATAAAGGTGTATATTGTCCATCTATAACACTATATTGTTCTGAAGAATTTTCAGAATAAGAGCGATCCATCGAAAGATCAACTTTTAAATCAGGCAATAAATCAATATTTGCTGTAATTTTTAAAATCTTATTTGTCACCTGAGTAAAATTCTGGTTGAAGTCCTGATAATCTGTTAACCAACCTCTTTTTGCTGCTTCATAACGAACATCATCCTGGCTTCCAAAAATAAATCCTAAACTTGGTCTTGACGATCCTAAGAAACCTACACTTGGTGTATATCCCGGTAATACTGTTCCGCTGTTTTTAGTATAATTAACCTGAATGTTTTTTACACTGGTTAAAATACCTATCATGCCATCATAAAACGGACTAGTGCTTGTTGTGGGTTTTGCTGTATTAACAATTTTCTCTCCTGGTTTTGGTGCCGCTGTTGGTTTAGGTTTCGCCGCACTTTTCTTTGATCCCGGCGTTAGTCCTAAATACTTGTACAGCGTATTCATAGTAAAAGTCGTTGTTAACGTATTAGAATTTGCATTCTGAATTGTATTTCCTAAATCAAATTGGTTTCCATCCGGATCAATATATTCAGAAAATGCAGTTGATGAACGCTGCCAGTTATAATCTGCCGTATATGAATATGACGCTTTTACAAAACTAAAAACTGGTATTTTATTTATCGGAATATCATAATTCAACACTAATTGCTGTACATGTTGATTTGGTGTTCCAATATCTAAATAATCATCCCAAATATTAAAATCCTGTTTTGGTGTATTATCATCGTTCAGGAAGTTTCTAACAATATTATTTGATGCCGCAGTGTAATTTAATTTTAATGATTTAGTCAAATTATAACCAAAACCATATTGATAATTAAAGGCAAAATTTCGTCTGTATAAAGGATCAAGTCCAATTCCCTGAACTTCTACTTCACGATATTGCTGACGGTTACTTTGTCTTATAATATTTGTATTAAAAGAGATATTAGATGGTAAGTAATTAAAATTGAAATCACTTAACAATTTCCAATATTCACTTTTTTTCATGAATTTAGTTTTCTTAAAAGGAACGACTTCTTTTGGCTGAAAAGTGTACGCATAATTTACTGCAGTATTTGATTGCTGATCTACATAATCTGCTACTTCATAATCATGACGTTCGACTTCATTATACGATTGTGATAATGTTAAATTTTCAACATCGTAAATGTGTGGTTTCTGTTCTGCCGCTCTGTCTTTTCTTACTCCAATAAAATTGATGCTTCTTCGTTTTGTATAATCAATAGCACGACTTCTAATATTATCCTTTTCTGCCTGATCTGTGGTTTCTTTAATTAACTGGTCAAGTTTTATATCCTGATTAAAAGGATCATATTCCGGCGTAATAACTTCTTCTCCAATAGCGTAATTAAATGGCAGATTGATTCCCCATTTTGGAGGTAATAATTTACCTAAATTAAGATTTGTTACAATGTTATATTGCTGAATATCTTCACGATCTCTTTCGTTTGCACCTTGCTCTAAAGATCCAAAACCTATTGTACTCTTTTTACCTGTTGCAGAAATGGTTGCAAAATCAGCCATATTGGTATCAATATTCAATATTGCCGCCATACCGCCTTTATTCTCCATGTCTGCCAAACGAAGCTCATTGAACCAAACTTCACCTTTTATGTCTTTATGATCTGCCCTGCTTTTTACCCCGACCATTAAATTTCGAACTAAACCAAAGTTAGGATTTCCTTTTATCCCTAATCTCAATTTACCATCACCATCGCCTCCACTATTGGCTAAATCATCATCAGGATAGTAAATTCCGTTGATGTCCCGCTTGTTAGAATTGATATCAATACTCATGGCTTTAATTTTCATTTTTGTCAATAACTCAAGCGCCAGATCAATATTATTGTCTTCAAGCCAAACCTGTTCTGAACTTATGGTACAAGTTCCGCCTGTTCTGGTTACTTTTAATGGGATTTCAACTTGATAAAAGTTTTGGGTAAAGTCATTTCCAAAACGAATAAAACCTATCATTTCGTCATCTAACAATGTGCTTTCATTAGGCAAAGATTCTGCGTGTAAAAACATTTTAAGTTTTTTATACTGACGCATATCAATACTTACGTTTTTAAATACTGCCCTGGAATCCTGATATTGTAAACCTGCTCCACCAACACGCAATGCTAATGCTTGCTCATTTTGATTAATGATTGTATTGTTATTGTACAATTGCTCTCTTTGAACTCCGGGAGGAACTACATAATTTACCGGACATTTTGTGCCGTTTTCCTGAATGTTCACTGCCGCAACATCAAACTCAGTTCCGTCATCATCCGGAGTCTGATCATTTGCATCAAGTGTTCCTGTATATCTTCTCCATTCTCCTCGTACTAAATCTAATGCTCCAAAACGAACTGTCATCTGGTTACTAAAACCAGTCATGAACATACGCATGAATCGAATAGACCTGAAGTCTGTAATATTACCAATTGTATTTTGTGGTTGAGAAACCGGAATTTTAAACTGAATCCATCTTGCTGTTGTCGTTGACCCATTTGGTAAATCAACATTAGTTACCTCGCGAATATCTGTAATGAAATTTTGTCCTACCTGCATTCCCGGTTTTACATCAATACTATATTCATAATAAGCATTAATGGTGTTCATTGTATTGTCACGATTAATATCCTCTACATCTGGTAAAGTTGTTGCCCCACGATTAGGATCATCAACACTTACAGCAGAGTTTCCTTCAACTCCGTTATAATTTTTATAACGTTCAAGAACTCCTCCATCAGTATTTAAATAATATTTATAATCATCGGCAGCAGGGTCAGCTTCTCCTGCATAATTAGTATAAACGGAACCTTCTCTTGAGTTTGGCAAACCATCTAAACCTACATCCTGATTTTTACGATTTTCAGCATTTGTATCAAAGGCATAAATTAACGATTGTGATGCAGGAACATCTCCCCAAAGCGGTTGCGGATTTACCATGATCTGTCCTGGTCCTAATCCGTTTTCATATTGTTTTCTTCCGTCTTTTAATACGTCTTCAGAAATTTCACCTAAATTGAAATATATTTTTCCTGTATTAGTGGTTGGTGCCTCTGCATTTCCAACATAAGGGTCCATAACCCAAAACTGAATATACTCGACATTTCCCTGCTCAAAATTAGTTGAATTTAAAGCACGCATAATTCCACCATAATTAGTATTTGCGGGAAGTGTGCTAAAATTCGGATTGTTATTATAAGGTCCTCTGTCAGATGGATAATAACTTAAATCTAACGTATTAATTACCTGAATTTGTCCCTGAGCAATATCTGTATTAGGATAAAGTTCTTTGCTGTAAATACGTCTTGTTGTATTTAATGACAAATCATCATTTGAAATTCCAGACGGTTTTGACGAGTAAAAAACTGGATCAATTGTGTACCATGCTAATTTTGCACGTTTAAAACCATATTCTAATGTGCTTGAATTGGCATTAAAACTATTGTCATTTATAGAATTTACAAATGGCGTAGAGGCTAAACTCCAAGAATAAGCTGATCGCATATCGATGGTAGATTGAGAACCTTCAAAATCATCAACGTAAATGGTTGCTTCGCCTTCAAAATCACTTGCTTTTGGTGCGTCAGGTCTTAAAAATGCAACTTCTCCACGAATCGAAAGATTCGAAGGAACATCTGTATCAATGTTTGGTAATTTGTTTACTAATCTGGTAAAAAACGGAACTTCGGTAGAGTAATTTCCATTAAATCCAAAAATAGTATTGTTTACAGATTCCTGCCCATAACTCGATTTTTGAGTAAATGGTTTCTCTGTCATTTTTAAGAAGGTTCCACCAATAACAAAATTATCTGAAATTTTATGTTCAACATTGAATCCCATAAATCTTCGGGTTTGTTGTCCGAAAATTGAATTGTTTTCTAACGAAACTTCAATTGGTGTATTTGATGCCTGAAGTGAAGGGTCCAGAATCTGAACACGTCCTAATTGATAGTCGACACTATAATCAATCCCTTCAACTAACTTTCGTCCGGCTGCCATAACTACAACAGAACCTTGCGGAACGTTAAAGGCTCCAATAGGAATACCGTTACTTCCGGATGATTTATATTTTCCTCTTAATAAAAATTTGTTTTTATCACTATCCTGCAAAGCTCCGGATTGTGTATTGCGATACATGTTTCTAAACACATATTTTTGTTGATTCGCATTGTATGAATTTGGATCATCATAGTTTTCGCCTGATCCTGTATTTTGTAATTTTCTAAATAAAAGTTCCCCAAAAGGTTCTTTAGTGGTGAAAATAATTCGTCCGTTTTGAACATCTACCGTAACCCCGGGAATATAATCAAAGAAACCATCTCCACCGGTTTGCGGATCATTATTATAATTTAATCTATCCAGGTTAAATACATTTAATAATGGCGTTTGATCTACTTTGTTATCTGCCGTTGGGTTTGCAGGAAAAGTAGTTCCCTGAACAGGTGAAATATAATTTATTGGCGAAGGATCTGTATAAAGTATATTTAATCTAAAATCGTCTTGCTTAATTTGATATGCCTGAGGAATTTGATAAACGTTTTTCATCATCAGGTTCCAAACCGGATTTTGAACATTTGTCAAATTGCTTTTTAGCATTTTTAATACTAAACTTTGTGTAATAATAGCCTGATTTGCATTGTTGTTTCCTGTAACTACTGTTGCATCAACTCCATCACTACCAAATTCTCCTACCTGATACACTTTACCTCCCACAGTATATTCAAACGCTACGGCAAGAACCTCATCATTTGCCAAACGCTGCTGCAATGAAAAGTATCCTAATTGTGCATTAAAAGTATATTCGTTTGTAGTTAATTTTCTGGCGTTTTCAAGTACAGAATAATCTGTTCCTTCGCTGGTGTTTGCATTATTGAATCCAGATTTTGCTGTTACAATTTCTCTAATATTTGAGTTTAAATAAGATCCTGCCTGCCCAATTGTTGCCGGATCGTATTTATTATTGTTGTTATCTGTAGGTGTATCAATACCGTTATTAAAAAATCCTGCCGTAGAACTTATAACAACAACCTGATTGTCAGGAACCCCTGTAATTTGTCCCTCACCTAAATCCTGAAGTGCAATAATATTACGTAAGTTATTATTACTTGTACTTACACGATTTTGCTTATTGGTTACCCAAACTTCTAATCTTGTAATTTGAACACGGCTATCAATAAATGGATAGTTTTTTAAAGAAGCATCATATTTGTTTCTGAAATATTGAGACAAGAAAAAGTGTCTGTCATTATCATAGTCCAAAGCATATAAATCGAAGTTTTGAACTGTTCCGCCACCTTCTGCAACTATACTTTTTGTTTGTGACTTCTGTTCTGAGAAAACTCCGGTCACGGTTGTCTTGCCAAATTGCAATTGTGTTTTAACACCAAACAAACTTTGGGCACCACGAATAAGTGTACTATTTAATGGCATACTCACATTACCAACTTCTACTTTTTGAACAATATCATCTTCTGAAGGAGTATATGCAAGTTTAAATAAATTCTGGAATGCAAATGTAGATTGGGTATCATAATTTGCGTTTACCTCTAATCTGGTTCCTACTTTACCCATTAAACTCATGCTGATTCTCTGATCGAAATCAAAGGTAAGACTTGATCTGTTTCTTGGAGAAAAAGAAGGATTATCTTGTTTAGTATATCGAACGCCCAAGTCCATTTCTACTGATCCTGTTGGCTTTACATCGATTGTATTACTACCAAAGATACTTTCAAAAAGGCTTGAATTGATATAATATCGAGGTAATAAATCTTTTTTAGCGGCTTCGCTTCCTAATTTTTTACCATCGATTGCATCTGATTTTTTTCTGAAATAATCTCTTCTGGATTCTTTCAAAACTAAATCTTCGTACTCTTGAGGAGTTAAAATAATGGGGTAATTGATTGAAAATCCATCAACGGATTTAGTGTAGATATATCGATCTGTGATAGGATCATATCTGTAAGCAGAAAGTATACTAGGCGGATTATCTAACTCTACTTTCCCAACAGAGAATTGAGTTTTCGTTGTATCTTTAACCGTTGGATTTACTTGCGCATGCAAAACATTACTGCAAACCAAAAACAGTAAAAAAATACAAATTTTACGCATACAATTCGTTTATATAAAATTGAGTTTATAGGCTTTTTAGAGCTTTTTTGATGATTGTTTCTACTGTAGCTTCCGGGTCTTCTTTTACGATTTTCTCCACTACTTTTTCTGAAGTTTTTCGGACAAAACCTAAAACTTCCAAAGCAGATAACGCTTCATCTCGGTTTGTATTGTTTTGGACTACCGAAACTTCGTCTAAATCGTACAACTTTAACACTTTTTCCTTCAAATCAAGGATAACACGCTGTGCTGTTTTGTTTCCAATTCCTTTTATTGACTGTATTACTCCCACATCTCCGGATGCAATTGCGTTAATAATTTGTCTTGGCTCAATTGAAGATAACATTGTTCTTGCAATGTTAGCCCCAATTCCGGAAACAGATAATAACATTCTGAATATTTCGCGCTCAGATTTTTCGGCAAAACCAAATAATGTATGCGCATCTTCCTTAATTAGAAGATGCGTATACAGTTTTATATTTTCCACATTAGGAATTAATGAAAAGGTATGTAAAGATATATTTACCTGATACCCAACTCCTCCACAGTCAATTACGACCTCTGTAGGATTTTTCTCCACTAACTTCCCCTGCAAATGTGCTATCATAGTATAATTTTATTAGGGTCAAATATAACAAAAATGCAATAAAAATACGACAATATTATCCGATCCTTACTATTTGTACTATTTAGCTAATTTATTTTTTTTGTTTTCTTTCTCCTGAGCGTCAATTACTGCGATTGCAGCCATATTAACCATCTCTTCAACACTTGCGCCTAATTGAAAAATGTGAACCGGCTTGCCCATTCCCATCATAATTGGACCTATTGAATTTACCTGATACAACTCTTTCAACAACTTATAAGTAATATTAGCTGATTCTAAGTTAGGGAAAATCAATGTATTTACTTTTTTACCTGCTAATTTTGAGAATGGAAATTTTTCTGCAAGCATTTCCTGATTCAAAGCAAAATCTGCCTGAATTTCTCCATCAACGATTAATTCCTGATGATTTTTATGCAAATAAGCTACTGCTTCTCTCACTTTTCCTGCACCGGGACTTGTGGATGAGCCAAAGTTTGAGAATGAAACCATTGCAATAACTGGCTCAACTCCAAACATTTTTGCTGTTTTAGCTGTCATTAATGCAATATTAACTAAATCTTCTGAAGTTGGATTAATATTGATTGCCGTATCAGACAAGAACATTGGTCCGCGGGATGTCATCATCATGTTTGCTGTTGCTACAAGTGATGCTCCGGCTGCTTTATCAATTAATTGTAACATTGGTTTTACAACACTTGGATAACTTCTGGTATGACCTGTAACTAGGGCATCTGCTTCGCCTTCGTTCACCATCATTGCTGCAAAATAGTTTCTTTCGCGCATGTATTTTTGAGCATCAAGTAATGAAACTCCTCTGCGTTCTCTTGTTGTCCAATATGAATTTGCAAATCTTTTTCTTCTTGCCTCTTCTTCAGGTGTTTTAGGATCAATGATTTCAATATCAGCATCAAAACCTAATTCAGCTTTTAGTTCTAAAATCACATCTTTATCACCTAATAAAATTGGGAAACCAATACCATCTTCATGAACGATTTGAGCTGCTTTTAATACATTTAATTGATCTGCTTCAGCAAAAACAATTCTTTTAGGATCCATTTTAGCACGGTTTGTAATCAAACGCACCATTTTATTATCGTTCCCCATACGTTCACGAAGTGCATCTTCATAAGCTGCCCAGTCTGTAATAGGATTTTTTGCAACTCCTGATTCCATTGCTGCTCTTGCAACTGCAGGCGCTACAATAGTAATCAAACGTGGATCAAATGGCTTAGGAATAATATATTCCTGACCAAAACCTAATTTTGTTGCCCCGTAAGCAACGTTAACTTGCTCCGGAACTGGCTCTTTTGCCAAAATAGCTAATGCTTTTACAGCAGCCATTTTCATTGCTTCGTTAATTTTTGTAGCACGAACGTCTAACGCTCCTCTAAAAATATATGGAAAACCTAAAACGTTATTTACCTGATTAGGAAAATCAGAACGCCCTGTAGCCATAATAACATCTTTACGAGTTTCTGTAGCTAAATTATAATCGATTTCCGGATTTGGATTTGCCATTGCAAAAACAATCGGATTCTCATTCATTGTCAATAACATTTCAGCAGATAAAATTCCTCCTGATGATAGTCCGATGAAAACATCTGCTCCGTTTATAGCTTCTGCTAAATCAATTTTAGCGCCGTCAATAGCATATTTCAATTGTAACTCTGATAATGCAGGATTATCTTTTGTTAAAAGTCCTTTACTATTGAACATTAAAATATTCTCGACTTTAACACCTAATAAAACATATAAATCTGTACAGGCAATCGCTGCAGAACCTGCACCGGAAACTACCATTTTTACATCTTCGGCTTTTTTTCCTGCTAATTCTAAAGCATTGATTAAAGCTGCCGAAGAAATAATAGCCGTTCCATGCTGATCATCGTGCATTACGGGAATATCTAATTCTTCAACCAGTCTTCTTTCGATTTCAAAAGATTCCGGTGCTTTAATATCTTCAAGATTAATTCCTCCAAAAGTTGGAGCAATATTTTTTACTGTCTGAATAAATTCTTCAATATCTTTTGTTCCAATTTCAATATCAAAAACATCAATATCCGAGAATATTTTAAACAATAAACCTTTTCCTTCCATTACTGGTTTAGAAGCTTCAGGACCAATGTCCCCAAGTCCTAAAACAGCTGTACCGTTTGAGATAACGGCAACTAAATTTCCTTTTGCTGTATATTTGTAAACGTCATCAACGTTTGCTGCAATTTCTAAACATGGCTCTGCAACACCTGGCGAATAAGCCAAAGACAAATCTCTTTGGGTTGCGTATTTTTTTGTTGGAACTACCTGAATTTTTCCTGGAGTTGGTTCTGAATGGTACAGTAACGCTTCTCTTCTTTTACTCTCTTTGTTCATTTATTTTTAGCTTTTATTCTAGCTTACAAAGATATAAGTCTTGGTTTAAAATGGCGTCTTTTTAGTGCTTTCTTTTCTTAAAATAACATTTTTTGAAAACCAAAAAAAATAGTCCGCTATTATTTGGACTATTTTTTAAAGCTTATTTTTTAAATTTCCTTTACTGAGAAATATAAGAGTTTAAGTGATTTATTGTGTCTTTTTGAATTTCTATAATTGCTTTTACAACATCGCTTATAGAAATTATCCCTACTACAGTTCCATCTTCCAAAACTGGTAAATGTCTGATTCTTTTGGTACTCATTAGTTCCATACAATCTTCGATATTGTTTGAAAGGTTTACCGAAAAAACATTGCTTTCCATAATTTCATGAACAAAAGTTTCTTTTGAAGATTTATCTTTTAAAACAATTTTTCGGGCATAATCCCTTTCAGATAATATTCCTTTTAAATCGTTATTATCAATAACAAGAATAGCTCCTATGTTTTTTTCTCCCATCACTTTTAAGGCTTCATAAACCGTAGTTGTTGAAAGTACCGAATAAACATTTTTTCCTTTTGCGTTTAGTATTTGATTTACAGTCATATCTGAAAAAATTTAGATTTATAAAGTTAGAAAAAAAAATATCCCACACAACAACGAAATCGATTTTTTAAAACATAATCAATTCATTTTAAACATAATACGCTTAATTGTGTATTTCCGAAATATTACTTCAATAAAATGAATGAATTTTATGACTTTTTTGAAGAAAATGCAGGGTTTTTAAATTTTGTAGATTGTGTGAATTGTTGTGTAGGTACAATCCTATGGGATATTTTATTTTGGTGTAATTTGGGTTTCTACCAACATTTAACTCCTAACGGAGTATTTCGGAGAAATTAAATATTGGTAGAAAAAGAAATTTACGTTAAAATTGCAATGCTCCAGAGGAGCAATATATTTATAGCAATCATATATAAGATGTTAAATAAAGCTCCAGCGGAGCGACATATTTATAGCAAATCATTTACGATATCAAAAAGCTCTAGCGCAGCGGCATTATAATTAACTAAATATGCCACCCCGATGGGGTTCAATTACGTCAATTTTTTATTTTTCTATAAATATGTCGTCCCGATGGGACTTAAAAATGGTTATTTAAAATCAAGAAGTTCATCTATTGATATTTCTAAACCTTTACATAATTCAAGTAAATAAAGATAAGTAGGATTAAATTCACCCGATTCAACTTTGTGAATAGATTGTTGATCTTTAAGTATCAATAATCCCAATTTAGCTTGTGATAATCCTTTGGAATTCCTCAATTCTTTAATTCGAGCACCTAATCGCTTTAATTCTTCTGACTTATCCACTTCTTTTAATTTCAGACAATTTGCGTTTTCTATTTATTATTTTCAACATACTATAGTATGTTATTTAAAAATTTTCGTACGTTTGCTTTTCATCTAAAATTAGAAATTTATGGAAACAAACGAAGCACAAAAATTAGAGAATCTTAGAAAATTAATTGCTCCGTATTTCAATCCTTCAAAGTCAAATAACGACAATTCAGAAGTTTATACTGCTCAGATTAATATCAGTTATTATGAACTTGGTTGTGTAATTACCAATATGCTAAAAATGTGTGTGATGACGCTCGATAATGACGGACATATAAAGTCAAGCACAAACAAAAATCCCATAAATGTGTCACTCATTTTAGAAATGATTCTTGAAATGTTTCCTTTAAATGAATTTGAATTATTAGGCGAAATTAATCAAATGGTTGTTGGTGATAATTAAAGCAATTGATTGTTTTTTGTAAACTGGACTAAAGTCCAGCCCTACAATATAAATCGAGCCGATGGCTCTTTATGAGTTTGACGGACAAAGCATTTATAAACCAAAAGCGTTAAAAGCTATTGCTTTATAAAAGTTCCTGAGGAACAAACTATATTGTAGGGCTGGACTTTAGTCCAGTTGAAAATATAAATCGAGCCAATGGCTCATTATTGGTTTGAAGACAAAGCATTTTTTAAACCAGAAGCATTAAAAGCTATAGCTTTATAAAAGTTCCGGAGGAACAAACTATATTGTAGGGCTAGACTTTAGTCCAGTTGAAAAATATAAATCGAGCCAATGGCTCATTATTGGTTTGACGGACAAAGCATTTTATAACCAGAAGCATCAAAAGCTATTGCATTATAAATGTTCCGGAGTAACAAACTATATTGTAGGGCTGGACTTTAGTCCAGTTGAAATATAAATCGAGCCAATGGCTCTTTATTGATTTGAAGACAAAGCGTTTTATAAACCTGAAGCATTAAAAGCTATTGCTTTATAAAAGTTCCGGAGGAACAAACTATATTGTAGAGCTGGACTTTAGTCCAGTTGAAAATATAAATCGAGCCGATGGCTCTTTATAGGTTTGACGGACAAAGCATTTTATAAACCACAAGCATCAAAAGCTATAGCCTTATAAAAGTTCCAGAGGAACAAACTATTGTAGGGCTGGACTTTAGTCCAGTTAAAAAATACGAACATAATCCAAATTTGTGATCGGGTTGATATACGATCACAATCCAAGCATAAAAATTACAGATTCGTAATCACAAATTCGCTTCGTCTATTCAGTTTATGTTCGTCTTCAGAACATTTTACGCCATCAGAACATTGATTTACCAGTTGTGATTCTCCGTAACCTTTTGCCGTTAATCGGGTTGAATCAACACCATTTTCAACCAGCCAATTCAGAGTTGCTTTTGCTCTTTTATCTGATAAAATCTGATTGTATTTTGCTGTTTGCCGGCTATCTGTATGTGAACGAATATCGAGTTTTATATTTGGATATTGTTTTAATATTTGGGCGATTTTTTCTAATTCAAAAGCCGATTCTTTTTTAATTGTGGCTTTATCTAAATCGAAATAAATAATAGGAATATCGAGTGTTTTTGCAAGATCTGTTCCTATCGTTATTGGTTTTACTCTTTTTTCCAGCTGAATTGGCAAGGTTGTTTTTCCGTCTAATCTTTTAATAGTTACCGGAGTTTCTTTACTTTCATAATCGGTTTTTGAAGCGCGTACAAAATAATTTTTTCCGCATTTTAAATTAGTAAAAATATAATTTCCTTTTTCATCAGAAACAACTTCGGTTACAGCCAGAAAATTTTCATCAAACAATGCAATTTTGGCATTTGAAAGAATTTCATTTGTCTCAGAATCTGTTATTGTTCCCACCAATTCCTGCTCACAAGTCAGTTTACGAGTTTCGGTAAATCGATAAATATCATCAAATCCCTGGCCGTTTTCTCTGTTTGAGGAGAAAAAGCCATTTCGGTTTTTACTGTTAATTGTATAACCAAAATCGTCTTGTTTACTATTTATGGGTTCTCCCACATTTTGTATTTCTTCGAATGTTCCGTCGCTATTTATTTTAGAAACAAAAACGTCAAGTCCGCCTAATCCTGGTCTTCCGTCAGTAGTAAAATAAAGTTCATTATCATCTGATATAAAGGGGAATGTTTCTCTTCCTTCGGTATTAATTGTCGCGCCTAAATTTTCCGGTTTCCCGAAGGTTCCATCATCATTAATACTGACTTTAAACAAATCAGATTGTCCTAAAGTTCCCGGCATATCTGATGCAAAATATAATGTTTTTTCATCGACACTCAATGCAGGATGCGCCACACTATATTGATTGCTGTTAAACGGAAGTTCCTGAATATTTTTCCATTCGCCATCAATAAAGCTGGCTTTGTATAATTTTAATAATGTGATCTTTTTTTCGTCTCTTCCTCTTTTTCCGTCCAGAAAATTATTTCGGGTAAAATACATTGTTCTTCCATCTTTTGTAAAAACGGGAGTTGACTCATTGAATTTTGTATTTACTTTTTTCTGAAAACGTTCGGGATTCCCAATACTTCCGTCTGCTTTTAGTTCAGCGGTATATAAATTGGTGAAAGATTTATTTGTCCATTTAAAGTTTTTCTTGGCTATTCCGCCAGTATCTCTTGCAGAAGTAAAAACTAATTTATCGTTGAAAACGGCGCTTCCGTAATCTGAATATTTAGAATTAATTCCGGCATCGGCAATTTCAAATCGTCCGGAATTAGACTTTATTTCTTCTAAATAATTTTTATTGGTTTCAAACAAAACACCTCTTTTATCTGAAGTTATTTTTTTACTGAATTTTTCTAAAATTATATCTGCTTTAGAATAATTTCCTGCCGATTTTAGACATTGTGAATATCTGTAATAATATTCCGGTTCTTGTTGTTCGTTCATCAAAAACAATTCGTCGTACCATTTTAATGCCTTAATTAATTCACCATTAAAATAATAGGAATTACCAAGTCGCTGAAACATTTTTTCATCCTTATATCCTCTATTCGCAACACTTTCGTAAACTTTTATTGCATCAACATAGGCATATTTTTCGTATTTTTCATTGGCATTATTTATTGCTGTTTTTTGTGCAAATACGTTTAGAAAAAACAATAAAAATAAAACAGTATAATTCAGGTTATTGGTTTTCATAGACTGGCTTTTTAGAAGAATCTTGGTGATGTAATTCTGTTATAATTATTGAAAAACTCAAAACGCAGGAAAATTTCGTGCGATCCGGAATTGTACCTTCTTAAATTTGTTGTTTCATGATCATAACCGTATCCTATATACAAACCATCTGTTACCTGAAAACCCGCCATTGCGCTAACAGATGCGCTCCAACGGTATGCAAGTCCTAAAACAAATTTATCATTAAACATAAAATTACCTGAAACATCAACTTGTAAAGGAGCGCCTTCGACCATTTTTGTCAATACTGCCGGTTTGAATTTGACGTAATAACTTAGGTCAAAAACATATCCTGCCATGAAATAATAGTTGATTTTATCTTTAAAAATAGCTGTATCATTGTCATTATATCTATTGGTTTCGATAAAATTAGGAACAGATAATCCTAAATATGCTTTATCAGAATGCCAATAAACTCCTGCTCCAATATTGGGCGTAATTTTATTATTTAAATCCTGAAACTGCGGATCTCCCTGATCTTCGTAACTTAATTTATTTACATCCAAATTAAAAAGATTCGCTGTTGCTTTTATTCCAAAAGAAAGTTTAAAAGTATCAGAAGTTGGAACTGTATACGATAAATCAGCCGATAAAGTATTCTCGTTTGTGGGACCAATTTTATCGTTGACTAATGAAACGCCTAATCCTAAATTGCTATTATTTAAAGGTGTATTTACCGAGAATGTGCTGGTTTCCGGCGCGCCATCAAGTCCAACCCATTGTGTACGATACAATCCAAAAACGCTTAATACACCGCGAGAACCCGCATACGCCGGATTGATCGTAATTGTATTGTACATATATTGTGTAAACTGAGAATCTTGCTGCGCGGAACACACAACCGAAAAAAACAGGAATATTAATATTATCTTTTTCATTTTAAAGTCTTTAAAAAGTGGCTTAGCAAATAACTAATCCATTTGTATTTTTTATTTGTTGATATATAAATAACCTGATAATTCATGCGGATTTGAAGCTGTGTCTTTATATTTTAAGATATAAAAATAGGTTCCTACAGGTAATCCGTCAGCTTGTTTTATAGTACTCCGTCCGGCTGAAAAACCAACAAAAGAACGATCTTCGTTATTATAATTATCTGTATCGTAAACTAAAACTCCCCAACGATTGTAGATTTCTACTGTATTTTCAGGATAACATTCTAATCCCTGTATATAGAATTTTTTATTTTTTTCATCTCCATTTGGAGAAAACGCATTAAAGACTTTTATTACACAACCGTTTAAAGGCATTACTGTTGGTTTATCTCCCGTATTATCCTCTCCATCTGATTTGTCTTCAACAATAATTCCTTTTTTTGAAGCTCCTTTTACAGTTGCCTGATTGCTTACGCTTCCTTTATTAATGTCGTTTTGTGTGATTTTATAAGTCGCTGTAAAATTATTGTCATCAGATTGGTTTACCTCTAAATCAATTGCTTGCCCAGAAAGTACAACGCCCGGCAAAGGATCTGAAATCATAACTCCTGTCAATGGAACGTTTCCTGTATTTGTTACTTTAAATTTATAAGTAATGGTTTCACCTGCATTTGCGAATCCACTATTATTTTCGTCATTAAATATTGCCGTTTTAATAATTGCAATAGCAGGAACTTCTACAAAAACAGTTAATATTGCGTTGCCGCAATTAGATGAATTTCCTTTTTCGCAAACCTGAAATGGTAATGAATAATTTCCTCCGGGCGTATTTGGTTTTACATTTACGGTTCCGTCTAAATTGAATTCAAAATATGCATTTGTTGTATTCGTAATTACAACATCTGCCGGATTAATTGGCAAACCATTTAGTAAATCATTGTCTAAAATATTGATGAATTCAAGAGAACCATTTATTCCGTCAACATTTGCACTTGCGTTACTTATAACAATTTGTGCCATAGGAACTATTGGTATAATTGGCGGCGCAGGATCTATAACATTGACTACCGTTATTTTTACAACTGCTTCACTGCAATTAGACGCATTTAATATTTCACAAATTTGATATGTCAATTCATAATTGCCAGCTGGTGTTCCTGATTTTACTGTGATTGTTCCGTCTGAATTTAAAGTCAAATTAGGGTTTGAAATGATAGTTTTTAAAGTAACACTTTCAGGATCTATTAGTGATCCGTTCAAAGTGTCGTTATGAAAAATATTTGTTGCCGAATTTTGTCCTTTATTACTATCTACAGTTCCTGCATTATCATTGTTTGCCTGTAAAATTGCTCCTGTTACAGGAATGTAACTTTTTACAGTCGCACAATTATTTGTTGGGCTTAGATATTCACAAATGCTATATTCTATTTCATAATTCCCTATTGGCGTTCCTGCTTTTACTGTTACTGTCCCGTTATCATTTAAGATTAGTCCTATTGGAACATTTATCGCAGTCAAAATTACTCCTCCGGGATTATTTGCGATCACTACCGGATTTCCATTGAGGGTATCATTATTAGTTAAAGAAAATGTAGTTCCTCCAATGCTTCCATTTATTGGCTGAGTATTTTCGGTCAATGCAATTATTGTATTTCCAACTATAACTGTCGCAGTTGCATTTGCACAATTTGCAGGATTTGCTGCATTTTCACATATTGTATAATCAATTGTGTAAGTTCCCGATGCTGTATTTGGAGCCAAAGTCAATTCGCCATTCGCATCTACGCTAAGTGGACCAGTTGTTTTTGGCGTTACATTGATATTTGTTTGTGTAACCGGAAATCCGTTTAATGTATCGTTTGTTGTGACATTTCCAACATTAGTTATTGTAGTTGATGATGTTTGGGATCCAAAGTTATTATCTGCAATCGCGCATATTTTAGAATCAATAACAACACTTGAACTTGGAGATTCACAAACATTAGCCTGTGCCACAATGTTATAGGTTCCGGCTGGAGCAGTAATGATATTTCCACTTTGAGTAACTCCTGCAGAAGGTGTTATCACGTAATTATATGTAGCATTATAATTAGTTATTGTAAAACTTCCGGTTGTTTCGGCACATGTTTGTTGATTTAAATTAAACAAAGGAATTGTTGGTGTAATCAACATTGCATTATTTCTGAAAGCTGATGTTTGTGCTGAAGTACAAGTTGTATTTCCTGCCGTAAGTGTATAATCTGTTCCGAGAATCATTCCCGAGATAACTCCTGTTGAAGCAATTATTGGTCCTGTTGGGTTAAATGTATACGTTAAACTTGAATCGTAATTTGATATTGTAGAAATTCCGTCAGACGAACAAGTTGGAGCTGTTGAAACTACACTTGGAATTATGGGCGTTACCAACATCGCATTATTTCTAAAAGTCGATGTTTGTGCAGAAGTACAAGTTGTATTTCCCGAAGTAATCGTATAATCTGTTCCAATTATCATTCCTGAGATAATTCCTGTCGAAGATATACTTGGTCCTGTCGGATTAAAAGTATACGTTAAACTTGAATCGTAATTTGATATTGTCGAAATTCCGTCAGATGAACAAGTTGGAGCATTTGATATAATCGTTGGAATCGCTGGAGTTACCAACATCGCATTATTTCTAAATGCTGATGTTTGTGCTGAAGTACAAGTTGTATTTCCTGATGTAAGCGTATAATCTGTTCCAGTAATCATTCCCGAGATAATTCCTGTCGAAGCGATACTTGGTCCTGTTGGATTAAATGTATATGTTAAACTTGAATCGTAATTTGATATTGTGGAAATTCCGTCAGATAAACATGTTGGAGCGGTTGATACAATCGTTGGAACATTTGGTGTTATCAGCATCGTATTATTTCTAAAAACAGAAGTTGGCAATGAAGTACAAGTTACATTTCCTGAAGTAATCGCATAATCTGTTCCGATAATCATTCCTGAGATAACTCCTGTTGAAGCGATTGTTGGTCCTGTCGGATTAAAAGTGTACGTTAAACTTGAATCGTAATTTGATATTGTAGAAATTCCTTCAGATGAACAAGTTGGAGCGGTTGAAGCTATAATTGGAATTGCCGGCGTTACCAAC
>NZ_JAYSPC010000045.1:0-2012 GCF_043722275.1 Flavobacterium sp. | reverse complement strand
TTTTACACTCCAGGGAAGTGTGATTCTTAATAAACTGTTCGCTACCGAGCATTATTGTTTAGTGCTAAGATTGCAATAGCATAGGTCGTTCTTTATCATTAGAGTAATTAAAAATTTGTATAACTCATATTATGTTACTCAGGTTAGCCGTAGGGTGGGTGGGGAATTTTTAAGTTTCCCGATAAGAAAATTCCCCTGTGCGCTGGCAAGTAGCGTGGGTTGTGCGTGGCAAAAGAAAAAATAAAAAAAATAGCCATGCATTTTACAAAAATGCTGACTTGGCCGTGATACGGATGGAACTATGAATTACTTTTTGTTTTCTTCTACAAAGTCAGACATAAAAACGACAGGCATAATTGAAGAACCTAAATAAGTACCACGAAACTCTGAATATATTATTCCCCTAACAGTGGAAATTGATACAGGTCTTATGGTATTTTCTAATGAAGGTGGGATAGTATATAACCCATCTTCATTCAATACAATATGCTTTTCAAAATCTACTACTTCAAATACGCAGATTGCGTTAACCTTTGCCAAAAAAACGTCTGTTTTTTCGTCTGAAATAATGACTTTAACAATTATCAGTACAGATTTAATTTCACTTTGGACTCTTGTTTCTACTCTGATGTTATATTTAAAACTAACATATGGAAGGTCCGGGGGGGGCTCCACCATCTCTTTTGAAGTCAGCTCAATATTTTTAAACTTAAATTTAAACTCCATTAGTAATATGCTTTATTATCCTAGTTTAGCAGGATGAGAAGATGTTTTTGCATATGAATGAGAATCCATATTAACAACAATTGCAGATGAAGCAGTAGTGTTATCTGTTTTTTCTTCTACAAAAAGTGCAGGGTTTAAAAGCTTGATAGGTGAGGCTAATTGTAGTTTAATAATAGATTTCAAGGTTAGATTATGTAAACCTGAAAACCATTTGCTTATCTCAGGCTCCGTTTTCCCTAATTTATCTGCAATGTCTTTTTGTTTAAATTCTTTGCTTTTTGTGAAATTAGACATATACCTGGCTATAGTCAGTGACATATCTACAAACTTGCTATTTATTTCAGGTAAATCTTCACATTCTAAATCAAACGCTTTGCTAGTTGATTTTACTCTCTCTTTCATATTTCTTAGTTTAAATCTCTAAGTAAAAATTGGGGTCGGTTTTAATTTGACTGCCGTCTACTTCAATATCATTTAGATAGATTGCATTATAAAAAGCAGTAGTTAGTTTATCTGCAAATTGGAAATGAGGAAAGCAATTAGGGCAATTTTGTACTGATTGGGCAGTTTTTCTACCCCCGTTCAAAAGAATAAGAGCTTCATCGTTCACCCTGATACAGTATAGCCTCAAGCCAAAATCTTCAATTCCGTCACTGTCAAAAAAAGTAAACCAGTGCGGGGGCAATGCTCTAAAAGAATTTTCTCTTCTAAAAAAGTTTTCTTCGGCTCCATCAAGAGTTACCATTCGTTTTATTATTTTTTGAAGCTCTCCCAATTGCCGCCGATCTTTCTCCACCTTTTTCTTTCCATGCAAAAATTCCAAATACTGTTCACTGCCGACAATATCCAAATTGTCATTTAAAATTTGAGCTGAATATAGAGATGCCTTATCAAAATCTTCCAAATGAACAATTTGAACTTTCAACTTAACTTATAAGTTAAGAACAAATATAACGCCTGATTATTGCAAAACGTATATTTATTCGGTTAAAAAATATATTACAAGATGTGAGGGGGTATTAAATATAATGGATTTAAAACTTAGAGGACAAATTTTCATATAAACTTTTCCAAACTCAATCGGGGTCTACAAATATGTGTTTAATAGAAGCGTTGGCCTTTTTATTTTTTCTTTGAAGCGAAGGGCTGTGTGCCTGTTTAACATAATATTAATTATAGGAAAAATGATTTCCAGATTTTCAGGAAGTCCCTTTATATTTTACCAGGCCAAATTTGAGATTGCCCCCGGTTTGTTCTGTTATTGCCAATTTCTGGAGAATTTATAT
>NZ_JAYSPC010000044.1:0-24528 GCF_043722275.1 Flavobacterium sp. | reverse complement strand
GTAAATTCAGTTGCTAAAAGAGCAAGAAGAAAAAAAATAATGAAGCAAGCCAAAGGTTTCTTTGGTAGACGTAAAAACGTTTGGACAGTTGCTAAGAATGCAGTAGAGAAAGCAATGTGCTACGCTTACCGCGATAGAAAACAAAACAAAAGAAATTTCCGTGCTTTATGGATTCAACGTATCAACGCTGGAGCTAGATTGGAAGGAATCTCTTATTCTCAATTCATGGGGAAAGTAAAAGCTAACGGAATCGAATTGAACCGTAAAGTTCTTGCAGATTTAGCGATGAATCACCCTGAAGCTTTCAAAGCAATACTTAACAAAGTAAAATAAACGTTTTATAAACTCAATTTAGATTACTTACTTATCATAGAAAAACCATTCGTTAACCCGAATGGTTTTTTGCTTTTATATGTATTTCAATTGTAACTATAACTTGGTGTTAGAATTTAAAAAGTACATTTGTATATAATATAGATAATAACATGCACAAAGCACTTTTGCAACATATTGAAAAAATAGTAACATTAGAATCTACTGAAATCGATATTTTAAAATCGTGTCTGAATGTGTCTGCTATTAAAAAGAAAGAGCTTGTGTTACAGGAAGGTCAAATTTGTAACACGCTATATTTTATAACAAAAGGTTGTTTGAGACAATATATTATTAACTCAAAAGGCAGCGAACAAACATTACAATTTGGTATTGAAAATTGGTGGATTACTGACTACTTAAGTTTCCACAATCATATTCCGTCTCATTTTTATATACAAGCTGTAGAGAAGTCAGAAGTTATTGCCTTAGAAAAACAGACATTAGAATCTATTCTTATTCAGATTCCGAAACTGGAACGTTATTTTAGAATTGTTGCACAAAAGTCATTTGGTGCTGCTCAAATGAGGATTAAGTTTTTGTTTACTATGTCCGCAGAAGAAAGATACCATCACTTTAATGATCGTTATCCGGAATTTGTACAGCGCGTTCCGCAATATATGCTTGCCTCCTATCTCGATTTCTCTGCTGAATTTATGAGTAAAATAAGAGCCGGAAAAATCTAATCTCATTTCTTGAAGTACTTCAAGTTTTTTAAAACAGAGATCGCTGACCTTTGTATCACACTTTAAAAAACAAGTAAAATGAAACCAAGAATCGTTATCCCAAATGTTGCTCCGGAAGCTTATGAAGCTTTAGTAAATTTAGAAAAACACAACGCTAAAACTTCCTTAAGTCCAAGTCTTAAAGAGTTAATAAAAATTCGCGCTTCTCAGTTAAATGGTTGTGCTTTTTGTATTAATATGCATACTGCTGATGCCAGAAAATATGGTGAAACCGAAAAACGTATTTATCTATTAAGTGTATGGCGCGAGGCTGATGTTTATACAGAAGAAGAAAAGGCAATTTTAGCCCTTACAGAAGAAATTACTATGATTAGCAATCATGTTTCTGACGAAGTTTACCAAAACGCCGCTCGTTTATTTGATGACAAATATTTAGCTGAAATTATCTTAGTTATAATAACTATTAACGCATGGAACAGATTAGCGATATCAACAGGAATGAGAGCTGTGTAAAGATCTCGCTTTTAAAAGAATAAGTAGAAAATGATCTTCTAAATTAGAAGGTCATTTTTTATTGTATTTCCAAATTAGAATTAAGAAACAGAACTAATTTTTTAAATAATAAATAGTGTCTTTATTACTTTTCTTAGGTATTTAAATTCTATACTTTTGGAGCATGATACCACAAAGAATATTCATTCCTTTATATATAATTTTTATATTCTTTATTTTTTCTTCTTGTCAAAAGAAAGCATCTAACCTTGTACCAATAAATACAAAAGCAGAAGTTGTTAAACTCATCAGTATTGCAGATCTATTTAACGAAAACAAAAAAACCGACAGTGCTTTTTTCTATTACAATAAAGTAAAATTTATTTGCAACCCAATAACAGATACAGAAAACTACGTTAGTACAATAAACGATATGGCAGCTATTCAACAAAATCATGCTGATTTTATTGGGAGTGAATCTACAATTATTGAAGCATTACCATACATAAAGTATCTAAAAACCCCAAAGCTTGCATGGAATACGTATGTCACTTTAAGCTTTAATTACTTAAACACCTATGACTACAAAAATGCAATATTATACAATCAAAAGGCCTTAACCTTAAAAACAGAATCGTGGCGAAACTTAGCCGCAAAAAATAATATTGCTGTTATATTAATGGAAGAAGAAAAATATACCGAGTCTCTTAAAATTTTTCTTGCATTAATAACCAAACAGGAAGTTAAAAGTGATGACGAGTTTTATGCAAAAGTATTAGACAATATAGGTTTCTGTTATTTCAAAATAAACGATTTAAAAAATGCAATATCTTATTTAAATCAAAGTCTGAAGATAAGACAAAAGGAAAAAAGACCTTTTGATTTAGGGAAAAGCTATATTCATTTCGCTAAATTTTATAAAAAAAGCAATTCTGCTTTGGCAAAAAAATATATGCTTTTGAGTTATAAACAATTTAGTATCATAAACAATGTCGATGAAAGGTTATGTGCATTGAAGCTCATAATCGAAAACAGTTCAAATCAGGAACTAAAAAAACACTCTATTATATATGTAAATCTTGTTGATAGCATATTTGAAGTAAGACAAAAGGCAAAGAATCAATTTGCTAAAATTAAATATGATTCTAAAAAAGACCGAGATGAAAATTTAAAACTTAAAACTCATAAAGCAGAAAACGAACTACAACTGGAAAGGCAAAAAAATAGAAATATCATTTCGTATATTATTATTGTATTTAGTTTGAGCTTAATATTGGTTCTTTATTTTTATTTGACTTCAAGGGGAAATAAGGAAAAAATTGAGGCTACATATAATAGTGAAACCCGAATTGCAAAAAAACTGCATGATGAACTTGCCAATGACATTTACCACACAATGGCATTTGCAGAAAATAAAAATCTGTCGATTCCAGAAAATAGAGAACAATTACTAACTAATCTAGATGCTATATATTCCCGAACAAGGGACATTTCTAAAGAAAACACTACAATTATTACCGATGAAAATTACGTTTGGGTTTTAACTGAAATGATCGCCGGCTTTAATACTCCAAATACTAATCTTACAATAAATGGATTAGATACTATTATCTGGACTACAATAGAAGAAAATACTCAAATTACTATTTACAGGGTTTTGCAGGAACTTCTTGTAAATATGAAAAAACACAGTAGCGCTTCATTGGTGGAGATCAATTTTAAAACCTTAAATAAAAATATAATTATTAATTATTCTGATAACGGATATGGAATCGATATAAATGACATTGCATTTAAGAATGGATTGCATAATGTTGAAAACAGAATTTTAAGCATCAAAGGAGAAATTGATATTGATTCTGGTCCGGGAAAAGGTTTTAAAGTCTTTATTAAATTTCCTTTTTAATGAAAGAGCAATTTGATTCTTTTAAAAACAGATTTTTTTTTAAATACCTGATTGTATTCCTTTCAATACTATTAACCGGATTTTTATTTTTATTACATTTTTGTATAAATCAAACCTCAGAAAAGCCAAAGCAAAAGATAATTCAGCTAAAATTAAAAACCTTATAAAAAATGCATACAACCTCTGGGACAATGGTTATAAGGATAGTAGTTACGTGTATTTTACCAAAGCTTCCCTGCTTGATATGGGTTTTAAAGTTTTTATTAAGTTGACTTTATAAGAATGAAAAAGAAATTAAAGCTTTATGAAACCTGTTTAAAAAATCACTTACAGATAAAAATTCTCTTTTTTATTCTGATAAGTTTCTTTTTCATGCAATCATGTGAAAAGAAAACTGAAAAGAAAATCATCTGGAAAAGCCACACATCAGAAATTAAAAATTTTGTAAAGAAAGGTGATTTCTTTTTAAATAAAGGGAGAAATGATAGTGCTTACTTTTATTTTAATCAAGCTATATTACTTTGTGAACCCAAAAAAGACCATGCAGAAAATTATGTGTATGCCCTTTCCTGTATCGCAAATATTCAAAAAAACAACAGTGATTATTTTGCTTCTGAAGAAACATTAACAAAAACACTTCCTTATTTAAAAAATATCAGGAACCCTGAATATGCTTACAATGTTTACACGTTAATAGCATACAATTATTACTATAGTTTCGATTATAAAAGTTCTATCCTTTATCATCTTAAAGCATTAAAACTGGCACAAAACATCATATAAAAAATCAGTAATTTTAAATGATATTATCCTGATCTATCTCAGTCAGGAAAAATTTAACAAAGCCTCGAAAATATTGATTCCATTAACTGCTAAAAAAATAAAACATGAAAACGATCCTAGAAAAACGGATAATAATTATTCTCTTTTATTAGATAATTTAGGATATTGCTATTACAAACTCGGAAATCCTAAAGCCGTCGATTGTTTAAATAAAAGTTTAAAAATTAAACTCGAACAAAATGATCAGTATGGATTAATTGGAACTTACAATACTCTGTCATTACTATATTCTAAAACTGATCAAAAATTATCAAAAATATATGCAAAAAAAGCATATAAAAGTGCGTGCATCACAAATGCAGCTATCTATAAGATTGTTGGCTTAGCTAAATTAATAGAAAAAAGCGAAGGAAATGAACTAAAAAGATATTCATTAGACTTTATTAAAATCGCAGATAGTCTCACTTCTGCAAGACAAAAAGCGAAAAATGAATTTTCAAGAATTAAATATGAATCTGGAATTGATAAAGCTGAAAACCTACAACTTAAAGTTCAAAAAATTGAAAATGAACTAGAGTTAGAAAAGCAGAAAAATAGAAATACTATTTTATATATTATTATTTTCTTTACAACTGCTATAAGTTTATTTCTCTATTTGCATTTAACAATAAAAGGGAGAAAGGAAAAAAATAAAGCTATTCTTGAAAGTGAAATAAGAATTTCCAAAAAATTAAGTGATGAACTTGCTGATGATGTTTATCATACACTTACTTTTACTGAAAACACTGACCTGGAAAAAGAAGAAAATAAAGAAGAATTATTAAATAATTTAGATACTATTTATTCAAAAACACGAAATCTTTCTAAAGAAAATAGCCTGATCGCCACAGATGAAAATTTCAACATTGCACTAAAAGAAATGATATCCGGTTTTAAAACAGCAGATATCAATATTATATTAAATGGTTTTGATTTAATATCCTGGAATAAAGTTGAAAAAAATAAAAAAATCATCCTTCACAGGGTGCTTCAGGAATTATTTTCAAACATGAAAAACCATAGTCAGGCGACTTTAGTAAGCATTAATTTTAAAAAAGATAAAAATAAATTAACTGTAGTTTATAACGATAACGGGATTGGAACTAATAAGAAGACTACAATTTTAAAAAATGGATTACAAAATGTGGAAAACCGTATTAAAACTATAAATGGAAATATTATTTTTGACAATAATTCAGAAAAAGGATTTAGATTAACATTCTCAATTCCTATATAAACACAACAACATGTTCAAAAAAGTTTTAGTTGCCGAAGATTTAGACAGCATAAGTATTGCAGTGATTCAAGTACTTGAAGACTTAAATATTCCTACAATTCATCACGTAAAATATTGTGATGACGGATTGTTAAAAATTAAAAAGGCTTTGCTAGACAACGAACCTTATGATTTATTAATAAGTGATTTGTCTTTTAAATCAGATCATCGCGACATCAATCTTTCCAGTGGAGAAGAACTTATTGAATCAGCAAACGGGGTTCAGCCTAAATTAAAAAAGATAGTATTTTCTATTGAAGATAAATCCTATCGCATCAAATCCCTATTTTATGATTTAGGCATTAATGCGTATGTTTCTAAAGGAAGAAATAGCATTTCTGAATTAAGAAAAGCAATTGAGGGAACTTTTAGAAATGAAGAAAAAATACTTTCATCAGACTTATCTTTTAATTTTAACGATAAGTCGCTAATTGAGATTGAATCGTATGATATCTCTATTTTAAAACTTTTAGCGCAAGGTTATATATTAGAAAATATTTCAAGTGAATTTAAATCGTCGTCAATTACTCCAAACGGAACAAGCAGTATCGAAAAACGAATCAATAAATTGAAAATTTACTTTAAGGCAAATAATAATGTTCACTTGATAGCAATTGCTAAAGATTTTGGTCTGGTGTAAATTATATAACCCTTTTACGGCTTCCCGTAAGGAAATGCTTTTTTATAAATCTATATTTGTCCCAAATCTATTAATAATTAGAATGAAAACTAAATATAAACTTAGTTCTGAGAAAGATTTACGGCAAAATTTCATCTTAAAAATTAGTACAACCAAAAATAAAATTATCATGAAAACAATGTTACTCTGTCTTTTTTTATCATTAAGCTTTGCATTTGTTTCTGAAAAAACAGGATGGCTTGAAGTTGATTGGAAAATTATCTTTATTCCTGCTCTTCTGGTATTGCAAATTATTATTATAGGAACTGCATTAAAAAACAGATATAAAAAACATTAAATCTGTTTTGTTTAAAAAAACAAATCTCTTCTTAAAAAAATATTTCAAAAATATAGATTTGAAGAGTATTTAAAAATTCTTAAAATTTTGAAATGCTTATATTTGATCTTATAAATACAGCATGAAAAATATTTTAAGCTTTGTTCTCTTATTCTACACCAGTTTCACTTTTTCGCAAACCAAAATCCTTTCCTGGAATTTGGAAAACTTTGGAAAATCAAAATCTCAGTCCGAATTAAATTTTATTGCCAATACTATATTAAATTATGATATCGTAGCAATTCAGGAAGTTGTTGCAGGATATGGCGGAGCTCAAGCGGTCGCTAAACTTGCTTTAGCATTGAACCAAAAAGGTGCAAAATGGGATTATATTATTAGTGATCCTACAAGCAGCAGCAGTTACAAAACGGAACGTTATGCTTTTATTTGGAAAACAAGCAGAGTCAAACTCAAAGGAAATGCGTGGCTGGAAAAAAAATATCATTTAGAAATTGATCGTGAACCTTATTTTGGCACATTTGAAATTAATAAAAAGACTATAACTTTAGTTAATTTTCACGCGATAACAAAAACCAAACAGCCTGAAACCGAAATCAAATATTTCAAGTTTTTACCACTTGAATATCCTGCTTTAAATTTGGTCTTTTTAGGGGATTTTAATTGTCCGCAATCACATACAGTCTTTAATCCGTTGAAAAAAATGGGCTACTCTCCTATTTTACAAGATCAGAAAACCACATTAAAACAGCAATGCAAAAACGATAACTGTCTTGCATCTGAATTTGATAATATTTTTTATAAAGCAGCTTCTTTGGTTTATATTCATTCAGGAATACTTCCGTTTTATGAAAATTTCAATTCCTTAAAAGAAGCCCGAAGAATATCTGACCATATTCCTATATGGTTTGAATTTTCTATGAACTAATTATGTTTTTAATTTCTTCTTTTTAGCCGCAGGAAATAAAACATTGTTTAAAATCAAACGATAACCCGGAGAATTTGGGTGTAAATCTAAAACTGTGGGAGGATCTCCAACCTGATGTTGAAAATCTTCAGGATCATGACCTCCAAAAAAAGTAAACATTCCTTTTCCTTTTTCACCATGAATATATCTGGATTCTCCATTAAGTTCACAAGTTCCCATTATCAATACATTTGACTTTATTAATGCGGTATCAAACGAAGTGGTTTGTCCCATAAAACCTTTTACTAATTGTGTGTGGTTTTGACATAACATGCTAGGAATTGGATCCCATTTAGCTGAAAATTCCATTAATGAAAAATAATCTTTCTCCATTGGAATTCTGCGTTTTGTTGTCATATCTATATCCGAAAACTCATAAACTTCAGGCCTTCTTTCAAGTGTAAAGTTTTTAAAGGCAAATGAGTTTTCATACTTTAATTTTGATTGATAATTTGATTCACTTGCATCGCCATCAAACATAGCCTCGCAAATATCTACACCATCTGCCGAAAGGGCAATATCAAAACTATCTGTTGCAGAACACATTGCAAACATAAATCCGCCTCCAATAACAAAGTCCCTGATTTTTTTTGCAACTGCGCCTTTTTCCTCAGATACTTTGCTATATCCTAATTTAGTGGCAAGGGCTTCTGCATCCTTTTTTTGTTCTATATACCAAGGCGTATTCTTGTATGCAGCAAAAAACTTTCCGTATTGTCCGGTAAAATCCTCATGATGTAAATGCAGCCAATCATAAAGTAATAATTGATCACTTAAAACTTCCTCATCATAAATTGGAGTGAAAGGAATTTCGGCATAAGTTAAAACTAATGTCACAGCATCATCCCACGGCTGTTTCCCTTTTGGAGTATAAACTGCAATTTTAGGTGCTTTCACTAATATAACAGATTCCATATTTTGTGACGGACTTGAAATTTCGTCTAAAATTGAAGCTTCTTCACTATCTGAAATTATTTCAAAACTAACACCGCGAATTTTACATTCCCTACGAATTTCGTCTGCATCCGGAAGTAAAAATGATCCTCCGCGATAGTTCAATAACCAGCTTGCCTTATAATCTTTACTCAAACACCAATAGGTTATTCCGTATGCTTTTAGATGATTTTGTTGTGTGGTTTCGTCCATCGGAATTAAGATAAACGAAGCTTTTGCAGTTAATGAAAGTAGGAATATTAAAATATAAACTAAACTCTTATTCATTAGAAAAATTATTTTAGTAAAGATATAAAGGAAGCATTAAAAAACACAATAGATACTTGTCTTTTATAACCTAAGAAACGTTAAATAAAAAAATTTGATATTTTATCAAAATCACGTAGAAACACGTATTTATCAAAAATATATTTTTGTTACATTTGCTATCCCAGATCATCAATCTAATCAATGTAAAACCAAAGACCATGAAGTTTAATGATGATAATAACCAACCAAAGGGGTTTAATATGATGCGAAAGATAGGATTATGTCTACTTGTACTAAGTATTATTTTATACTATGTTTTATCAATTCAATTTTTAACGAGCTAAATTTAAATTGTCAATACAGCAATTTCGTTTTGAATTGCATATACAACCAAACCCGCAATGTTTCTGGATTCTGTTTTTAGCAATAAATTGTTACGATGTCCTTCGACTGTTCTGGGACTTAAATAAAGATGTTCTGCAATTTCTGAAGTCGTTTTTTGCTGGCAAATAAGTTGGAGAATTTCTATTTCACGTTGGGAAAGAAAACCTGTTTCTAAATTTCCTTTAGAATTTTTAGTCGAAATAATGGTTTCCTGAATCGTTTTTAGAACATTTTCGTTATAATGAAATCCTTTTCTTGCTACTTGATTAATAGTATGAATAAGATCTTTTGGAGTTGTATTCTTAATTAGGTAAGCAACAGCACCCACCTGAATCATATTCGCAATAAATGATTTTGTATCATAACTTGTTAAAGCAATTATTTTAATGTCGGGATATGATTTCCGGATGATTTTTGTAGCTTCTACTCCATTTAAAATAGGCATTTTCAAATCCATCACAATAATATCAGGTTTGATTTCAATGTCATTTAAATTAGAAAGGAGTTCCTCTCCGTTAGATGCTTCAAAAATAATATCGATATTATCTTCTCTTTGCAACAAAAAAGAAATTCCTTTCCGGAATAAAACTTCATCATCGACTAAAGCAATTTTAATAGCGGCGCTCATTTTATTTGATTTTGGTCGTTTGGTATGCCGAAATTACAAAATATGAAATGAAAAATGATCTAAGAATCTTAATATATTGGTTAAAAAACGTGTTTATTTTTATATTTTAACTTAAAACGTAAAAATTACCTGGATTCCTTTACCAATTTGAGAGTCAATTTTCAAAGTTCCGTTTAAAAATGAAATTCTGCTATCTATATTTTTCATTCCTAATCCTTTTTGATTTTCAGCGTTTTCGATATTAAATCCTACTCCGTTATCTTCATAAATACAACTATTTATTCCGTTTTCATTTTTAAATTTGATCCAGATTTCAGATGCTTTTCCGTGACGCAAAGAGTTATTCATTAATTCCTGTAAAACCCTAAAAATATGCAAATGACGGTCAATCTCCTTTTGATCAAAATCAATTTCATTTTTATAATGAACTTTGACAGATTTACTGCTTTCAAATTCATCACATAATTCTTCAACACCGGCATTAAATCCAAATTTTTCAAAAACCGGCGGCAATAAATTATGGGCTATTTTCCGGGAATTTTCCAAAGCCTTTGCTGTTAGATTAATAATGTTTCCTGTAATTTCCTGTGTTTCGTCATCCGTTAAATTTGGAGCAGAAAGTAAATGAGTATTTAATGAAACAATATTAAGTTTAGAACTAATATCATCATGTAGATCCTGGGCTATTCGCTTTCGTTCTTCTTCCTGCGCAACAATAACGGCGTGCAATTGTTCCTTTTGAAGATGAATTTCAAGATCACGCTTTTCTAATTCTTTCTGAATAATTTTTTTTCTGGAGAAATAAAAAAATGCAACTAAAAAAATTGCCACAACCATAAAAAAACATGACGTGTAAAGAATTATAGCAACAATTTCTTTTTCGTAAACGGGAGTTCCACTCATATCGTCTCGTTAATTGTTTTATTAGTTTTAAAACTCACTTTCCATTCATATAAAATAAATAACTGATTCACAAGCACAAAAAAGGCATTTAGATTCCAGGTTATAAGTTTAAAGTCATTACTTAAATCAATTGTCAAATTACCTACAAGAAATAATACAGTACTTGCTAATAAATAAATAATTAGCCCCACCGTGATATAATAGTACTTTTTAGTATTTAAAAGCATATTATATAAATAGATAAGTGCAAAAAAAACAACTAACAATGATGTTACTACAATTTCAAGTAAATTAAATTTAAAAAACAACTCAGGTTCAAATAAATACTGAACCGCTAATACTAATAAACCTGAATATATTGAAATAGTTACTATTTTTTTTTGAAAAGGATTATTTTCTAAAAGATTTTTATAAAAAAGCCCTAATAAAATAAACTGACCAATAAAGTAAAAATGAATCAAATAGAGGTTATTTATCTTAAACAAAACCAGCACCTCCATTGCAAACTGTACGATCACTAATAAAAAAAGATAATAATTATAAGTCTGAAAGGCTTTTCCAAATTTGGAAAAGCCTTTAGAATATAATATAAAATTGATTATTAAAACTAAATAACCAAAATATGTAAAGAACAAATACAACATGTAGTTTTGTTAAAGTGGACTTTCAGGATCTCCGTTTGGAGGACACGGACGAGTAGCATCATAAACAACTTCGTCGTTTTCTACCTCATTTCCTGGTTTAAATACATCTCTGTAAATACCTGTAGCTTTATCTAATTTAGTACCAACGAATAATAAAACCTGCTCACCCGCATTATTAATACCTTTGTAAGCACGAACAGCATCAATATCCTGATCTAGTACAAGTTTTAATGTTTCTAAAGGAATTAAATAAGCACTTGTTTTATTTTTGCCTTCTTCATTTTCTGCCGGAGCTTTACGATATTTATCTACCCATACTTTAGCCTGTGTTAGACCGACTTCAACTGATCCTAAATTTCTTTCTTCTGACATAATTTAAATTTGTTTTTGGGTTAAAAGTTAATATGTAATTGTGTTAGACAATTGTTCAGCTAAACTACTGAATTTTATCAGAAAATTAACATTAATGCCATAAAAAAAAGCCTCATAATGAGGCTTAATTGTTTTATTAAAATGGGACATCGCTGTCGTCATCATCGTCATTTAAATTACTTCCAAAAGCTTCATTAGCCGATGGCAGATTTTTAGTTATGAATGGATTTTCCTCATGATTCATTTTTGATGGTAAATCGTCATAATTACCTGAGAAATCGTCAAGGTTATCAAATTTCCCCAAGTGTCCTATAAATTTCAAACGAACGTTTTCGATCCCACCATTACGGTGTTTTGCAATCATAATTTCGGCCTGCCCTGCTGTTGGCGAAGCTTCATCATCATCCCATTCATCAATTTTATAATATTCAGGTCGGTATAAAAACGATACAATATCAGCATCCTGCTCAATCGCTCCGGATTCACGAAGATCCGATAGTAACGGACGTTTGCTTGATCCACGCGTTTCAACGGCACGCGATAACTGCGAAAGTGCAATTACCGGAACGTTTAGCTCTTTTGCCAAAGCCTTTAAGTTTCGGGAAATTGTAGAAATCTCCTGCTCACGATTTCCTCCACCTTTACCATTTCCTCCGGCAGTCATTAATTGCAAATAATCCACAATAATAATTTTAATACCGTGTTGAGAAACTAAACGACGACATTTTGCTCTTAAATCAAAAATCGAAAGTGACGGCGTATCATCAATAAACAACGGGGCTTTTTCTAAGTTTTTTACTTTAGTACTCAACATTGTCCATTCGTGAGGTTCTAATTTACCGGTACGTAATTTCTCAGATGACAATCCTGTTTCAGATGAAATCAACCTTGTAATTAACTGAACCGAGGCCATCTCCAGAGAAAATAATGCAACCGGATGTCCAAAATCAATAGCAATATTTCTTGCCATTGAAAGTACAAACGCCGTTTTTCCCATCGCAGGTCTCGCCGCTATAATAATTAAATCCGAAGGCTGCCATCCGGAAGTCAATTTGTCAAGATTAGTAAAACCGGTTTCAACACCACTTAAACCTTCTTGCTTTGCAATTTCTTCGATACGTTTTTTCGCCTGAAGTACTAAACTCTGAGCCGTTTCAGAACTACGCTTTATATTTCCTTGTGTAACTTCGTATAATTTCGATTCGGCCTGATCAAGCAAATCAAATACATCTGTAGTTTCATCATAAGACGCTTCAATTATTTCCGAAGAAATTCTAATCAAACTTCTTTGAATAAACTTTTGAAGAATGATACGAGAGTGAAATTCAATATGCGCCGAAGATGCTATTTTTTGTGTTAGCTGAATTAAATAAAAATCACCGCCAACTAAATCTAATTTTCCGTTTTTCTTTAATTGTGCCGAAACAGTCAACAAGTCAATTGGCTGCGTTTCTGTAAAAAGCTGAACGATGGCTTCGAATATAAATTTATGTGCATCTTTATAAAATGCATCGGCTTGTAAAATGTCAATTACATCATCTACCCCTTTTTTATCAATCATCATCGCCCCAAGCACAGCTTCTTCTAAATCAAGTACTTGTGGAGGAAGTTTTCCTTTTTCTAAATTAATAATTGTGGTTTTATCTACCTTTACAGGATTTACATTTTTGAAATTTTCCATATAGCGAAAGTAGCAAAATTTAAAAAAAAATTGCTATCTAGTTATAACTATTAATTGTTTATAAATAAGATTTTTTTGTTCATAACCAAAAAAAAATCCGAAACTGTAAGGCTTCGGATCTTAAACATTCCTGTAAGAATTTACTCCTTATACTCACCCATTTGACTGTACTTGTCCATTCTTTGGGCAATTAAGTCAACTGTTGATAAGTCTTTCAATTCGTTATATCCTTTGGTAATATATTCTGCCACTGTTTTAAAAGTAGTTTCACGATCATAGTGTGCTCCACCTAATGGTTCTGGGATAACATCATCAACTAATTTTTGTCTTTTCATATCAGATGAAGTCAATTTTAAAGCATCGGCAGCACGTTCTTTATACTCCCAGCTTTTCCATAAAATAGACGAACATGATTCTGGTGATATTACAGAGTACCATGTATTTTCTAACATATATACTTTATCACCAACACCTATTCCTAAAGCTCCTCCTGAAGCACCTTCACCAACAATAATGGTGATAATAGGCACTTTTAAACGAACCATTTCAAAAATGTTTCTGGCAATAGCTTCACCCTGTCCTCTTTCTTCGGCTTCAAGTCCTGGATATGCACCCGGAGTATCTACTAAAGTTAAAACGGGAATCCCGAATTTCTCTGCCATTTTCATCAAACGCAAAGCTTTACGATATCCTTCAGGATTTGCCATACCAAAATTACGGTACTGACGTGTTTTTGTATTAAAACCTTTTTGCTGACCAACAATCATAAACGACTGACCGTTTACTTTTCCTAATCCGCCAACCATCGCTTTATCATCTTTAAAACCTCTGTCTCCATGAAGTTCAAGAAAAGTATCACCGCAAATTGCTCTGATATAATCTAAAGTATAAGGTCTGTTTGGATGCCTTGAAAGCTGAACTCGTTGCCAGGCTGTAAGGTTTTTGTATATATCTTTCTTAGTTTGTTCTAATTTTTTGTTGATTTCCTTGCAGGTTGGTGTTACATCAACATCAGATTCTTTCCCAATTATAACACACTTTTGTAACTGTTCTTCAAGTTCTTTTATTGGAAGCTCAAAATCTAAATATTCCATGGATTTTTGAATTTTGTTTGTAAATCGAACCGCAAATATAAAAATATTATATCATTGGTGTCGATAAATCGTATTTAAAATATAAAAATGTAATTTAAAAATAAGTAAAAGATTACACTTCTTTCTTGTTTTTATAATGTTTAAAAACGCCGTTTAAGATTACTGTAATCACAATTATCAAGGCGCCAATATAAAATTCTGTGCTCATTTTCTCTTTTCCGCCCAGAATAAAATAAGCCAGCATAATTCCGTAAACAGGCTCTAAATTAGTCGTTAACATCACCGTATACGGAGTTAATTTCTGCATAACTTTTACAGATGCCGTGAAAGCATAAGCAGTACAAACCGAAGCTAAAACCAGTAATAAAATCCAGTTATTTAAAGACATTGTAAAGAAATCAGCATTGAATTTTCCTTGTACTAAAAAGTAAATTGTAATAAAAAAAACTCCTGCGCCAAACTCATAAAAGGTAATTACAGACGGTTCATGATCTGAAATTAGTTTCCCATTCATCAAAGTAAACAAAACTCCAAGAATAATCGACGCCAATGCATAATACATTCCGTGCAGGTATTTCACTTCAACTTGCATAATCAAAGCTAAACCGGCGATGATAATTAATCCAAAGAAAACCTCATACCATAAAATCTTTCTTCCGTAAAAAAGTGGTTCTAATAAAGACGCGAAAAAAGCGCCTAACGAAAATATAGAAAGTGTGATAGAAACATTAGAAACATGAATTGCCTTAAAAAAGAAAATCCAGTGAAGTGCAATCAACAATCCCACAAAAATTAATTTGGCAAAAGATTTGGCTGAAATTACAAAAGATTGCTTTTTATATACAATAAAACCAGCCAGAAAAAGTCCGGCAAGAAGCATTCTGAACCACACTAAATTTTCGGCATCAATAGTAATTAAAGCGCCAAGAATTGCTGTAAAACCCCATATAAAAACAATTAAATGAAGGTTTAGGTAACTTTTTAAATTATCGTTTCGCATTACGTAATAAGTAAACTGCCAGAATTCCAAAAACAATATTCGGGAACCAAACAGCTAATAAAGGTGAGAAAGTAGATTTTTCGGCAAGAGTACCAAATATTTTATCAAAAAACACAAATGAAAACGCAATTGCAATTCCTATGGCAAGATTTGTTCCCATACCTCCACGGCGTTTCATAGCCGAAACCGCAACCGCAATAATCGTAAGAATAAAAGCCGAAACCGGAACACTATATTTTTTATAAAGTACTACTAAATAAGTATTGATATTTCCTGAACCTCTTTTACGTTCCTTATCAATAAAATCAATTAATTTTCCTAACGGAAGTGTTTCTGCAATATAGACCACCGGAGTTAAATCTGCCAATTCAAATTTGAAAGGAACATTTTTTTCAGGTACTTTTTCAATTACATCATTCAATTCCCCAAGCGTTCTTTTTGTATAATCATACAAAATATAAGTCTTTTTTTTCGGGTCCCATTTTATACGGCTTGCTGTAATTTTATAGGTCAATATATCTTTTTCAAAATGTTCGAGCGTAAAATTAAAAGCCGTTTTAGATTCTTCATTAAAGCTATTTACAAAGATAAAATCATTGTCATTCAGCTGTCTGTAAACGTTAGTATTATTACCCCGCATCTCAACTTTTCCGTTACCTTTTAAATATGTATACCTAAAATTATTGAAACCTTCACTAGCAGCGGGAACGATGAAAAACCCCATTAAAAGCACAAAAACCGAAACGATCGAAGCACCTATAATATAAGGACGCAAAAAACGTGTAAATGAAATACCTGAACTTAAAATTGCAATAATCTCTGTATTATTTGCCAGTTTCGACGTAAACCAAATTACAGATAAAAACAAAAATATCGGAAAAAGGGAATTTGCAAAATAAATTGTAAAATTGTAATAATAGAACGCAATCGCCGTAAAAGGAATCTCGTTTTCCAACATTTTATTCACCTTTTCAGAGACGTCAATTACAATCCCAATCGGAATAAATAATAAAATCATCACCGAGAAAGTGGCTAAATATCTTTTTAAAATATACTTATCTATTATCGTTAACATAGATTTGTTTTTGTTTTTGTTGTTTCAGGTTTCACATTTCAAGTTTTCAGGTTACTAAGAGCAACTTGAAACTTGAAACTAAAAAACTTGAAACTTCTTATAGTCTTTGGTCCATATTTTTAACCATCATTTCTTTCCATGGTCTAAAATCTCCTGCTAAGATATGTTTTCTGGCTTCACGAACCAACCACATATAGAAACCAAGATTATGAATCGTTGCAATTTGTTTTCCTAAATATTCGTTTGCAGCAAATAAGTGGCGTAAATATGCTTTAGTATAATCCGTATCCACAAAAGTATGTCCCATTTCGTCAATTGGCGAAAAATCATCTTCCCACTTTTTGTTCTTGATATTAATCGTTCCGTTTGCCGTAAACAACATACCATTTCTGGCATTACGAGTTGGCATAACACAATCGAACATATCAATACCTAACGCAATATTTTCTAAAATATTAATTGGAGTTCCCACTCCCATCAAATAACGCGGTTTATCTTCCGGCAAAATCTCACAAACAACCTCGGTCATTGCGTACATTTCCTCAGCAGGTTCCCCTACAGATAATCCACCAATTGCGTTTCCTTGCTGACCTGAATTAGCAATATATTCAGCAGATTGCTGACGTAAATCTTTATACGTACTTCCCTGAGCAATCGGGAAAAACGTTTGCTCATATCCGTATTTAAAAGGCAATTTATCAAGATGACCAATACAACGATCTAACCAGCGGTGCGTCATATGCATCGAGCGCTGCGCATACCTGTAATCGCAAGGATAAGGCGTACATTCGTCAAAAGCCATGATAATATCAGCCCCAATTGTACGCTGAATTTCCATTACACTTTCTGGTGAAAAAAAGTGATATGAACCATCAATATGCGATTTAAACTTAACTCCTTCTTCCTTAATTTTTCGATTATTCGAAAGAGAATAAACCTGATATCCACCAGAATCAGTCAAAATATTACGATCCCAATTCATAAATTTATGCAATCCACCCGCTTTTTCAAGAATCTCGGTTTGCGGACGTAAATATAAATGGTATGTATTTCCCAGAATAATATCCGGATTAATATCCTCTTTCAACTCACGTTGGTGTACACCTTTTACAGATGCAACGGTACCAACAGGCATAAAAATAGGCGTTTCAATTACGCCGTGATCTGTAGTAATACTTCCCGCTCTTGCTTTAGATTGCGGATCTTTTTGTAATAAATCAAACTTCATCTGTTTCTTTTTTCAGTCGGCAAAGATAGGCTAATTTGAGGAAATTTTAATTAGTTAATTTGTCAATTAGAAAATTAGATAATGATGCCTAATCAACTTGAAACCTGAAACAATAAAAACCGGAAACTTGAAACAAATAGGTTTTGGAATTTGGGATTTTAAAAAATTGAAATTTAAGTTTTTGGGCGTTCCCTAAAGGTCGGGCTGTCCGCTATATTCCCAATTAACAAAAACTACGGCTAAAAAGCCTTGTTTTTCTAAATCGGGCGATGCCGCTCCCATCCCTAACGCAAAAAAAGACGTGACGTTTTCATCACAAATTTCTAAATTTGATAAACCAACAAAAGTTGTCAGGCTGAGCAGAATTGTCAGGCTGAGCGAAGTCGAAGCCACAATATTGTCAAGATCAAAAACCCAAAATATTGTCAGGTTGAGCTGAGTCGGATTGTCAGGCTGAGCCGAGTCCAAATTGTCAGGATGAGCGAAGCCTAAATTGTCAGGATGAGAGGACTCCAAATATCAGGCTGAGCGAAGCCCAAATTGTCAGGCTGAGCGGAGTCCAAATTGTCAGGCTGAGCGGAGTCGAAGCCCCCCGCAAAGCAAAGCCACTTTATAAACACCAACAAAATAAAATCTGCTTTAATCTGCGATCTGGAATTTTAAATTGAGATTTTAATTTAAAACAATGTGAATACTACAACTTTCTGATTCGAAAACTATAACAGTTAACAATTATAGATTTTCTAATTTTATAGAACACTATTAAAAAGAGAAATCATGATAAATTCAGACGATCAAAACCAAATAAATAAAGATCAAATAAACGAAGATCAAATCGAAAGAAATCTGGAAGAATTAGATTATCCGGCATCCGAAGATATTTATACCAACGAAGACAAACTGGAAGACATTGATCCTGAAGGAATTTCGGGAGAAAGAACAATAAATCCTGAAAGCAACAATAACGAATGGAAACAAAACAGTGACAAACTTGGGAACGATTTAGATATTCCAGGTTCAGAACTAGACGATGCAGAAGAAGAAATAGGATCTGAAGATGAAGAAAACAATTTCTACAGCGAAGGAGATAACAATTAAGCGATACTAATAAGTATTCCACTTATTTAAGATTTATTTTTTGCCACAGATTAAAAGATTAGTACTGATTTTTTTAAATCAATTTAATCCTTTTTAATCTGTGGCAAACTTTTATATACCAGATTTGGAGTTTTTTTATAACATGTGTAAAAAAAGATAGAAAAATTTAACAATTGCAACAAACTAAAGCGAAAAATCATTTGTCAGCCCGCAAAATAAAAATTACTTTTGCACCAGTTTAACTTTTACACATAAAATGAAGCCTAACACACAACAATTAAGCGATTTAACTATCCAAGTAAGAAGAGATATTCTTCGAATGGTACATGCTGTCAACTCAGGTCACCCAGGTGGTTCACTAGGTTGTACTGAATTTTTGGTAACTCTATACCAAAACATTATGGAGCGCAAAGAAGGTTTTGATATGGACGGAATTGGAGAAGATATTTTCTTCCTTTCAAATGGTCATATTTCTCCTGTATTTTATAGCGTATTAGCACGTAGCGGTTATTTCCCTGTTTCAGAACTTGCCACTTTTAGATTATTAAATTCACGTTTACAAGGACACCCAACAACTCACGAAGGATTACCTGGAGTTCGTATAGCTTCTGGTTCATTAGGACAAGGTTTATCTGTAGGTATTGGAGCTGCTCAGGCTAAAAAATTAAATGGCGATAATCATTTAATTTATACTTTACACGGAGACGGCGAATTACAAGAAGGTCAAAACTGGGAAGCTATCATGTATGCTTCTGCTAAAAAAGTAGACAACCTTATTGCAACTATCGATCTTAACGGAAAACAAATCGATGGAACAACTGACGAAGTTTTAGCAATGGGAAGCATTCGTGCTAAATTTGAAGCTTTTGACTGGGATGTTTTAGAAGTTACTGAAGGAAACAACATCGATGCAATCATTGCAGGATTAAATGATGCTAAATCAAGAACAGGAAAAGGAAAACCGGTTTGTATTTTATTACATACTGAAATGGGTAATGGAGTTGATTTCATGATGCATACTCATGCATGGCATGGTAAAGCACCTAACAACGATCAGTTAGCGAGTGCTTTAGCTCAGAACTATTCAGCAGATCAAATCGACTATTAAAAAGTGTTCAGTTTTCAGTAACAGTTTTCAGTTTTTATACTCAGAACCTTAGTTACTAAGCAACTTAGCACCTCAAAAAACAAACAATGAAAAAATACGAAAATACAGGAAGTAAAGATACCCGTTCTGGTTTTGGAGCAGGAATGACTGAATTAGGTCAAAAAAACGAAAAAGTAGTAGCACTTTGTGCTGATTTAATTGGATCATTAAAATTTGATGATTTTAAGAAAAATCACCCGGAGCGTTTTTTCCAAATTGGTATTGCAGAAGCAAATATGATTGGAATTGCTGCAGGTTTAACAATTGGAGGAAAAATTCCTTTTACAGGAACTTTCGCTAACTTTTCTACCGGAAGAGTTTACGATCAAATTCGTCAATCAGTTGCTTATTCTGATAAAAATGTAAAAATTTGTGCTTCTCACGCCGGTTTAACACTTGGTGAAGATGGAGCAACTCACCAAATCTTAGAAGATATTGGTTTAATGAAAATGTTACCTGGAATGACTGTAATCAACACTTGTGATTACAACCAAACTAAAGCTGCAACATTAGCATTAGCAGATCATCATGGTCCTGCTTATTTACGTTTTGGCCGTCCGGTAGTACCTAACTTTATGCCAGCTGATGAGCCTTTCGTAATTGGAAAAGCAATTTTATTAAGCGAAGGAACTGATGTTACAATTATTGCAACAGGACATTTAGTTTGGGAAGCTCTTATTGCTGCTGAAGCTTTAGAAGCTAAAGGAATTTCTGCCGAAGTAATCAACATTCACACTATCAAACCTCTTGACGAAGAAGCGATTCTAAAATCATTAGCTAAAACAAAATGTGTTGTAACTGCCGAAGAGCATAACATTCTTGGAGGTCTTGGAGAAAGTATTTCAAGAGTATTAGCTTTAAATACTCCTGCTCCGCAAGAATTTGTTGCCGTAAATGATAGTTTTGGTGAATCTGGAACTCCTGAGCAATTAATGGAAAAATACAAATTAAACAATCAGGCGATTGTTGAAGCTGTAGAAAGAGTTATCAAAAGAAAATAATTTTAAAATTTTCTTACTTTATACTAAAAACCTCGAAAGTGATTTCGAGGTTTTCTTTTATACAGCAATCTGTAATTCTTATTTTGACAAGGATCTTTCTACCCAGCAGCATACACCATAATTCTTTATAAAGGATTAACCTGAACGATAAAAACAAACCATAAAAAAACCTCGAAATCACTTTCGAGTTTTTTTTATAATAACTAAAAATTTAATTTTGTTTTACCGGGAATGAATTATCCAAATGAATCCTCAATCTTGGTGCAGTTGTATAATCATCTTCTACATATTTCTTTGGATTAGTAGCAGATTCCGGTTTAGTAGGATCTGTTAGTGCACCACTTGGTTTTCTTGGAATTCCTCTTGGCTCTCTCTCATCTGTATTTGGAGTTGATGGATCATCTGTCAAAATAGCATCCCAAGGATAATATAATCTTGAACCATAATTAAAGATTGCACCATCTAATGTTCCTATACCAATCTGATTACTTGGTTTTGTTATTTCAAATCTGGTAGTAAAACCATCACCATCATCATCAAAATCTACAAAATCAGCAATACCATCCTTATCTGTATCATCAACTAAATCACCAGGTGGATGTGGATATTTTACCGTATCTCTAAAATCATATAAATAACCATCACCATTATTATCTTCTAAATAATCAGGAACACCATCACCAATGAGAACTCTTGCCCCTGTTGTTGTTGAAATACTATATTCGTTATCCATTCTCTGAAGATCAAATAGTTTAAAGCTAAAAACTACACAATTATAAGCTGGGATAGCACCACTACCTGCACCATAATATGCCAACCCTGAAGGCAAAAACATAACTCCTGCACCAAAATCACTATAAGTAATAACACCACTTCCGGAATTTGTAGATGAAGTTCCTGTTTTAAATTTAGGAAAAATCTCTGACCATCCTTCTATTACAGTATTGCCCTCAGCAGAATATGGAAATAAATTAAAAGGAACACCGTACCCATTTGAAGTATCAAAAATTGTATTGTTTAATAAATTACCTGAATAAGCAGCAACAATTTTATCTGTATTTGTAGGAGCACTTCCCGTTCCTTCTCTTAAAATTAAATAATAGACTTTATAGGTAACATCATTACTATAAACATCTCTTGATGTTAATTTATAAGTTCCCTGATCCCAAATAGAAACATTTCCATCCCCGGCAACTATTTTTTTAATCACTACATCCTGATCCTGCGGAGTTCCGGGTTCATTTGTAACAGTGATATAATTGGTTTTTAAATATTTTTCAATAGAATCATTATCTGCTTTATATTGTACCGTATAATCTCTTAAAGGAACGGTCACCACATCATCATCACTTTTATTACAAGAAACCAAAGAAATGCCGGCAAGCAATAAAATAAAATAATATTTAAATTTATTCATTATTGTTAATTTTTTAAGTGCGCAAGATACAATATTGATTTATTTTTGTAAAGAATTTAACTTTGAATTTAGAAAAATTATGCGAATAGATAAATACTTATGGTGTGTGCGTTATTACAAAACCAGAAATATGGTTACTGAGGCTTGCAAAAAGAACCACATTACAGTAAATGGGCAGGTTGCCAAACCCTCTAAAGAAGTTTTTCCCAGTGATAAAATTACTTTTAGAAAAGATCAGATTACGCAAATTATCACCGTACTCGACATTCCGGAAAGTCGTGTAGGTGCAAAACTTGTGGATATCTACAGAAAAAACGAAACTTCTCCCGAAGCTTATGCTCATTTAGAATTATTAAAACTATCCAAAGAACATTATCGTAAAACCGGTACGGGACGACCAACTAAAAAAGACAGAAGAGATATTGATGAATATGGTAATGATATTGTTGAGGAAAAGGAAACAGAATAAAGTTCCAATTTTTAAATTTTAAAATTCAGAATTAATCGAAAACCTAAATCCCGATAATAAAACCCTAACTTTATAAAAGATCTAAAATCAAAACCTCAACATTGGAATTTGGATTTTCATTATTGAAATTTCTATTTAAAATTTGAATTTTGGATTTTTAATATTGGAATTTAAATTAATTATATTAGCAAAAAAAATAAATCATGAGCAAAAACATCATCTTAACGAATCAGGAAATCGAACATAAAATAAAACGTATCGCTTATCAAATATACGAGACGTTTGTTGATGAAGAAGAAGTTGTAATTGCCGGAATTGCTTCTAACGGATCTATTTTTGCTCAAAAACTTGCTGAGGCCTTAAATACAATATCAACGTTAAAAGTTTCGCTTTGCGAAGTTAAGGTCGACAAACAAAATCCTCAATTGCCAATACAAACCTCTTTAACAAAAGAAGAATACGAAAACAAAGGATTAGTTCTTGTTGATGATGTCTTAAATTCAGGTACTACCCTAATCTATGCTGTTCGTCATTTCCTAGACGTTCCGTTAAAAAAATTCAAAACAGCAGTACTTGTAGACAGAAATCATAAAAAATACCCTGTAAAGGCAGATTTTAAAGGAATCTCACTTTCTACATCTTTACTGGAACATGTTCAGGTTGTTTTTGATGACAATGGGGACAATTATGCTTTTTTAAGCTAAGAGTTCTAAAATATCCTGAACCGTTTCTTCGACAGCTTTCTCATCAACCGAAACTTTATGTTGCGCGTGGTGATAATAAAAACTTCTGTCGAATAAATGTTTCGCGATAAATTCTCTCATTTCTTCTTCATTCATATTAGCGATCAACGGGCGTTTGCTTTTATTATGAATTAATCTGTTATATAAAGTATCTATCGAAGCCTTTAAATAGATCGAAGTAACATCCTCTCTTTGCAACAATTCATGATTATTGGCATAACAAGGCGTTCCTCCGCCTAAACCTATTATGGTATTTTCTGAAGATTGAAGTAATTCAAGAAACATTTCGTGCTCTAATTTTCTAAAATGGATTTCTCCAAATCGCTGAAAAATCTCATTTATGGACAAATTTGCTTTTTTTTCGATACAATTATCTAAATCCAGAAACGGAATATTTGTAATTTTTGACAAGTTTTGGGCAATTGTTGACTTTCCGCAACCCATATATCCTAATAATATAATCTTTTTCATTTTAATAAGAACCTATAAATTAAGGCGTTGTAAATTTTGATTAAAAAAAGACAAATTTATAATAAATAAGCTTGCAAATATCAAAAATAACTCCTTATATTTGCACCCGCATTCAAGGAAAGAATATGACTCGATAGCTCAGTTGGTAGAGCACATCACTTTTAATGATGGGGTCCTGGGTTCGAGCCCCAGTCGGGTCACAAAAGGTCGAGTATTAATTTACTTGACCTTTTTTTATTTAGGCCACGTGGAGAAACGGTAGACTTGCCATCTTGAGGGGGTGGTGCTCGTAAGGGCGTGTGGGTTCAAATCCCACCGTGGTCACATCTTGGGACAAATCAGAAAACAGCTGATTTGTCCCTTTTTTTTTACTATCGAAACCCTTGTAAAATAAGAGCATAACCCTAAGTGCTTCATTGATTCTTGTGGTTCGACACTCTATTCCGTCAAAAGTGAGCTTTTCAGGAAAAATCGA
>NZ_JAYSPC010000043.1:0-176409 GCF_043722275.1 Flavobacterium sp. | reverse complement strand
ATTTAGCATCTAATTTGTGACATGCAGCGCAATTTGCATTAAAAAGTTCCTTCCCTTTTACTGGATCACCACCTGCAGCAGCAGCCGGAGCAGCAGCTTGAGGCGCCGCCGGAGCAGCAGCATCTTGAGCAAATGAAGTTAGGGAGAAAATTAACGTTAGCGATAAGCTAAGTAGTAATTTTCTTGAGATCGAATTATGGTTACCCACCTTTTTCATATAGTATAATAATTATCTACTAATTTTTGGTATGATTTTTTCTATATCAAATCAACGAAAAACTAATACCTTCTTTTAAAACTTGCACAAAAATACGACTTATGAACTATTCTCAAAACCTTAAAATACTCTTAAATATCAATTTATATCAATTCTAAATAATATCAAAATTTTCCATACAATTTTTAAATACTATTTTTGCATAAAAACCATCACATTATGAGAATTTTAACCCCTTCAAAAAGACTTTTCTTAACGTTAACAATGTTCACTTTAGCGTATAATATTCATGCTCAAGACCAAAATTTAACAGTAAATCAAGATGCCAAATTTGAGCAACTATTGACTGACAAGCGTAAAATTAACACGTCAATAAACACAAATGACACTTATAAAATCCAAATTTTTAGTGGTAAAAGCGAGGAAGCTAAAAAAACCCTGTCTGATTTTAAAAGAGAATACACCACTATTGATGGAACAATAATTTTTAACACACCAAACTATAAAGTAATGGTTGGAAATTTTAAAACAAGAATAGAAGCAGAACGAAATCTCGCTGAGATTAAGAAAAAATATAAAAGTGTTTTTCTAATAAAACCAAGTAAGTAATTTTAAAAACAACACCATATTTACTTAAAAAAGCAACTCCCTTGAGTTGCTTTTTTTTGATATTTACTTTTAATAAAGAGTGTATTCACTATCATAAAAATATCCGCCTGTATATATAATAACTGCAGAAAAACTTCACTTAATTCAAGCAATAATACTTACTTTTTATAAATTATTTTCTGCTTTTAATAACTCTATCACCAAATACAGTAGAAAACTCTTCTTTAACTGCTATCAAATTACTTTTAAAGGCACTATCAGCATAAGGACAATCTACTAGAGTTTTTTCGTTATTCTACCCATTTCTACATCACTATTCCAACGCGCATTTGCAAACTACAAAGCTTTCGCGAAAGTCATGCCCCTTCTTTAAAATTTCGTTCTCCTTATCAGGAAAATTCCACTAAAAACCAACGCTCAAACCAATTAACAGCAGCGTGTACACAAGGAAACAACCTAACTTTATGCAACACATTTCTTGTTCAGGAGTGCATGTTTTTACTTTATTAATCATAAATGGACGCTACGATATAATTTTAAACGGCATAAGCAGACAATCCTGCAACTGTCATTACCCTACGCATAAGCACCTATAACTTAGGTGTTTTCACTTCACTAATCTTGATTCCTAAAGTAGGCTCAAAAGATTAAACTGCCGATGGAAATGTCAAATTAGTATTACTCGCAGCTTGAATAAAGCGAATGCTTTTTATAGATTCGGCGGTCTTTTTATTTCTAAATCAAGTGCGTAAATTTCAGTACCAGATTCTGGCGACAACTACAACAGGAGTAAACTATTTGGCAGTTCCTCTTCGGATAAGTAGCCATATAGTAAATCAGGCAATATTTCTATTAATTGCTCAACGTTTGCAAATACAAGTTGATTCTTATTAGATTGAAACCATATTTACAAACTCGCTAATAATATGAATTATTTTCAATCTCATATAAGCTTCAGTTTACAAACTCATTAATCATTTATTTCAACAACATTTCATCCGTGATTATGAACTAATTCACATCAAGCAAATCAATTCACTCCTTAAATATTACCTAACTTGCCATAAATCACAAACCAGTTGAAGTATATTACATAAACTATTCATCATCTTAAATCAATTAACGGTTACCCTTAAATGGAAAAATAATACGCAAAAGAATCAATAAAATTTTTACAAAACTTAAGATTTTCTTTCATTTATGTTTCATATTAATTGAACATAACAATCTCATCGATACCCACGAACTTTCAATTAATCAAGAAATCTATTAATGTATAAAAGACAAACTAAATAAAAACCCAACTCTTCTAAATACAATATCAGTTAAAGATTTCAATTAAGATATATAGCAAAGAACATTTTAAATTAACATCCTGATATTATTTATGATGACTTATATAAATTTTTATAAAATAAAATACTTCAAATTAAGCGCTGCTAATAAATTTCTTAAAATAAATAAAACAAAAAAAGTCCCAATTTTCATTGGGACTTTAAAATATATTTATTGAGTATTATTTCAATTTCTTTTTAATTGCAACTTCATGGTATGATTCAATAACATCTCTTTCTTCAATGTCATTATAACCTTTAATTTGAATACCACAATCGTAACCTTTAGCAACTTCTCTAACATCGTCTTTGAAACGTTTCAATGCAACAAGTTCTCCTGTATGCACTACTACTCCATCTCTAATAACTCTAATTTTAGAAGTTCTCATGATTTTACCATCCATAACCATACAACCAGCGATTGAACCCACTTTAGAAATTTTGAAAATCTCACGGATTTCAGCTGTTCCTAAAATCTCTTCTTTCATCTCTGGAGCTAACATTCCTTCCATCGCATCTTTCAAGTCATCGATAGCAGCATAGATAATAGAATAATAACGGATATCGATTTCTTCTTTATCAGCAAGTTGTCTCGCATTTCCAGCAGGACGAACGTTAAATCCAATAATGATCGCATCAGATGCAGAAGCCAACATAACGTCAGTTTCAGTAATTGCTCCAACTCCTTTATGGATAATGTTAATTTGGATTTCTTCAGTAGAAAGTTTAGAGAACGAATCTGACAATGCTTCGACAGATCCATCAACGTCTCCTTTAAGGATTACGTTCAATTCTTTAAACTGACCAAGAGCAATACGACGACCAATTTCATCAAGTGTAATATGTCTTTGTGTACGTACAGATTGTTCACGCATTAATTGAGAACGTTTTGATGCAATTTGTTTTGCTTCTTTTTCATCTTCAAATACATTGAACTTATCACCTGCGGTCGCAGCACCATCAAGACCTAAAACAGATACCGGAGTCGACGGCCCGGCTTCTAAAACAATATGTCCTCTTTCATCATGCATGGCTTTAATTTTACCATGATGTTTACCTGCCAACATATAATCTCCCACTTTTAAAGTTCCGTGTTGAACTAATATAGTAGAAACATATCCTTTTCCTTTATCTAAGAAAGCCTCAACGACAGTTCCCTGTGCTGCTTTATTAGGATTCGATTTTAAATCTAGAATCTCAGCTTCTAATAATACTTTTTCTAATAATTCTTTCACACCAGTTCCTACTTTTGCAGAAATATCATGTGATTGAATTTTTCCTCCCCAATCTTCAACAAGTAAATTCATACCTGCTAATTTCTCTTTTATTTTTTCAACATTAGAGTTGGGCTTATCAATTTTATTGATGGCAAAAATAATTGGCACACTAGCTGCCTGAGCATGACTAATTGCCTCTTTTGTTTGTGGCATGATATCATCATCCGCAGCAATTACAATAATTGCAATATCAGTAACTTGAGCTCCACGTGCACGCATCGCGGTAAACGCCTCGTGACCGGGAGTATCTAAGAATGCTATTTTCTGACCATTATCTAAAGTTACTCCGTAAGCTCCAATGTGTTGTGTAATACCTCCAGATTCACCAGCGATAACATTTTCTTTACGAATATAATCCAGTAAAGATGTTTTACCGTGATCGACGTGACCCATTACAGTAACGATTGGCGCTCTAAACACTAAATCTTCTTCTCTATCTGCAACAACTTCTATTGCTTCTTCAATATCAACAGTGATAAATTCAACTTCATAACCAAATTCATCAGCTACAATAGTTAATGTTTCAGCATCTAAACGTTGGTTCATGGTAACCATGATACCAAGAGACATACAAGTTCCAATTACTTTAGTAATCGGCACATCCATCATAATTGCAATTTCACCAACAGTAACGAATTCTGTAACTTTAATAGTTTTACTTCCTTCATCAATTGCTCTTTGCTCTTCATCAGATTTCTGACGGTGCGTATCTCTTTTATCTCTTCTGTATTTAGCGGCTTTAGATTTTCCACCTTTACCCTGAAGTTTTTCAAGAGTCTCTCTAATTTGGTTTTTTACTTCCTCTTCAGTAGGCTCAACTTTAGCTACAATTGCAGGACGGTTTCCTTTTACGAATCCAGGTCTTGCACTTCTGTTAGCATTAAAACCTCCACCACCAGTATTTGGTGTAATTTTATTAGGATTTGGAGTTCCCGGTGGATGAGTTGTAGTAGGTTTTTGCGCTCCCGGAGTTCCCGGTTTAGGCGCAATTCTTTTACGCTTATTTTTATTCGCGTTATTTCCAGCTCCCGGAGCTCCTGGTTTATTAGGAGTTATCTTTGGATCTTCTTTCTTTTTCTTAGGTTTATTAAATTGAGATAAATCAATTGTTTGACCTGTAAGAGTAGTTCCGGATAATTTTTGATACTGAGTAGTGATTGTCTCTTCTGCAGTTGCAGGATCAGTTGAAACAACTGGCTCTTGTGCTACTTTAGGAGTATTCTCTACTTTTGCTTCTTTTTTATCTACTTTCTCTACTTTTTCTGTAATAATAGGTTTTTCTACCTTTTTCTCTTCAGAAACTACAGGAACCACTGGTTCAGTCTGTACAACTTCTTTTTGAGCAGGTTTTTCTGTTTGAGTTTGAGCAACAACTGCTTTAGGCTCTTCAGTTTTAACTGGTGCCTCAACAGGAGTAGAAACAACTGCAGGTTTCCTAGTTGGATTCAAATCAATTTTACCTACTTGAACAGGTCCTGTTACAACTGCTTTCGCTTTTATAATTTCCTGTTGTTTTTGGCGCTCTTCGTCTTGTCTGCGTTTGTCTTCAATTTCTTTTTCACGTTCTACACGCAAAGCTTCTTTTTCTTTTCTTTTCTCCTCACCCACTTCTTTAGAAGCTTCTTTGTTCCCCTTATCGCCCGCAAATTGGCTTTGTAGGATATTAAATTCGCTATCAGAAATTTTCGCATTTGGATTTGCATCAATAGCAATTCCCTTATCTTTTAGATAATCAACAGCTCTTTCTAACGAAATATTTAATTCCCTTAAAACCTTGTTTATTCTTATTACTCTCTCTTCAGACATATAACCTTTTTATTATTACCTTTTTCGTTGTGTTGTTAGAGCAGATAACTAGCTATCAAACTCTTCTTTTAGTATTTTCATAACATCAAGAATAGTTTCCTCTTCTAAATCTGTTCTTCTAACTAAATCTTCTACCTCTTGCTTTAAGATACTTCTAGCTGTATCTAAACCAATTTTTGCAAATTCTTCGATAACCCAGCCTTCAATTTCATCTGAAAACTCAGTTAATTCAACGTCATCATCTTCACCACTGGCAACATCACCTTCTCTGATAACATCCAGCTCGTAACCTGTCAACTGACCCGCTAATTTTATATTATGACCTCCTCTACCAATTGCTTTAGAAACTTCTTCTAATTTCAAGAAAACTTCGGCTCTTTTATTTTCTTCATCAATTTTGATCGAAGAAACTTTTGCAGGGCTTAATGCTCTTGTAATAAACAATTGAATATTACTTGTATAGTTGATTACGTCGATATTTTCGTTTCCTAATTCACGAACAATTCCGTGAATACGAGAACCTTTCATACCAACACAAGCTCCAACCGGATCAATTCTATCATCATAAGAATCCACAGCTACTTTTGCTTTTTCACCTGGAATACGCACTACATTTTTAACTGTAATTAAACCGTCAAATACTTCAGGAATTTCTTGTTCAAACAATTTTTCTAAAAACTTCTCTGAAGTTCTAGACATAATAATTTGAGGTTTATTTCCTTTTAATTCAACGCTTTCAATAATTCCACGAACATTATCTCCTTTACGGAAAAAGTCAGATGGAATTTGTTTTTCTTTTGGAAGCACAATTTCGTTTCCTTCGTCATCTACTAAAATAACAACTCTTGGACGAACGTGGTGCACTTCGGCAGTATAAATATCACCGATAATATCTTTAAATTGCTTGTAAAGATTTGTATTATCGTGTTCGTGAATTTTAGATATTAAGTTTTGACGTAAAGCTAAAATAGCTCTTCTTCCTAAGTCAATTAATTTAACCTCTTCAGAAACTTCTTCGCCAATTTCAAAATCCGCTTCGATCAATCTCGCTTCAGTCAGGGTAATTTCTTCGTTCTCAAAATCAAGATCCTCATCAGCAACGATTACACGTCTTCTCCAAATCTCCATATCTCCTTTATCAGGATTTATAATGATGTCAAAGTTATCATCAGAACCGTATTTTTTCTTCAATGCATTTCTAAACACATCCTCTAAAATTGCCATAAGCGTTACACGATCAATAAGTTTATTATCTTTAAACTCTGAGAATGAATCGATTAATGCTAAATTTTCCATGCGAATTCTTTAATTAAAATGTTACTGTAACAATTGCCTCTTTAATTTCTGTATAAGGTATTTGTTGCTCTTTTTGAACTGTTTCTTTTCCTTTTCCTACTTTTTTCGGTTCTCTTGCTTCCCAAGACAAAATTATAAAAACATCGTTAGCTTCCACTAATTCTGCTTCAATTTTTTCAGTATTTGTAGTAACAATCAATGTTCTACCAATATTTTTTATGTATTGTCTTGTAAATTTCAAGGGTGATCCTACTCCAACCGATGCTACTTCAAGCGAAAAATCCTGCTCTTCACGATCCAGATTATTCTCGACTGCACGACTTACATCAATACAATCCTGCAGCGCTACTCCATTATCACCGTCTAAACCAACACTAATTTTGAAAGAGTCTGAAATACTCAGATCAATCAAAAAGATAGATGGCTTTTCTAAAAGAGCCTCTGCAATTAATCCGTTTACTTTTTCTTTAAATGTCATAATTTTATAAAAAGAGGGGACACTTAGTCCCCTCATTATTTAGATTTTAATAAATAACGGTGCAAATATAGTGTTTTTTTTATAAATCAAAATAAATAGATTGCTCTAAAAATATTTCTTATCTTTATAAGAGCATTAAAACAATAGAATTTCACATTATTTAACCCAAAAAACTATGAAAAAAATTCTAGTCCCTACTGACTTCTCGGAACACGCAGAAGACGCCTTAAAAGTGGCAGCACAAATTGCTAAAAAAAACAACTCCGAAATTATCGTTTTGCACATGCTTGAATTACCAAGCCAAATGAGTGATGCGGTTTTAGGCGGAGCAAGTATTCCGGAAACCATGCTTTTTATGAAAAAAGCCAACGAAATGCTGGACGAAATTTCATCAAGACCTTATTTAGATGATATTTCGGTTACTGAAATTGTAAAAATGGATAAACCAATTCACGGAATTTCACAAGTAAGCAAAGATTATGACGTGGATCTAATCATAATGGGATCTCACGGCTCTTCAGGAATCGAAGAATTACTAATTGGGTCTAATACTGAAAAAGTAGTTCGTAATTCTGAAATACCCGTTTTGGTTATCAAAAAAAACATTACAAATTTCAGTACGTCAAATATTGTATTTGCCTCTGATTTTTCTGACGAAACAAAAAAACCTTTCGAAAAACTCTTAAACTTTACAAAATCATTTGAATCAAAAATACACTTAGTTACAATTTGCACTCCAAACAGTTTTAAGCCTACTCACGTTGTAGAAAAATCGATGAATGATTTCGCTAGTGAATTTAGCCTTACCAATTACGAAACACATATTTATAATGATACTAATATTGAAAAAGGAATCATCAATTTTTCAAACAGCATAAATGCAGATCTTATTGGAATGTGCACACACGGAAGAACAGGTTTTGCTCACTTTTTTAACGGAAGCATCAGCGAAGGTTTGGTAAATCATGCTGTTAAACCAGTTCTAACATTTAAAATTTAAAAAATATCTTACTAAATCTATTACATCAACAAACCTCTTATCGGAGGTTTTTTTATGCAATAAGAACAACAAACTTCAAAATAAAAAAGAAATCTTAATGAGCTTTTCAACAAAGTTTCTTTGAGCTTTCTAACAAAGTCGCCCGTGCTGTTAATTTGGATCTTTGTCAAATAAAATCATAAAATACAAACATGAAAACAATAGACAAAATTTACATTAACGGCGAATTCACAACTCCGGAAGGGACAGAATATTTCGATCTTATTAGTCCAACAACAAATGAAAAACTGGGAAAAGTACTTTTAGGAAATCAAAAAGACACACAAAAAGCAATAGCCGCAGCTAAAGAAGCATTCAAAACTTTCTCTAAAACCACAACAATAGAAAGAATTCAATATTTAGAAAATATTCAATCTTCTATAGAAAAAAGAAAAGAAGAATTTATCAATGTAACGGTTGAAGAATACGGTGGAACACTTCAATTTGCAACAATTAGCTACACTTATATGCTAAAAAGTTTTCAATCGGCAATTCGACTTTTAAACACTTATGATTTCACCAAAACAATGGGAGAATCAGAAGTTCAAATGACATCACTTGGCGTAGTTGGAATTATTATTCCGTGGAACTCAAGCAATGGTTTTATCTGCAGTAAACTTTCGACCGCAATAGCAGCAGGATGTACCGCGGTAATAAAACCAAGCGAAATGAGTGCGCAGCAAACTCAATTAATTACCGAATGCCTGCACGAATCCGGATTACCAAAAGGTGTTTTCAATATTGTAAACGGACTAGGAGAAATAGTTGGAGCAGAAATAAGCCGACATCCTGATGTTGCAAAAATCTCCTTTACAGGCTCTACAAATGTTGGGAAAATTATTGCGAAAGAAGCTGTGGAAACCATGAAACGCGTCACACTTGAACTTGGCGGAAAATCACCAAATATCATTCTTGATGACGCAAATTTTGCAGAAGCAATTCCGCTTGCGATAATTGCTGCTTATATGAATAGCGGACAAGCATGTATTGCAGGAACCAGGTTATTAGTTCCAGAAAACCGAATAGAAGAAGTAAAAGAACTTGTAAAAAAAGTAGTCTCAAACACTATTGTTGGAAATCCAAAAAACGAAACGACTTCAGTTGGACCAATGGTAAGCAGCAAACAATATGAACGCGTTCAAAGTTATATTCAGATTGGAATTAACGAAGGCGCCGAAGTTCTAATAGGCGGATTAGGAAAACCGAAAGGTTTAGAAAAAGGAAATTTTGTAAAACCAACGGTTTTTGTAAACGTAAACAATCAAATGCGAATTGCAAGGGAAGAAATTTTCGGCCCTGTTTTATCTATTATTACTTATAAAACCGAAGAAGAAGCAATTGAAATTGCCAACGATACTACTTACGGATTACAAGCTTATGTAAGTTCATCAAACGAAAACCGAGCTCACAAAGTTGCATCACAAATAAATGCCGGACGAGTACAAATAAACGGAATTGGTCATGATCCAATGGCGCCTTTTGGAGGATTTAAACAATCAGGAATCGGACGAGAATTTGGCACAATTGGACTCGAAGCTTATCTTGAACCAAAAGCCTTAATTCGATAAATTTAAAAAAACAGATCCGGAAATTTTTGGACAAAAGACTTTTCCGGATCTTTTAGTAATTTTACAACATGACTGCAAAAATAATCACTAAACCAAAAATACTATACTCCTGCTATTTTGCGCGTAGTCGCGAGGGAGAACATTTTATACCGGAACATGTATTTAGCTATCAGATTTCAGGGGAAAAGATAGCTTCTGACAGTAAAAATACGTATCATTCAAAAGAAGGAGATTTTCGCTTTAGCAAAAGAAATCATTTAGCAAAATTCGTGAAAATTCCACCCGAAGGAGGAGAATTCAAAACAATATCACTTTTTTTAGATCAGGAAATTCTGCGTGAAATAAACAGAGAACTTAATTTTAAAATCAACAAAAAATCAGATTCTGAAGCAATGATTTCATTAGCTCCAAATCCGCTTTACAAATCTTTCATGGAGTCGCTTATTTCTTATCTTGAAGTGGAACAGGAAAACAACGAAGCTTTATTCCATTTAAAAATAAAAGAAGCCGTTCACCTTTTACTCAAAGTAAATCCTGAATTAAAAGATATCTTATTTGATTTTAACGAGCCTGGTAAAATAGATCTGGAAGCTTTTATGAATAAGAATTTTCATTTTAATGTGCATCTAACACGTTTTGCTTATCTCACAGGCAGAAGTTTAGCAACATTTAAAAGAGATTTTCAAAAAGTTTTTCAGGAAACGCCGGGAAAATGGCTATTAAACAAAAGGCTTCAGGAAGCTTATTACTTAATCAATCAGGGAAATTCGCCATCAGAAGTTTATATAGGAGTTGGTTTTGAAGATTTATCTCATTTTTCATTTTCATTTAAAAAGAAATTCGGAGTTGTTCCGTCTTCCTTACTTTTGAAATAAAAACAGATAATTAAAATTCCAAATTGCATAAACTCGCAGTTTTGACAGAATAAGAAATACCACCAAATAGAAATAAACAGAAAATCAAAGATTTAAACAATCTCTATCGTTCCAGAATTGAAATTTGGAAGTTTAAAATTGGAAGTTATTCAGTGAAAGTTCATCGCATAAAAAAAGCCTCTCGAATGAGAGGCTTTTTTGTTGGTCTACAAGGACTCGAACCTTGAAAGACTGCACCAAAAACAGTTGTGTTACCATTACACCATAGACCAGTAAAAGCGGTTAAGCGAGTGCAAATTTAAAGCTTTTTTTAGTTTGCGCAAACTTTTTGATGAAAAAAAATCATTTTTATTCATTTTTTTTTCTTCAGAATCCCTAATAATCTCGCAAGTATTTAGCAAACAATACGTTACTTTTATCAAATACTTTTATAGAATTTTTTGTTAATGCTCGTTTCTTTAAACAAAAAAACATTTTCTTTGTAGGATAGAAAACATACAAAATTTTAACACCTAAATATGGCACAATTCAATTTCAATAAATGGAATACTATTATTGGTTGGTTTGCATTTGCAATCGCTTTAATTACTTATACACTAACTGTTGAACCTACAATGAGCTTTTGGGATTGTGGAGAATACATTGCCACAGCAGCCAAATTAGAAGTTGGTCACCCGCCAGGAGCGCCTTTATTTCAAATGATAGGTGCATTTTTTGCCATGTTTGCCATAGACGCACAACATGTAGCGGTGATGGTAAATATGATGTCTGTTTTCTCAAGTGCATTTACTATTCTATTCTTGTTTTGGTCTTCGTCTATGATATTGAAAAAAATCATAGCTCGATTTAGCGAAATCAATCAAAACAATTCAATTGTTATATTAGGAAGTTCTTTTGTAGGAGCTCTTGCCTATACTTTCTCAGACAGTTTTTGGTTTAATGCAGTTGAAGCCGAAGTCTATGCAATGGCTTCTTTATTAATTGCATTGCTTTTCTGGCTTGGTCTTCGTTGGGAACAAGATATGGACGAACCTAAAGGAAACAAATGGTTATTACTTATATCGCTTGTTGTAGGACTTTCATTTGGAGTTCACTTTATGGCTTTATTAACCATTCCTTCAATAGGATTTCTTTACTACTTTAAACATTATGAAAAAGTTACTATCAAAAACTTTCTTATTGCTAATGTTGTAGTAATTGGAGTTTTGCTATTTATTTTCAAATTGCTTCTGCCATTGACTATGGAAGCTTTTGCAGATACCGAAGTTTTTATGGTAAACAGCATGGGATTGCCTTTTAATTCCGGAACTCTATTTGTGGTTTTATTTTTAATTGCGTTCTTTTATTTTGGATTAAAATATACCAGACAAAAAGGACTTGTTTTCTATAATACTATAATACTTTGTGTCTTATTTATTTTTATTGGATTTTCAACCTGGATGATGTTGCCGGTTCGTGCCAATGCGAATACTGTAATTAATGAAAATAAACCATCTGATGCTGCCGAAGTTTTAGCCTACTATAATCGTGAACAATACGGAGTAAATCCTTTGTTTTACGGACCTCAATACACAGAAGTTTTTGCCGGTCTTGATGCAAAAAATCCTTACTCAGACAAAAACCCTAACTACGAAAGAGATTATAAAACGGGTAAATATATCATTACCAATAATTTTAAAAACGCTAGTCAAAATACAGACGATAATCAAAAAACGATTCTGCCAAGAATGTGGAGTACTGAAACCGGACACATTCAAAACTACATCAGTTTTACAAATCCTCCTAAATTTAAGATAAATCCTAATTACGATTATGAACAGGATTTAGGAAAATACGGAATTGATGCAAGTCAGTTAAGCGAAGAAGAATACAATAAAGCGACAGCGCAATTGCGTACTGAAGTTGAAAAAACAATTTCTGAATTCAGAAAAGCCTATTCTCAAAAACAAATTGACAACGAAGGTTACGTTAAATTCCTAAGAAGCTACGGCGATTATTTAATCATCGAAAAACCAACAACAGTAGATAATTTCAGTTTTATGTTCGAATATCAATTTGGATATATGTATTTTAGATATTTAATGTGGAATTTTGTTGGACGTCAAAGTGATGTTCAGGGAAAATACGACAATCTTGACGGAAACTGGATTAGCGGTATCAAAGCGCTTGATTCATTACACCTTGGATCACAAGACAATTTGCCATCAGATGTTTTAAACAATAAAGGAAGAAACGTTTATTTCTTCTTACCATTTATATTAGGACTTATTGGACTAATGTATCACGCAAATAAAGATCTTAAAAGCTTTTATGTGCTTTTAGCATTGTTTTTATTTACCGGGATTGCATTAAAAATCTACTTAAACGAGCGACCGTTTGAGCCTCGTGAAAGAGATTATGCCCTTGTAGGATCATTTTATGTATTTGCTATCTGGATAGGCTTTGGAGTTTATTCGCTCTATGAAAGCATTCAGAAATATATTGCCCCTAAAATTGCCGGTCCGGTTATTATTGCGGCAAGTTTATTAGCCGCTCCGGTTTTAATGGCATCTCAAAACTGGGATGATCACGACAGATCCGGAAAATATACTGCGGTTGCAATGGCCAAAGCATATTTAAATTCCTGTGATAAAGATGGTATTTTATTTACTATAGGAGATAATGACACTTTCCCATTATGGTATGCTCAGGAAATTGAAGGTATTAGAACCGATGTTAAAATTGTAAATACAAGCTTATTTATGACAGATTGGTATATTGATCAAATGAAGGCGAAAGCTTATGAATCTGATCCGTTACCAATATCATTTACACATGACGAATATGTAGGTGATAAACTGGATTATGTAGCTTACATTCAAAAAATTGATACACGCTGGAACATTAAGGATTTTATTGATTTTATCAAGAATCCTAAATCAACTGTAGGTTTGCAAAACGGACAAATAATTCATTTTTATCCAACAAATAAAATCAGAGTTCCTGTTGATAAAAATACGATCATCAAAAACAAAGTTGTTAATCCTAAATACAATGATTCAATCGTTCCTTACATGGATATTGATATCAAAGGAAGCGCACTTTATAAAAATCGTTTAATGATGCTGGATATCCTTGCTAATAACGATTGGAAACGACCAATTTATTTTAGCGGAGGCGCTTTTGACGATGAAGATTATTTATGGTTGAAAGATTACTTACAACTTGACGGAATGGTCTACAAATTAGTTCCTGTTAAAAATACGCCTTCAAAAGATGGCGGACCAATGGATATGGGGCAAATTGATGCTGATAAAATGTATGATATTGTAATGAAATGGGACTGGGGCAATAGCAACGGCAACATTTATCATGATCCGGAAACCAGAAGAAACAGCATTACATACCGTACAAATTTATCCCGTTTAATGGACCAGCTTATTGTAGAAGGTAAAATTGATAAAGCTAAAAATGTTATCAATTTAGCAATAACAAAAATGCCGTTGGATAAATTTGGATACTATTCATTAGTTGAACCTTTTGCAGGAGGATATTATAAAGTGGGAGAAACTGCAAAAGCACATGATTTGCTTAATAAACTAGTTCAGAAATATAAAGAAGAACTAAACTATTATGCTACTTTAACACCTGGCGATCAAACTGATTTAGCAATTGATATTATTACTGATATTGAGCGTTACAGAAGCTTATTACAGGTTATGAAAGACCATAAAGATATTGCTTTCTACGAGAAACAAAAAGTCACTTTTAATACTTATGTAAACGTTTTTGAACGTTTTGGAAGAGAAAAAGAATAATATACGAAAAACATAGCAATAAAAAAAATGCAGCGCTGCTTGATATATAGCGCTGCATTTTTTATTTTTACATATCTGCAAATCAATTTAAAATGAGCTTTTATTGGGTAAAAACTAATTCTTTTATAAAAACGGTGTTTTCTAAGTATTGCTGGGATATCCCAAACAATGAAAAGAAGATCTACCTCACTTTTGATGATGGACCAACTCCGGAGATTACAGACTGGGTTTTATCTGAATTAAAAAAGTTTGATGCAAAGGCTACTTTCTTCTGCATTGGAAAAAATATAAAAGCTAATTTATCTTTATTCGAAAAATTAATTACAGACGGACATTCTATAGGGAATCACACGATGAATCATATAAACGGCTGGAAAAGCCAAACTGATGACTATATCGAAAGTGTTAAGAATTGTGCTGCCGTTCTGGAAGAAGAAAAAACATGCAACCTTATATTTCGTCCTCCTTACGGAAAAATAAAAAAGGCTCAATCTAAAATTCTAAGAAAACTGGGATATAAGATTATTATGTGGGATGTTTTAAGCGCTGATTTTGATCAGACTATAACTCCTGAAAAATGTCTTGAAAATGTTACTAAAAATGTAAAATCCGGAAGTGTAATTGTATTTCATGACAGCATAAAAGCCTCGCCTAATTTAAAATTTGCGTTGCCTAAAACCTTACACTTTTTAAAAGAAAACGGATATACATTTGATATTATTCACTAAATAATATCAGTAAAGAAGTATTTTTTATACGCTGAATTGATCCTGGACAATTCCAATGATTGTATTTGCATCAAGTTCACCTGATTGTCTCCAGATCATTTGCCCTTCTTTATAAATCATTAAAGTAGGAAGCCCTTTGATTCTTAGTGCTTCTGCTAACTCCTGATTTTTATCCACATCAATTTTAATCACTTTGGCTTTATCGCCTAGCGCAGCCGCAACATCCTTAATTACAGGATGCATTGATACAGATGATTCGTTCCAATCTGTGTAAAAATCAATCAACACTGGAACCTGAGCATTTATAAGTTCTCCAAATTTTGACATATAACCAAAAATTTAATTCTTTTTTAATCTGTTAAAAAGAGATATTTATATACAAATGTAGCATTTTTAACGAATTAAGCCACATTGTTCCCTTTTTTTAGTTCTATTACTGTTATTTCAGGCATAATACCCACTCTTCCCGGATAAGCGTGAAAACCAAATCCGCGATTTACATAAACGTATCGGCCTACATTTTCGTATAAGCCAGCCCATTGTTTGTAAATATATTGCGCCAGACTCCATTTAAAATATCCAGGAATTTCAATCCCGAATTGCATACCGTGCGTATGACCTGATAATGTTAAATGAAAGTTTTTAGGATGATTTTTAATCTCATATTCCCAATGACTAGGATCATGACTCATTAATACCTTAAAATCGTCCTGATGTACATTTTGGGAAGCTTTATTTAAATCTCCTGCCTTTTTAAAATTCTGACCCCAATTCTCAACTCCAATCAGTGCGATTTTATCAGCGCCTTTTTGAATATAAGTATGTTCGTTTAATAAAAGTTCAAAACCTATTTGACCATATAGCTTTTTTATTTCCTCAAAATTTTCATCTTTCTGTTTTTCAGAAGGCCATGTCACATATTCACCGTAATCATGATTCCCTAAAACAGAAAATTTCCCGTATTTATAAGGTTTAATTCTATTGAAAGTTTCTAACCACGGATGCATTTCCTTAGCATGAGTATTTACAATATCTCCTGTAAATAAAATCATATCTGCTTCCTGCTGATTAATCAAATCTATCGCATAATTTATTTTGTCCGGATTATCAAAACTTCCGCTATGAACGTCTGAAATCTGAGTGATTTTAAAACCATCAAAAGCATCCGGTAAATCTGGAAAATAGATTGTTTGTTTAAATACCTTAAAATTATATTTTCCTTCAAAAATTCCGTAAATTAAAGATAAAAATGGCACAGCTGCTAAACCCAAAGCGATCTGACTGATAAACTTTCGTCGGTTTGGCATCATTTCAGAACGTGAAGCATTGTACATGAAATAATTCAGGATGCTTGCCCCTATTCTAAAAATATCTTCTCCGAACATTACCAGCGTTAAAACTATTTTTGGAACATAAACCAGCAACAATAATCCCATTGTAAACATGGTTTGTTTGGTTTGCCCAACAGAACGATCAAACTGTGTAAAAGAGTAAATGATAAAAATTAAAAGCAGTAAACTTATAATTTGATAACTTACCAAAACCCATCTTAATTTTATTAAAGTACGAAAGGCTTGATAGGAATAGAACTCAATAAATAAAAAAAGAGCACATAGAAGTACAAAACGTAAGATCATTATTTATAGTTTTAAGCAAAGTAACAAAGAATGAAATTTTTATTGCTTTTTATTATCAAAAATTTAACTCAATTAATAACAAAAAGCTGATAGATTTCTCTATCAGCCTTTTCTCTACCAAATTTTTTAAAACCTTTTAATCCACAACATAGTTTACAGATGTAAACTAAAGTCGTATTATTTTTTAGCTTCTGGTTTAGCTGCTTCTGCTTTAGCCTCTGCTTTTTTAGCTTTTTTATCTGCTTTTTTGTCTTTTTTAGGAGCTTTAGCTTCTTTTGCAGGAGTTGTTTGTGCTGGAGTTGTTTGAGCGCTTACCATTGCAGTTGTTCCTAAAACAGCTACTGCTAACATTACTAATTTTTTCATGATTTGTAGTTTATGATTATTATTATTTTCATTTATTATACCTCAAAGATATAATCACTAAATGAAGATTAAATGAAGATTGAACTACTCTCGCAAAATTAACTTTTTATTGTGTTTTTGAAACTTCAGGAAACAATAACATAAAGCTTGCACCTTCATTTATTACCGAAGTCACTTTAATCTCTATATGATGAAAAGAAGCAATACTATCAGCAATTGCAAGCCCTAAACCTTGCCCATCCTGATCTGAACTTATTCTGGCAAACCTGTTGAATATATTCTGGATTTGAGAAGCATTCATTCCAATACCGGAATCCGTTATAGAAATGAAATAATTATTTTCTACAAAACCATCGGCTACAATAATACTTCCGTTTGGCTTATTATATTTTATAGCATTAGTAACTAAATTATAAATCAAAATATGAATCAGCGTTTTATTTCCTTTAAAATTAAAATCATGCTGCATTTGATTTAAAAACTGAATTTCTCTATCATCAATCCTGTCTTGCAAATCCTCTTGAAGATTCGTTATAATCTCATGAAAATTTACATCTTCGTTTGCTGCATATTGGTTGTTTTCAATTCGGGAAATTAGTAATAAGTTATTGATGATTTTTTTTAACATGTCTAATGTTCTAAGCGAGCCTGCAATTTTATCAAAAGCATTATCATCTAAAGAATCATTTTGAAGCAAATTCTCGAACTTGTTTTTAAGCAAGGCAATTGGCGTGAGCAATTCATGAGAAACATTAGAAATAAATTGTTTTTCTTTTTTAAAAAGCTCTGCAATGCGATCCATCATCTGATTTAAAACCGAATCAAGTTCTCTAAAATCCCTCGACCTTGCCTTTATTGGGGTATGATCAAAAGCTTCAGGTTCATTGACTCGCCTGATTTTTGTGTCAATAATTTTATAAAAAGGCTTTAGCAAATATTCGATATAGAAAGTATCTGCCAAAAAAGTAATAAAGAGTATCACTACAAATACAATTATAATAAAAAACCTAATGATAAAAGTCAGGTCGTTTACTTCGCCAAGACTGCTTCCTATTTCCAGCTGATATGCCTGATTTTCATAAACAAAATGATATTGTAAAATTCTATATTCATTTTCTTCACCTTCAATAATTCGGTATTCATTAGTAAAAATAACTTTCTTTTGATGGGGTTTTATTGGAGATTTTGAAAGTACCAAAAACTCACTGTGTAATGTAGAAAATTGAGAATAAGTTTCGGTTGAATCATCTGAATTTTCGATAAAATCATTAATCTCATTTCGGTCTAAATGATCTATGAATTTCTGCTTTTTCTCCAGCAATCCATTATTAATATGTCTGTAAACAACATTTTCAACCAAAATAGGCAGCATTAGCCATAAAATTAAAATCACCAACAATCTTGTTAGTGCATTAAAAATAGCCAATTGATGTTTTATCTTCACAATACTTATTTATTCATTTATACGATAACCAACATTTCTAACAGTTTCAAACCAATCTATCGTAGTATGTTTATCGAGTTTTTTACGGAGATTTCGAACATGAACATCTATAAAATTAGAATCTGAATTTACCTCCAGAATATCTCCCCAAATATGTTCTGTCAATTGTAATCTGGTAATTACTCGGTTTTTATTCAGAACTAAATATTGAAAAATATCAAATTCTTTTTTGGTAAGGCTAATTGGGATTTCATCATAACTCACTTTATAATCCTGAAGTTGCAACAAAAAACCATGAATGCTCAAATTGTTCAAAGTAAAACCATGAATCCTGCGAATCACAGCAAACAATCGCGCACTTAATTCAGTCAAAGCAAAGGGTTTTGTCAGATAATCGTCGGCACCAAGATGCAAACCATTAATTCTGTCGTCTAATTCGCCACGTGCCGTAAGCACAATTACAGCCATTTTTGATTTTGTTTTCCTAACCGTTTTCAAAACATCAAAACCATCTCCGTCAGGCAAACCAAGATCAAGCAGCATTGCATCATAATCATTACTGCTTACCTCTTCTAAAGCATCGGCGCAATTATGGGCAATTTTACAAACATAACCTACATTGCACAAAAAATCATAAACTTCTACAGCAAGTTCCTTATTATCTTCAACAATTAAAATATTCATATCACAGCATTTAAGCGCAACTAAATTTAAGCAATTATAAAAAATACCGTTACGCATTATTAAAAAATTAACGAATCAAAAAAAGCCGATAAATTTCTTTACCAGCTTTCCCATCTGCATTCTTCATAATCATTACTTCTGTTTTGCTTACTTTACAATCTTTGAAAATAAAACAGAAACAATTCGTATTATTTCATTTTAGTTGCTTCTGCCTTTGGAGCTTCGCTTTTTTCAGTTTTCGCTTTTTTGTCAGTTTTGCTTTTGTGGTGTTTTGTAGCTTTCACTTCTTTAGCCGGAGCTGTTTGAGTTGGAGTTGTTTGAGCACTAACCATTGCACTTGTTCCTAAAAGTGCTACTAATACGATAAATAAATTTTTCATAATTTCTAATATTTTAAATTAATTAACCTTTTATTTTATAATAACTTTTTCTTATTTTTTTACTTTAACAGCTTCCGCTTTTGGAGCCTCACTTTTTTCTGATTTCACTTTTTTATCAGATTTGTTTTTAGGGTGTTTTGTCGCTTTTACTTCTTTTACGGGAGCGGTTTTTACATCTTTTGCAGGAAATGCGCTTACCATAACACTTGTTCCTAAAACTGCAACTAATAACATCAATGCATTTTTCATGATTTCTAATATTTTAAATTAATAACATTTTATTTTATAATACCTTTTGTTTATTTTTTTACTTTAGCTTCTGATTTTGGAGCTTCAATTTTTTCTGATTTTGCTTTTTTACCGGATTTCGCTTTTGGCTCTTTTGTAGCTTTAACTTCTTTTACAGGAGTTGTTTTAACTTCTTTTGCCGGAGCTTTTTTTACCGGAGCCGGAGCTGCTGTAACCATTACACTTGTTCCTAAAACGGCAACTAATAACATCAATAAATTTTTACTCAAGCGTAGTTTATTGTTTTTTTTGTTTTCGTGAATCTGCGATTTCATATTTTCTAAGATTTAAATTGATACCCTTTATTTTATAGATCAAATGTACCTCTGTAATATGAAGACAAAATGAAGAAAACCCGGAACATAAATATTTTAACTTGACATTAACTATTGGGTGTTTTTCTACCATATAAGTAATATAAGTTCATTTAATTTTATCAATGAAATGTTATACGCACTGCTGTGCGTCTCCACAATGTGGTGCGCCTCTACGAAGCGCACGCTGCTATAATGAACTTATATTACTTATATGGTTAAAAATATCCTGAACCTGAGACGCACTGCTGTGCGCCTCTACAACACATATAGGGTAAAAATATCTACACGTTTTAAATTTGTGTTTATTTTTCAGAACAGAATCATTTTTAAAACCCAATTGTTTATTTTTACAGACTAATATTTTTTTTATGTCAACTCAAAAACGTCTTTTTCTTCTTGATGCGTATGCATTAATTTTTCGTGGTTATTATGCCTTTATAAAAAATCCTCGAATTAATTCTAAAGGAATGGATACATCAGCGATCATGGGATTCATGAACTCGCTTTTAGATGTAATTAAACGTGAAAAACCAGATCATTTAGCCGTGGCTTTTGATAAAGAAGGAAGTCAGGTTAGAACAGAAATGTATTCTGATTATAAAGCCAATCGTGATGCAACGCCCGAAGCTATTAAAATTGCTATACCTTATATACAGGATTTATTAAGAGCAATGCACATTCCTATTATTGAAATGGCAGGTTGTGAAGCCGATGATTTAATTGGAACAATTGCAAAACAAGCCGAAAAAGAAAACTATAAAGTCTTTATGGTTACACCAGATAAGGATTTTGCTCAATTAGTTTCTGAAAATATATTTATGTACAAACCTGCCCGAATGGGAAATGGTATCGAAATTTGGGGAGTTCCTGAAGTTTTGGCAAAATTTGAAATCGAAAGACCGGAACAAGTAATCGACTTTTTGGGTATGATGGGCGATGCTGTCGATAATATTCCGGGATTACCTGGCGTTGGTGAAGTTACTGCCAAAAAGTTCCTGAAAGAATTTGGCACAATGGAAAAACTTCTTGAAAATACGCATTTACTGAAAGGTAAAATGAAAGAGAATATTGAAGCCAATAAAGAAAAAGGAATTTTATCTAAAAAACTGGCTACTATTATATGTGATTGTGATGTTGTATTCAACGAAAATGATTATGAACTTTCACGTCCTGATATCGAGAAAACAGATGCTATTTTTCAGGAATTGGAATTTAGAAGAATGGCGGAACAATTTGATAATTTGTTCAAATTTGGTGGCGGAAATGAATTAGCAAACAAAGGTGATGATGCCAAATTGTACAAAAAACCACAACCAAGGAACGACGATCAATTTGATCTTTTTGGAGGCGGTGCAACAACAGACGAAAGCACAGAAAGAACTTCATTTTACAATACTTTAGAAAACACACCTCACTCCTATCAAGCAATTGAAGGCGATTTAGGAATTAAATTGCTTTTACAAAATTTACAAAAACAGACTTCTGTTTGTTTTGATACCGAAACTACTGGTTTAGATGCTTTACACGCTGAATTAGTCGGAATTTCTTTTGCTTACGAAAAAGGAAAAGCATTTTACGTTCCGTTTCCGGAAAGTCAGGAAGAAGCTCAGGTTTTAATCGAGAAATTCAGACCGTTTTTTGAAAATGAAAACATCGAAAAAATTGGTCAGAATTTAAAATATGATTTAAAAATCCTTTCTAATTATGGCGTTGTTGTAAAAGGAAAACTTTTTGATACCATGATCGCGCATTATTTGATTAATCCTGATATGCGCCATAATATGGATATTTTAGCAGAAACGTATTTAAAATATTCTCCAAAATCAATTGAAACTTTAATTGGTAAAAAAGGAAAAAACCAAATCACAATGCGCGATGTTGCGCTTGAAGATATCAAGGAATATGCCGCAGAAGATGCTGATATTACATTGCAATTAAAAGAAATTTTTACTGCCGAATTAGACAAAACCGAAACTAAAAAGTTATTTGATGAAATCGAAATTCCGTTAGTAAGTGTTTTAGCTGCTATGGAAACCGAAGGAATCAGGTTAGATGTTGAATTTTTAAGCGCAATGTCTAAGGAAATGGAGGTCGAAATTAAATCTTTGGAACTAAAAATTTACGAAACTGCAGGTGAAAAATTCAATTTGGCTTCTCCAAAACAATTAGGAGATGTTCTATTTGACAAAATGAAAATTGGCGGAGCGAAACAAAAGAAAACCAAAACCGGTCAATATGCAACCGGCGAAGAAGTTTTAACGTATTTGGCAAACGATAATCCAATTGTAAAAGAAATTTTAGATTGGCGCCAAATGGTCAAATTACAAAGCACTTATATCTTGGCTTTGCCGGAACAAGTAGACAAAAAAACATTACGCGTTCATACGGATTATATGCAAACTGTTGCCGCAACTGGTCGTTTGAGTTCTAATAATCCAAACTTGCAAAACATCCCAATTCGTACAGAAAGAGGTCGTCAGATTCGTAAAGCTTTCGTTGCCCGCGATGAAAACCATACTTTAATTTCTGCCGATTACTCGCAAATAGAATTAAGGATTATTGCCGCTTTAAGCGGAGAAGAAAATATGATTGCCGCTTTTCAAAATGGAGAAGATATTCATAAAGCTACAGCTTCAAAAGTTTTTGATGTTCCTTTAGAAGAAGTTTCCCGCGAACAAAGAAGCAATGCTAAAACGGTAAACTTTGGAATTATATATGGAGTTTCTGCTTTCGGATTGAGTAATCAGACTTCATTATCCCGTAGCGAAAGTGCTGCCTTGATCGAAGCGTATTACAAAACATATCCAAGATTAAGGTCTTATATTAATGAGCAAATAGAATTTGCACGTGAAAAAGGATACGTACAAACTATTTTAGGCCGTCGCCGATACTTAAAAGATATTAACTCTGCAAATGCGGTTGTTAGAAGTGCTGCTGAACGAAATGCCGTAAACGCACCAATTCAGGGAAGTGCTGCCGATGTGATCAAAATCGCGATGATCAACATTCATAAAAAACTAAAAGAAGAAAACTGGAAATCACGAATGCTGCTTCAGGTTCATGATGAGCTTGTGTTCGATGTTCACAATGATGAACTCGAGAAAATTCAGCCAATGATTAAACACGAAATGGAAAATGCTTTTATAATGAGTGTTCCTTTAGATGTAGAAATTGGTCTAGGTGTAGATTGGCTTGCAGCGCATTAATAGTTTTAGAGTTTAAAACAATCTTTGTCATTTCGACGCAGGAGAAATCTCATCAAGAGAGCAACGTACTGTATGGATTCAGCACATGTGATTTCTCCTCCGTCGAAATGACAAAACAAAAAAAAGACTGTCCTTCCGGACAGTCTTTTTTTATCGATCTTAAATATCTTATTTCTTTCTTGTCGATTCTCGTTCTTTCAATTTTGTCTTGATAACGATTGTTTCATAATCTGAAGTTTCATCTTCTTTTTCTTCTAAACGTTTTATTAGTTGTTTTGCTGCAACTTCTCCAATTTCAATTCCGTGTTGACTCACCGTTGTTAAACTTGGTGACAAACGTCTTGAAGCTAAAATTCCATCGGCAAAACCTATAATTGAGATATCTTCCGGAACCTTATATCCTTTTTTCAAACTTACACGTAAAGCAGCAACTGAATCGTTTTCATCCAAAGCAAAAATTGCATCAATATTATTGTCAAAAATTGCATCGATTTTAGCTTTCATATCCTCTTCGGAATCGGTACGAAGAATAATTTTTTCGTTTACCGGAATATTATTGTCTTTTAAAGCTTTCAAATATCCATCAGCTCTTAATTTTCCAACACTTAAATTATCTACCGAAGAAATCAAGGCGATATTTTTACATCCTAAATCAATTAAATGCTGTGTAGAATTCAAAGCCGAATCAAAATCATCAACTACCACTTTGTCACATTCTACTTCATCAGCGATTCGGTCAAACATTACAATTGGAGTTCCATCATTAATAATTGCTGAAAAATGACTGAATTCTTGTAATTTTTGAGCTTCTTCAGAAACTGACAATATAAAACCGTCGATTGTTCCGTTACTCAACATTTCAAGCGTATGAATTTCTTTCTCTAATGATTCATTCGAAATACAGGTAATTACATTGTATCCTTTTTTATCGGCTACTTTTTCAATACCACTAAAAACCTTCGCGAAAAATGAGTTTAATATATTAGGTATAATTACACCTATAGTTTTTGTTTTACGGTTCTTTAAATTCAAACCAATAACATTAGGTTTATAATTTTTGAGTTTGGCATACTCCTTAATCTTCACTTTGGTTTGCTCACTAATTTCCGGGCTGTCATTTAATGCCTTTGAAACAGTCGACACAGAAACACCTAGTTCTTTCGCAATTTGTTTTAGAGTTGCTTTAGCTTTCATTTAAAAAATATTTTATGTAATTAATACAAATATAGTAGAATTACCTAAAATAAAACAAAAAACACCTACCAGTATTTGAAATTATAAGGTCTTTTTAAAATAAAATAAAAAAACATTCAATTTCTAAAACCGCACTTACAAAAATTTCGTTAATACCTTAATACATGTTATTAACCTTTTTAAAAAACCTTGATTATGAAAAACGAAGTTAAAATTCATGAAGTTGACCCTTCATTGAATAATAGAAGGAGCTTTCTTAAGCTCAGCGGTTTAACATTAGTTACTGCAGGTTTAGTAATGGCTGGCTGCAGCAATAATGACGATGATAACGATATGGAGGACACATCGTTACCAGGAATTAGAAACGGAGTATTTGATTTAGGCTCTGGCGATTTTGGAGTATTAACATATGCTTATGCACTTGAACAACTGGAAGCTGATTTTTATACTAAAGTTGTAAACTCTACAAGCTTTAACAGCACATTTAATGATATTGAACGTCAGGTTCTAACTGACTTATATCATCATGAAGTAATTCACAGAGATTTTTTTAAAGCTGCTTTAACCGGAGCGCTTCCTGATCCCAGTTCACAATTACTTCCATCTTTAGCCTTTAATTATGGTTCTCTAAACTTTAACAGCCGTACAGATGTTCTTGCTACTGCAAAAGCATTAGAAGATACTGGAGTTGCTGCTTATAACGGAGCCGGAAAATTAATTAAAAGCCCTGACTATTTACTATTAGCCGGAAAAATTGTTTCGGTAGAAGCAAGACATGCATCCGCTATTAGAAGTTTAATCAATCCTAATTCTAAGGATTTTGCCGGAGACGATACAATTAGTGTATCTACAGGTTTAGATGTTGCCAAAGATCCTTCTAAAATTCTGCCAATTGCCGGAGGTTTCATTACCACAAAATTTACTGCCAAATATTTACCTTAATCTTAACTAGCTAAAACTTAGAAATTATGAATATTTTAAAATTTATAGAAACATTTACTGATGATAGCTTAATGAGAAGCACTGGCTCTCGTAGAGATAGTTTTAATCAGTTTGGAAACATAGGAAAAACACTTGCATACGCATCAATCCCATTTGGATTATCGGCTATGGCAAATAAGGCATTCGCAAAAGATATTACTGCAACACCGGCAACACCAATAGGAGCTTTGCAATTTGCATTAACATTAGAATACCTGGAAAACGAATTTTATGCTATGGCATTAGATTCAGGAGTAATCCCGGCATCAGAAAACGGAGGTCGTGATTTAAAAGTTTTCCAACAAATAGCGGCACACGAATCAAGCCACGTCAAATTTTTAATTGCAGGATTGGGCGGAACAGCAAGTGCAAATTTTGTACCTAAACCAACTTTTGATTTTACTGTTGGAGGTGCATTTGACCCGTTTCATGACTATCCTACCTTTTTAGCATTAGCACAAGCTTTTGAAGATACAGGCGTAAGAGCTTATAAAGGTCAGGCAGCAAATTTAATTAGCGCACCTGATTTATTAACTGCCGCATTACAAATTCACTCAGTAGAAGCGCGTCATGCATCTGAAGTACGACGATTACGAGGATTAAAAGGATGGATCTCAAATAGTGAAAGAGGCACTGGAATGCCGCCGGCAACGCAAGCCGTTTATGATGGCGAAGGAGTTACTAAGCAGGCAGGTTTTGACACTTCAACTGCATTTGGACCTGCTGCAGGTTCAGAAGCTTATGATGAACCACTTACGACACAACAAGTGGTTGACATTGCAAATTTATTTATTGTTTAACAAAACAATTCTAAATATTGAACCACCTTCGCGTTATTGCGAAGGTGGTTTTTTTTTATTCAATTAATTATAAAACTGATGTCCTGATTTTCAGCAGATAAAATATTCTTTTCAGGTATTTGGTTTTAAAATAATTAATTGTACTTTTGCATCCCCTTTATTGGGGATGGAATGTTTAATTAAAATAATATTATGGACGCATTAAGCTACAAGACAATTTCAGCTAACAAATCCTCTGTAACGAAAGAGTGGATCGTTGTAGACGCTGAAGGTCATAACTTGGGTCGTCTTGCTTCAAAGGTTGCAATGATCTTAAGAGGTAAGTACAAACCAAGTTACACACCGCACGTTGACTGTGGAGATAACGTAATTGTTATCAACTCAGAAAAAATTAACCTTACAGGTACAAAAATGAATGACAAAACTTATATTCGTCATACAGGTTACCCAGGAGGACAAAGAACTTTAACTGCTAAAGTATTGCAAGCAAAAAACCCTGCATTACTAGTAGAAAAAGCTGTAAAAGGAATGTTACCTAAAAACAAATTAGGATCTGAACTTTTTAGAAATCTAAATGTTGTTGTAGGAGCTGAGCACAAACAAGGAGCTCAAAAACCTAGAACTGTTAACCTAAACGATCTTAAGTAATGGGAGTTATTCACAAAATCGGTAGAAGAAAAACCGCTGTTGCACGTGTATATGTTTCTGAAGGAACAGGTAAAATCACTGTAAACAAAAAAGAATTCGCAACTTACTTTCCAACTGCAACTTTACAATACAAAGTTTTACAACCAATGTCTATGACAGAAAATGTAAATAACTTTGATGTAAAAGTGAACGTTTACGGAGGTGGTTCAACTGGTCAGGCAGAAGCTGTAAGAATGGCATTAGCACGCGTTATGTGTGAAGTAAATGCTGAAAACAGAGCTATCTTAAAACCAGAAGGTTTATTAACAAGAGATCCAAGAATGGTTGAACGTAAGAAATTCGGTCAGAAGAAAGCTCGTAAGAGATTCCAATTCTCTAAACGTTAATATTACCTGTCTTGTTCAATTAGGACAAGACATGATCAATTATTTATTGAAATTAAAAAACACAGTTGTTGTTGCTCTCCTACCGAGGTAGGAAATAGTTTAGCATCTAAATGTATAAAGCCTGGGAAACCGCCATTTATACATTGCTAATCAACAGAACGTAAACTAGTACAAAAATGGCAAACAAAATAGAAGTAAAAGACTTACTAGAAGCAGGTGTTCACTTTGGACACATGACTAGAAAATGGGATCCAAACATGGCCCCTTACATTTATATGGAGCGTAATGGTATTCACATTATCAATCTATATAAAACTGCAGCGAAAATTGAAGAAGCTAGCGAAGCAATGAAAAAAATCGCTGCATCAGGTAGAAAAATCTTATTCGTAGCTACCAAAAAACAAGCAAAAGACATCGTTGCTGAAAAAGCAAAGGCTGCAAACATGCCTTACATCACTGAAAGATGGCCTGGTGGAATGCTAACTAACTTTGTAACTATCAGAAAAGCCGTTAAAAAAATGTCTTCTATTGATAAAATGAAGAAAGATGGTACTTTCATGACGTTATCTAAAAAAGAGCGTTTGCAAGTTGATCGTCTACGTGCTAAATTAGAGAAAAACTTAGGTTCAATCGCTGACATGTCAAGACTACCAGCTGCATTGTTCGTAGTAGATATCAAAGCTGAACATATCGCAATAAAAGAAGCACAAAAATTAAACATTCCAGTTTTCGCAATGGTTGATACGAATTCTGACCCAAGAGAGGTTGATTACGTTATTCCTGCAAATGATGATGCTTCTAAATCAATTGACAAAATTTTATCTTTAGTAACTGCTGCTGTAATCGAAGGTCTTTCTGACAGAGGTTCTGACAAAGAAACTGAAGCTACAACAGAAGAAGCTGCGGCTCCTGCTGCTGTAGAAGCTGCTCCGGCTGCACCAGCTGTTGAAGCTGCTGCTCCTGCTGCAACTGAAGAATAAATCAAATTTAAATTCCAAATTTTAAATTCCAAATTCCAAATACAAAATTAAAAACGTTATGTTGATAATTTAATAAAATTGGAGTCTGGGATTTAGAAGATGGAATTTTTACTTTTAACATTAAAATTCAAAATATTATGGCAACAATTACTGCTGCAGACGTAAATAAATTAAGACAAACTACAGGTGCCGGAATGATGGACTGTAAAAAAGCTTTAGTTGAAGCTGATGGAGATTTCGATAAAGCTATACAAAACCTTAGAGAAAAAGGACAAAAAGTTGCTGCTAACCGTTCTGACCGTGAGTCTTCTGAAGGAGCTGCTGTTTCTTTTGTTAATGCTGACAAAACTAAAGGAGCTATCATCACTTTAAACTGCGAAACAGATTTCGTAGGTAAAAATGAGGCTTTCGTAACTTTAGCTAAAGAATTAGTAGAAAGAGCGATCAACTTCTCTTCTAAAGAAGAATTCTTAGCTTCAGATTTCAACGGAATTACTGTTGCTGAAAAATTAATCGAGCAAACTGGTGTTATCGGTGAAAAAATCGAAATCGGTGGTTTTGAAATCTTAGAAGGCGCTTTCGTTGGATCTTATGTTCACGTTAACAAAATTGCTGCATTAACTTCAATTTCTGCACCAATTGCTAATGGTGACGTTTTAACTAAAGACATCTCTATGCAAGTTGCTTCTATGGGAGCTGACACATTATCTTACAAAGATTTTGATCCGGCTTTCGTTGCTTCTGAACTTGCTGCTCGTATTGCAATTATAGAAAAAGAAAATGAAGAGGCAAAACGTTTAGGAAAAACTTTAAAAAATGTTCCTAAATATATTTCTTTCTCTCAATTAACTGAAGAAGTTATTAAACAAGCTGAAGAAGATGCCAAAGCTGAATTAAAAGCTGAAGGTAAACCAGAACAAATTTGGGATAAAATTATTCCGGGAAAAGTTCAACGTTTCATCTCTGACAATACTACTTTAGATCAGGAGAAAGCTTTATTAGATCAAAACTTCATCAAAGATGACAGTAAAAAAGTAAGCGATTATGTTAAAGGATACAATGTTGAAATTACAGGTTTCAAAAGAGTTACTTTAGGTTAATATATTATTATTTCAATATAAAAAGCCCGAATATTAATTTATTCGGGCTTTTTTTGTTTTAATAAATTAATCAAAAAGACCACAAAGATTAATTCAGAGGTTGTAATTTAAAAGCTTACAATCAGAAAAAGAGTGCTTTTTAAAGTTCATTGCCGTATTTTGTCATCTCGACGCAGAGATCACAAAAGAAGCTCGACAAAGATTGGCGAATACCTGAACGGAAATACTAGTGTGATCTCTCCTGCGTCGAGATGACAAAATTTATGGTTCTTCTCTCTGTCTATTTACTAATTCCTTAACTTAATGACATTGAGCTAAAGCTGATAGCTATTCAATTTACAAATTGAAATAAAAAAAATCCCCGAATAATTATATATTATTCGAGGACTTCAATTAGAATTTCTTCTTATTTATTTTTTCTTCTCTACAATCGGGAAGTTTCTGGCACGCATTAAAGCATCAGATTTAGGAGCTCTTCCTCTGAAGTTTTCATAAGCTTTTTCCTGATCAATAGTATTTCCAACACTGAAAATATTATCATAAAGACGTTTTGCTACTTCTTTGTCATAAGGTCCTTTTCCTTCTGTAAAAGCTTCATAAGCATCTGCATTAATTACATCTGCCCATAAATAGCTGTAATATCCGGCTGCATATCCATCTCCTGAGAAAATATGCCCGAATTGAGGAATTCTGTGACGCATTACAATTTCTGATGGCATGTGAAGCGCATCTAAAGTTTCTTTCTCGAATTTATGAGGATCAATAGTTGTTGTAGCTAAGTGTAATTTCATATCAATCAATGAACTTGAAATAGTTTCTACAGTTGAAAAACCTTCACCAAAATTAGATGCTTTTTCAATTCTGTCAACTAACGCCTTTGGCAATGGTTGGTTTGTTTTATAATGCAAAGCAAACTTGTTCAATACCTCCGGAGTAGCTAACCAGTGTTCTAGCAATTGAGATGGAAACTCTACATAATCTCTTGCAACACTTGTACCTGCCAAACTCGGATAAGTTACATTAGAACATAATCCGTGAAGCGCATGTCCAAATTCATGAAATAAAGTTGTAGCATCTTCCCAGGAAATTAAAACTGGCTCATTTGCTGTCCCTTTTATAAAGTTACAGTTATTAGATACGATAGTAAGAACTTCACCATCCATTTTTTGCTGATCACGGTAAGCATTCATCCATGCACCAGAACGTTTTCCTGCACGAGCATAAGGATCAAAATACCATAATCCAACAACTTTACCAGTTACTTTATTACTCACTTCCCAAACACGAACATCAGGATGATATACAGGAACGTTTGTAACTTGTTTAAAACTTAAATTAAACAATTCACCTGCAACCCAAAACATACCTTCACGCAAGTTTTCTAATTGCAAATAAGGCTTAACCTCATTTTGATCTAAATCATATTTGGCTTTTCTAACTTTTTCAGCATAATAGCGGTAATCCCAAGGCTGAATTTTAAATTTTCCACCTTCAGTATCAACAATTTTCTGCATTTCAGCAACATCCTGATGTACTTTTTCAACAGCAGGCTCCCAAACTGATAACATTAAATCTAATGTTTTCTTAGGGTCTTTTGCCATTTTATTAGACAAACTCCAATCGGCAAAAGTAGGAAAACCTAATAAATTTGCTTTTTTTGTACGCAATTGCAAAATAGAAACAAGAGTTGCATTGTTATCATTTGCATTACCATTGTCTCCACGTTTCACAAAAATATCAAATGCTTTTTCTCTTAAATCTCTACGAGTTGAAAAAGTCAAAAATGGTTCAATAGAAGAACGTGTATTTGCAACACATCCTAAAACATCTAATTTTCTGCTTTTAGCTTCAGCCATTGCAGCATTTTTAGCTTCAGCAGGTAAACCATCAAAATCGCTTTCTGTTTTTAAGGCTACATATTGATTGTGTTCTTCTGCTAATAAATTCTGACTGAATTTTGTAAAAAGACTTGCTAATTCCTGATTGATTTTAGCCACTTTTTCTTTGTCTTTTTCATTTAATTTAGCACCTTCCCGAACAAAATCAGTATAGTATAACCAAATTAAACGTTGTTGTTCACTGGTAAGTTTTTTACTTTCTTTTGAATTATACAAAGTTTCTATTCTGGTAAATAATTTTTTGTTTTGAACTATTTTATCACTGAACTCAGATAATTTCGGAGACATTTCTGTTTCAACAGCATCAAATTCAGGAGTACTCAAAGTTGAACCAAAAATACCGTAACTGGTATAAATTCGTGCCATTGTTTTCCCTGAACGCTCTAAAGCTGCAATAGTGTTCTCAAAAGTTGGCGCTTTTGGATCATTAGTTATAGCATCAATTTCGCTAAGTTTTTCCTGAATGGCAAATTGAATTGCAGGTTTGAAATCCGAAACTTTATACTCATTAAAGGCGGGAACTCCTCCATAAGGTCCTGTCCATTTTTTAAGCAATGGATTATCAGAATTGTTTTGCGCGTTGGCAGAAAATAAGATTGTTCCCATGAGAAAAATTGTTATTATTTTTTTCATTATCATTAATTTGATTTAATATATTACTGTTTCAAATGTAACTAAAAATCAGCAATCCAAAGAAAATTTTAACTTATAGATTATCCTTAAAACATGCTTTAAATTAAAAATATCCATTTTAAATTAGAAAGAAATAGTTTAAATTTGAAACATCATTTACCAAATCACATGTTTAAAACCAGAAAAGAAATTGTTTTTGTAGTATTAGCAGGAATATTTATAACGAACGCCGTAGTGGCCGAACTTATTGGAGGAAAATTAATTCAAATTGGCCCATTTGTAATGAGCATAGGTATTTTGCCCTGGCCAATCGTTTTTTTAACCACCGATTTGATAAATGAATATTTTGGCGAGAAAGGTGTAAAAAAATTATCATTTATAACTGCCTGTTTAATTGCATATGCTTTTTTACTCTTATTTATGGCAATTGTAATTCCCGCCGCAAAAGGAATTAGCCCTGTAAATGATGAACAATTTCAGGCTGTTTTTGGACAAAGTATGTGGATAATTGTTGGTAGTTTGATTGCATTTATGGCATCACAATTAATTGACGTCTGGATCTTTTGGTTCTTTAAAAGAAAAACCGGAGAAAAAAAAATATGGCTTAGAACCACCGGATCAACTGTAATTTCACAATTGTTTGATTCTTTCATTGTTCTTGGAATTGCATTTTGGCTACCTGGAAAAATTGATTTTAAAACCTTTATATCATCCGGATTAACGGGTTATATTTTCAAACTTTCGGTTGCCGTTTTACTAACGCCTTTGATTTATTTTGGACATCATTTGATAAAAAAATATTTAGAAGAAGATCCTTCTAAAAAAGATTAAGTACCTTGTAGTTATGAAAAAGACAATTGCCATAATATTTTTTACAATATCCTATTTGTTTATAGGATGTGGCAACGATGCAAAAAAGCAGTCTAATCAAGATAAAGTATATCCGGTAAATAAATTAAAAACTGCTTCGGCAAAAATATTTAAAAAAGATACTCCCGAAACTTCAGTTATTTCTAATTCTCAAAAAAAATCGATTACAAATAAAGAAGTGTTTTCAATAAAAGAAGAAAACAACTCTAAACCGGAAATTCAAAAGCAGGAAAGCACAGAAAATAATAAATTAGACGTAAACAATGATGCAAATAAAACTTTAATATCATTCGTTAATTTGCGTAAAATCCTTTACGGAAGTAAAATTGGACAAACCTTAACTCAAGAACAATTAACCGAGAAATTTGAAATTCCGGAAGAAGCTGTAAAACTCATAAAAACCATTACAAAAACAGATGAAGATGAAATTGCCGTTAAATGGCGCTCAACTTGGTTTGTCGAAAAAGTTTCAGATGCTAAATTCAAAGACGGACTTATTAAGATCACTTTTAAAGCCAATAAATTATATACTTCAGGAACTGCCATTGGTATTAAATATGACAAAAGGATTTACAATGAACTTGTCATAATTGGCCGTTCAGCCTATATTCCCGGCGTAAAAGGATACAGCTGGCAAATAGGAAAATAAATGGAAAATGAAAATCAAATAAGATGCAGTTGGTGTTCTGCCAGCGATATTTACAAAAAATACCATGACGAAGAATGGGGAATTCCAATTTACGACGATCCATCATTATTCGAATTTCTAATTTTGGAAACTTTTCAAGCCGGTTTAAGCTGGATTACCATTTTAAATAAAAGAGAAAATTTCAGACTTGCTTTTGATCATTTTGATTATAAAAAAATAGCCAATTATCCGGAAGAAAAAATAGAATCCTTGTTACAAGACGCTGGAATAATTAGAAACAAACTAAAAATTCGTGCTACGATTTCAAATGCGCAGGCATTTATGAAAATACAGGAAGAATTTGGAAGTTTTTCCGATTATATCTGGAAATTCACCAATGGAAAACCCATCATCAACAATCCAAAAACCTCAAAAGACGTCCCTGCCACTACTCCGCTTTCAGACGAAATCAGCAAAGATTTAAAAAAAAGAGGTTTTAAATTTGTAGGTTCGACCGTAATTTACGCTCACATGCAAGCCACCGGAATGGTCAATGATCATGTCGAAAATTGCTGGACGAGAGTCAAGTAAAAATAGTTTTCAGTCACAGTTTTCAGTCACTTTCCAAAGACCTGAAACCTGAAACTTTGAAACTTTTTTAAACTTCCAAACAAAAATTACATATATTTGCTTCACACTTTAGGGGTGTCTACTAAAAAAGTAGGCTGAGATTTTACCCTCTGAACCTGATCTAGTTCATACTAGCGTAGGGAAAAGTAAGATGACTTCTGCGCGCATTTTTATGCGCAATTGTAGCCATTCCTAGAGTAGAGACACATAGCAATGCGTCTTAAAAATCTCTAAATCTAAAAGGAATGGAACTAAAAATCAACCAACAAATCAAACAATTCAATGCTGAATCGCTAAGCGTTCAATCATTGCTCGATCTCGAAATTCCAAACAAACAAAACGGAATCGCGGTTGCTATTAACAATACCGTTGTTCCAAAAATTAATTGGAACCAACATCTTGTACACGAAACTGACGAAATCTTAATCATTTCTGCAACACAAGGTGGATAAAATGGCTGCTTAAACGGGCTATCCGTTTCAAGTCCGCAGTCGTAAACCAAAAAAATATAGTCTTAGCAAAGCTTCCGCTGGTCGCTTTCCTAATCCTTATTTTTTTCGGTTTCCTCCTTTACGGGCTTTCCACTTCTATCCCTAGCAGAAAAAATAAATTCCAAAAAATCCCAAAGCTTCGGACCAAATTCCAATTGACACACAAGTCGTAGACGCACTGCTGTGCGTCTCTACAAAAAACCGTATAAAAACACAATCTACATCAACCTGAAACTTGAAACCTGAAACAAAAACAACTCTAATTATGACTAACGAAGAAAAAATCTCCAGAACTCCTTTTCCAAATTCCAAAAAAATATACGTAAAAGGCGAAATTCATTCAATAGAAGTTGCAATGCGTGAAGTGATTCTGAGCGACACTAAACTTTCTAATGGAACAATCGAGAAAAATCCACCAGTAACTATTTATGATACTTCAGGACCATACACAGATCCAAACATCGAAATTGATATTCGAAAAGGATTGCCACGCTTACGCGAAAATTGGATTCTTAATCGAAACGATGTCGAAATTCTAAACAAAATATCTTCTGATTACGGTCAAACCAGACTAAAAGATAAAAGTTTAGATCATCTTCGTTTTGAATATCTGCATCAGCCAAAACGTGCCAAAAAAGGCGCAAACGTAACGCAATTATATTACGCAAAACAAGGTATTATAACTCCGGAAATGGAATATATCGCCATTCGCGAAAACCAACGTATCGAACTTTTAAACGAGCAAACCAAAGCGATGCGTTGCCAACATAACGGACATAGTTTTGGCGCAAACACTCCAAAAAGCAAAATAACACCAGAATTTGTTCGCAGCGAGGTAGCCTGCGGAAGAGCCATAATCCCTAACAATATCAACCATCCGGAAAGCGAACCAATGATTGTTGGAAGAAATTTTCTGGTCAAAATAAACGCCAATATTGGTAATAGTGCAGTTACTTCAAGTATTGAAGAAGAGGTTGAAAAAGCTGTTTGGGCTTGTCGTTGGGGCGCTGACACGATTATGGATTTATCAACAGGAAAAAATATTCACGAAACAAGAGAATGGATTATTCGTAATTCGCCGGTTCCTATTGGCACAGTTCCTATTTATCAGGCTTTAGAAAAAGTAAAAGGAATTGCTGAAGATTTAACTTGGGAAGTTTTCCGTGATACTTTAATCGAACAGGCAGAACAAGGCGTTTCATACTTTACCATTCATGCCGGAGTTTTATTGCGTTACATTCATTTAACCGCTGATCGTGTTACCGGAATCGTTTCCCGTGGCGGATCAATAATGGCAAAATGGTGTTTATTTCATCATAAAGAAAACTTTTTATACACCCATTTTGAGGAAATCTGCGAAATCATGAAACAATATGATGTTGCTTTTTCTTTAGGCGATGGTTTGCGTCCGGGATCTATTGCCGATGCCAACGATGCTGCACAATTTGCCGAATTAGAAACATTAGGTGAACTAACAAAAATTGCATGGAAACACGATGTTCAAGTTTTTATTGAAGGTCCTGGTCACGTACCAATGCACATGATTAAGGAAAATATGGACAAACAATTAGAACATTGCAATGAAGCTCCTTTCTACACTCTTGGACCATTAACTACTGATATTGCACCAGGTTATGATCACATTACATCTGCAATTGGTGCGGCAATGATTGGCTGGTACGGTTGTGCAATGTTGTGTTATGTTACACCAAAAGAGCATCTTGGCTTACCCAACAAAAAGGATGTAAAAGACGGAGTAATCACTTATAAAATTTCTGCTCACGCTGCAGATTTAGCCAAAGGTCATCCTGGAGCACAATATCGTGACAATGCATTAAGTAAAGCCCGTTTTGAGTTCCGTTGGGAAGATCAGTTTAATTTGTCATTAGATCCTGATACAGCAAGAGAATTTCATGATGAAACTCTTCCGGCAGATGGCGCAAAAATAGCTCATTTTTGTTCTATGTGTGGACCAAAATTTTGTTCTATGAAAATATCTCAGGAAATCAGAGATGTCGCAGCAGCTGAAAAAGGTATACAGGAAAAATCAGAAGAGTTTATTGAGCAAGGGAAAGAGATTTATATTTAAAAAGAAGATAGAGAAAAGATTAAAGAAGAAAGACTATGATCGTAATTACAAATCCCTCTGCTATTGCAAATGAAATCACTATCATTCATTCTCTTTTTGAAGAGGGATTGTCTTTGCTTCATATTCGGAAACCTGATTTTTCTGAGTTAGAAATGGCTCAATTTATTCATCAGATAAAAATGGAATATCGATCTAATTTAGTTTTACACAATCATCATGAACTAGCAGAATATTTTGGAATCAACCGCATTCATTTTTCCGAAAAAGAAAGAAAATACGATCGCGTTTCTCCTGCAAGGTTTACCAAACCTTGTAGGTATAATTATTCTTCATCTACACATTCTATAGAAGATTTTAATTCCCTAGAAAATGATTTTGATTACGCTTTTTTAGGTCCTGTTTTTACAAGTATTTCTAAAGAAAATTATCATCCGAAAGAAAACCTTTTTGAAGCTTTAAAATTAAGAACAAATAACAAAGCAAAAGTTATTGCTTTAGGAGGAATTGATGCTAAAAACATTAAACAAACACTTGAAAATGGTTTTGATGATGTCGCACTTTTAGGGAGTATCTGGAACAATGAAAGCCCAATAAAACAATTTAAATTATGTCAGAAAGTCGTCCAATTGTACTTAGTATAGCAGGTTTTGATCCATCTGGTGGCGCTGGTGTTTTAGCAGATAGTAAAACATTTGAGCAGCATCAGGTTACGGGATTTGCCATTATTACCGCCAATACTATTCAAACCGAAAATGAATTTCAAGCGATTGAATGGATAGATTTGAGTTTTGTCATTCGGTCAATTGAAACATTTTTTCAAAACTATAAAATTAACGCTGTAAAAATTGGAATCGTTCCTTCGCTTCATTATTTAAGCCGAATTCTTTCGACTATAAAATTACTATCTCCTACAACTCAAATTGTTTGGGATCCGGTTTTGAAATCGACCACAAAATTTGAGTTCATGTGCTTAAAAGATCCATTGGATTTGAATAAAATTTTATCAAAAATTGATTTAATTACACCAAATTATAATGAAATCGAAGTTTTGATTCCGGGTTTTATTGCGAATAGTCTTTGGTTGAAAAATGAAATTCCAACTTCTATTTTATTAAAAGGCGGACATAATACTTCCGAAATTGGAGTTGATAGATTATTTCTGAAAAATGAAATTATTGATTTATTTCCTTCTGAAAAAAAATGCTTTGAAAAACACGGTTCTGGTTGCGTATTATCATCATCAATCACTGCAAATTTAGCTCTAAATCATTCTCAAACAGAAGCTTGTAAAAATGCCAAAACCTACATTGAAAAATACCTGAGTTCAAATTCAACTTTAATCGGATATCACTATGTACAATAAACTGCAATATATCTCACAAGGAGAAACAATCGAAAAGCAATTGTATAATATTCATCAGGCGTTAGATGCAGGATGTGATTGGGTGCAAATGCGGTTTAAAAATCAAACTGAAAAAGACACGTTTGCTTTAGCTGAAGCCGTAAAATTTTTATGCGAAGAATATCTCGCCAACTTCATTGTAAATGACAATCTATATCTCGCTCAACAAGTTGCCGCAGATGGAGTTCATTTAGGATTATCTGACATGAAAATTGACGAAGCAAGAGCGATTTTAGGCACTACAAAAATCATTGGAGGAACAGCAAATACTTTTGAAGATATTGAAAACCATGTCAAAAATGGTTGTGATTATATTGGTTTGGGACCATTTCGATTTACCGAAACAAAAGAAAAATTAAGTCCAATTTTGGGTTTATCCGGATATTATGAAATTGTACAAAAAATGAAAACCAATAAAATTCAGATTCCTGTTTATGCCATTGGCGGAATCACATTAAAAGACATAAATCCAATAATGGAAACCGGAATTCATGGTATTGCCGTTTCCGGAATGATCACAATAAGCGATCAAAAAGAAAAATTAATTCAACAACTAAACGAAAAGTTATATGCAAACGTCATTGTTTAAAATTGGAGATAAAACCTTAACCTCCCGCCTATTTTTAGGAACCGGGAAATTTGGTTCAAACCGTGAAATGGAAGAAGCTATTTTAGCATCAGCAAGTGAATTGGTCACAGTTGCCTTAAAACGCATTGATTTAGAAACAGAAACTGATGCTATTTTAGCGCATTTAAAACACCCAAATATTCATTTATTACCCAATACTTCGGGCGCACGAAATGCTAAAGAAGCGATTTTTGCAGCACAATTAGCCAGAGAAGCATTAGAAACAAACTGGCTAAAATTAGAAATTCATCCTGACCCAAAATACCTAATGCCGGATCCAATCGAGACTTTAAAAGCAACCGAAGAATTGGCTAAACTTGGCTTTTTTGTTTTGCCTTATATTCACGCAGATCCTGTTTTGTGTAAACATTTAGAGAATGCCGGAACTTCTGCTGTTATGCCTTTGGGTTCACCAATTGGCAGTAATAAAGGATTAAAAACAATAGATTTTCTGGAGATTATAATCGAGCAAAGTAATGTTCCGGTTATTGTAGATGCCGGAATTGGCTCTCCATCTGACGCTGCAAAAGCAATGGAAATTGGTGCTGATGCCGTTTTAGTGAATACTGCAATTGCCGTTGCCGGAAATCCGAAATTAATGGCAGAGGCTTTTAGAGAAGCCGTTATTGCGGGACGAAAAGCTTTTGAAGCTAAAATTGCGAATCAACAAAATTATGCTGTAGCTTCTAGTCCTTTGACATCATTTTTATACGAATAAAGTTATTTCACGCAGATTTTTGGAGATTTAAGCAGATTTAAAATGATTTAATTATTTGTTTATATACTAAAATATGCTTTGAAATGAAATTTTAAAAAAGAAGGAAAATTCTTTAATTTTGAATAAATTTAAATTAAAGAATAATGACCGAAAATGAGATATCGTATCTAGTACGAGGAGCTATTTTTAAAGTATATAATAATTTGGGACCAGGTTTATTTGAATCTGTTTATGAAAGTGCTTTGTTTTATGAATTGACTAAAGTCGATTTAAAAGTTCAAAAACAAGTTGAAGTAACTATTCTTTATGAAGAGATAACATTAGAGCCTGCTTTTAGAATAGATCTTTTAGTGGAAGACAAAGTAATAATAGAATTAAAATCAGTTGAAGATCTAGCTCCAATTCATTATAAACAACTTGATACATATCTAAGACTCACAAATAAAAAACTAGGATTACTAGTCAATTTCAACACCCTAAATATTCTAAACGACATCAAAAGAATCGCTCATAAAATATAAAAAACATTAACCGAAATTACCGATTAAAAAAAATCATTTTAAATCTGCTTAAATCTCCATAAATCTGCGTGAAACAAAAAAAAAACAATCCAATGAATACCTTTAAAGCCATTTTTCAGCAATATGATTGGAATACTATTCAATCTAAAATATATCAAACTACATCAAAAGATGTTGAGCATTCTTTATCTAAAACTAAACGCAATCTCGATGATTTTTTAGTTTTGATTTCTCCAGTTGCTCAGAATTATCTGGAACAAATGGCGCAGGAATGCCATGATCTAACAAAAAAACGTTTCGGTAAAACAATCCAAATGTATGCGCCACTATATTTAAGTAATGAATGTCAGAACATTTGCACGTATTGTGGTTTTAGTTTAGACAATAAAATAAAACGAAAAACCCTTTCAGATTCTGAGATTAAACTTGAAGTTGAGGCTTTAAAAAATATTGGTTTTGATCATGTTTTATTGGTTACAGGTGAAGCAAATTACTCCGTAAACATCAATTACTTTCTGAATGCCATTGCTTTAATCAGAGAACAATTTTCGATTATATCTGTTGAAGTTCAGCCACTTTCTACCGAAGAATATCAACGTTTACATGAAGCCGGCGTTTATTCGGTTTTAGTATATCAGGAAACCTACCATCAGGAAGTCTATAAAAAATACCATACAAAAGGCAAAAAATCAAATTTTGATTACCGACTTGAAACTCCTGACAGAATAGGAACTGCGGGAATTCATAAAATAGGCTTAGGCGTTTTATTGGGTTTAGAAGATTGGCGTACAGATAGTTTTTTTAATGCTTTGCATCTCGATTATCTTCAAAAAAAATATTGGCAGACAAAATATTCCGTTTCATTTCCCAGACTTCGACCAGCAGAAGGTATAATCGAACCTAATTTTATTATGGATGATAAAGATTTGACGCAACTTATTTGCGCCTATCGTTTATGGAATGAAGATCTTGAAATCTCCATTTCGACCAGAGAAAACGAGAAATTCAGAAACAATATTATTCCAATTGGCGTTACAAGTATGAGTGCAGGATCTAAAACAAATCCGGGCGGTTATGTGGTTGATCCCCAATCTTTGGAACAATTTGAAATTAGTGACGAACGATCTGCTAAAGAAATTGCACAAATTATAACTAATTCTGGATACGAACCTGTTTGGAAAGATTGGAACAAAATATATAGTCATAAAGTCGAAAGTCTTAAAGTGTAAAGTAAAATGACTTTATTTCAACTCTGACTTTCAACTTTTGACTTTCAACTTTCACACTTTAAGACTTAAATTAAATGAGCATTATACAAGAATTTCTGCGTTACAACAGGCAAACAATTTTACCTGAAATTGGTGACGAAGGTCAGGAAAAACTAAAAAAAGCAAGGGTTTTAGTTATTGGCGCGGGAGGTTTAGGTTGTGCTGTTTTACAATATATTGCTACGGCTGGTGTTGGTTTTATTGGAATAATGGATTTTGATGTAATTGAAATTCATAATTTACACCGACAAATTTTATATACTGAAAATGAAATTGGTCAGGAAAAAGCTCTTGTTGCCAAAGAAGTGGTTTCAAAACTAAATCCGTTAATTGAAGTTGTAGCAATTAATGAGAAATTGACAACGGAAAATGCCGAAAAAATTATTCAACAATATGATGTAATTGTAGATGGTTCTGATAATTTTGCAACACGTTATTTGGTGAATGATAGTTGTGTACTTTTAAAGAAGCCATTGATTTACGGAAGCATTTTAAAATTTGAAGGACAAATTGCTGTTTTCAATCATAACGGAAGTAAAAATCTACGCGATTTATTCCCTGAAATGCCAGATCCAAAAGATGTCCCGAATTGTAATTTAAATGGTGTTCTTGGAACTCTTCCCGGAATTATTGGAACTATGATGGCACATGAAACGCTCAAATTAATTCTCGATTTACCAACCTTAAAAAATGAATTAGTGCTCTTTAATACAATAGATTGGAACTTTACAAAATTGAATTTCTAGAATACAACTTCATCTCCAACACTTATAATTCCGTTGTTTAGACTCACAATATTGGTTCCAAATAAAACAGAATTATTTACTACTCGATATTTACTTAAGGTTTTTAGAGGTTCTTTTTTTAATTTACCATTTTCAGGATCATTATTGACCATAATACACCTTCCGCAAGGTTTTATATTTTTAAAATCGACTTCTCCTATTTTGAAAGTATCGAAATCATCTTCTTCATGAGCATTTTGGGTACTTATTACAATATTTGGACGAAATCTTAAAATAGTGACTTTCTCATTTAATTTTTCATTTAAAAAATCCAAGCTTTTAGTTCCAATCATTAAATACGGATATCCATCGGCAAGACTTACATTAAAAGTTTCTTTTAATCTTGAACTTTCATGTTTACGATCTCCACTTTTAATAATCTTGACTAATTTACATTCAAAACCCAAATGTTCGCTAAACCATTTTGAAGTGGATTGATTTACTTCTATAACTTCGCTTTTATCATCCCAAACATTAACTTCAATCAAATTATCTAAATGTTCATGAATAGAGAATTCATGCTTTTGATTTTGAAAAGTAATGCTAATTTTTTCAGCTGAAATCTGCGGATAAAACTGACTCATAATACGATGTTCTCTCTGCGTTATCATTTGATTTCCAGCATCGATTAACATCCATCTTCGGTCATTTTCAAATCCCATTTCTTCGGCCAAAGCTTTTTGACAACTAATTGCGGCTAAACTTTTTATTGGATAAATATAAATTTCTTTTACAACATGAATTGCACTCATTTTACTAACTTTTTAAAATTGACATAAATTCTTCACGATCAATTTCGCGACAACCTAAACTTTCTAAATGTGGATTATAAACCTGACAATCTAATAATTTATAGTTTTCTTTTTCTAAATAATTGACCAAAGCTATAAAAGCTACTTTGGATGAATTTGATACTTTTGAAAACATACTTTCACCACAAAAAACATGTCCCAAATCAATTCCGTATAAACCGCCAACTAAAACCTCATCTTGCCAAACCTCAACAGATTTTACAATTCCCTGTTCATTCAATTTACAATAAGCATCGATCATATCGTTTGAAATCCAGGTTCCGTTTTGACCGTCACGTTTTATTTTTTGGCAATTCGAAATTACATCTTTAAAATTTTGATTAAAAGTAACTTTAAACTCATTACGATTCAAAACATTACGCATGCTTTTAGAGATTACTACTTCATCAAGAAACAAAACCATTCTGGGATCCGGTGACCACCATAAAATGGGTTCTCCTTCATTAAACCAAGGGAAAATTCCGCTTTTGTAAGCTAGTTTTAATCGGTCTGAATCTAAATCGCCGCCAATTGCCAGAATTCCGTCTTCGTCGGCTTCTGAAACTGGAGGGAAGAATAAATCTTTGAATACGTAATACATTTTTAAAATAAAATTCTAATTTTTTAATTCTAAATTCCAAACGCTTGGAGAATTTTTGTCGTAGTTTTAAGCAAAAGTAAAAATAGCTTTTAATTTTAAAATTTGAGGCTTAAAAGTATTTCACACAAAGTAACCTCAATCATTGTCATCCCGAGGAACGAGGGATCTCCATAAGAAACTAACGCAAAGTATTTTTCCTAAATTGTGGAGCTACTTGCGGAGATCCCTCGTTCCTCGGGATGACAAAAAATGCGCATATTAACTTTGACAAAGATCTGATATAAACTGAGAATAAAACAAAATTCCAAACTCCAATTACATATTTTATGAATTGGAGTTTGGAATTTTATTTTTGTAATTTAAACGTTTAGAAAGGTAAATCGTCCGGTTCGTCTTCGTTTAAGTTTGTCGCTGGTGCAAAAGCTTCTGCAGCAGGCATTGCTGGAGTTTGTGCAGGACCTTCCGGTGCTACTCTTTCGATTCTCCAACCTTGAATACTATTGAAATATCTGGTTTCTCCTTGTGGATTAACCCATTCTCTTCCTCTTAAATTGATAGAAACTTTTACTGCCTCTCCTTGTTTGTAGCTACTTAATAAATCGCATTTATCTTGTGTAAATTCGATCAAAATATGCTGTGGATACTGCTCATCTGTGGTAACAACCAACTCTCTTTTTTTGAATGCAGCACTAACTTGTTGCTCTGGGTTCACCACTTTTACTTTTCCTGTAACTTCCATCTTCTTCTATATTAATTATTGTTTCTTTTCTGTTTTTTTTGCTAAAAGCACTTTCCAAGCCGATGAAATATCATCATTATTCAGATATTTTTTGGCTTCTAAATGTATCTTTTCCTGATCGTCTGAGCTTAAAACTCCTTTTACAGAAAAATTTTCTTTCACAAATATACTAACTTCTTCCGTTGTAGGCAAGGCTTCAATATTACCTAATTTTCCAAGATCATTTCCATTAAAAACAGTACTTTCCTTGATGTTCTTCGGAATCACATCTACGCCAACTCCTAATGTTGTCAAAGGTTTTGGTACTTCAAAAAGTCCCTGATTGGATCTTGAATACCAGTTATTTCCTAATCTCGAAACCAAATCGATTTTATGTTGATCAATACCTCCGTTTTCATCTAAAACAGACTCATGAATATGCATTTTAATGACTTCACAAAGTATCAGGTTTCCTGCTCCGCCTTCTGTTCCTAACGGAATTATCTGCGTGACTTTGCACTCAAACTGAACCGGAGATTCTTTTACGCGATATGGTTTTACTAAATCTGAAGGAATTTGAGTTAATCCGGCTTTTATAAACTCATTTATACCTTCGGCATATTCTGTACTGGCTAATGATGTTTGCTGTACTAAATCATAATTTACCACATTAATTACTACTTCGCGCGTTGCTTCGGCATTAATTAAGGTATGTTTTACAGTATTGTCTCTTACGCGGCGTGCCGGTGAAAAAATTAAAATTGGCGGATTGGCACTGAACACATTAAAGAAACTAAAAGGCGACAAATTCGGGATTCCTTTTGTACTTATTGTACTTGCAAAAGCGATTGGTCTGGGACCTACGGCACTTTGTAAATAACTATGCAATTTTGCCGTTGGTATTTCTTTAGGATCGATGCTAATCATAGATTTTTCTTTTAACCGAATCTCGTTTCGGTAACTGCAAAAGTAGATAAATCGTTTAATCCAAAGAAATACTTTCATACATAAAAATAAAAAAAATCTTTAAAGCATTACAAAATATTAAATGTGTTTATTTCGTTATATTTATACCTCAAAAAAACTATTTATGTCTTTTTCCGAAAGAAGAAATACTACGCGATGGATTATCATTTCTATTTCCTTTTTAATCATTTCCCTGATTCTTTGGAATACTTATACTTTTTTTCAGATTTTCAAAAATGAAGAAAGGCTGAAAATGAACCTTTGGGCAAACGCTTCAAAAACGCTTATTAATGCCGATGAAAATACTGATTTAGATTTACCGCTTGAGATTATAAACAACAATACTTCGGTTCCTGTTATGTTAACGATGTACGATAAAGTGATTAGCTCCAAGAATATTCCTGATGAAATTATTGAAGACAAAGATAAAGCCGCAGCGTATTTAGCCAATTTAAAAAATGATAATGAACCGATTTTAATTGAATATGCACCCGGAAAGCAACAACAGGTTTATTACGGCAATTCGGCTTTGCTTAAGAAATTAAAATATTATCCCGTCGCTTTATTACTGATTATCTTTTTATTTGGCGCTTTGATTTACAATTTCTACAAAAGCACTAAAATGGCTACTCAAAATAAACTTTGGGCGGGAATGGCAAAAGAAACAGCGCATCAAATCGGGACGCCATTATCATCTTTAATTGGTTGGGTTGAAATATTAAAAACGGAGGAAATTGACCAATCTATTACATTTGAAATAGAAAAAGATATTGAGCGATTACAAACTATTACGGATCGTTTTTCTAAAATTGGATCTGTTCCTGTATTAGAAGAACATGATATTATTACTGAAACTTTAAATACTTATGAGTATCTGCAATCTCGTTTTTCTAAACAAGTTGCATTTTCGTATCACGGACCTAAGGAACCTATTTTAGTTATGATAAATCCAACATTACTTAGTTGGACTATCGAAAATTTGGTAAAAAATGCCATTGATGCCATGAAAGGAAAGGGAACTTTAGAACTGAAAATTGAACAAGATGCAAACCAAGTAAAAATCAATGTGAAAGATTCCGGAACAGGAATTTCTAAAAAGCAATATAAAACAATTTTTGAGCCTGGTTTTACGACCAAAAAACGCGGTTGGGGATTGGGACTTTCTTTAACCAAAAGAATCGTTGAAGAATATCATAGTGGAAAAATAAAGGTTTTAAATTCTGAAATTGGGAAAGGAACTACTTTTCAGATTTCGTTAAATAAAAAAGTGTAGTAAAAAATTATTTACTACACTTTATCTTTTTTTTGTCGAGGGGCTTCGACTCCGCTCAGCCTGACATATAAATTCGCTCAGCTGACATATAACTTTGCTCAGCTTGGGTTTCGACTTCGTTCAGTCTGACATTTCTCTTCGCTCAGCCTGACAAATGGTTTTACCTGATAATATTTTTTACAAATTCGCCTGAATACTTTTAGCCAAAGCTTCAAATTCTTCTTTAGAAAGTGATACTTTATTATGAAAACGCATTTCATCCATTTCGTTTAACGGAATCAAATGTACGTGTGCGTGTGGAACCTCTAAACCTACAACTGCCATTCCGACTCTTTTGCAAGGAACGGTTTTCTCTAAAGCAATTGCAATCTTTTTAGAAAATTTCATTAGCCCTAAATACAACTCATCATCCATTTCAAAAATCTTGTCGATTTCTTGTTTCGGAATACAAAGTGTGTGTCCTTTTGCATTTGGATTTACATCTAAAAAAGCCAAATAATTATCGTCTTCAGCAATTTTATATGAAGGAATTTCTCCGTTTACTATTTTGGTAAATATGCTCATTATTTATTCGTTTATTTGGTAAATCGTTTATCGACTGAACGATTAAACGTTTAAACTCTTAAAACTATTTAGTCTCTTGTAATTTCTAATATTTCGAATTTCAAAACTCCGTTTGGAACTGTGATTTCGGCAACTTCTCCAACTGACTTTCCTAGTAAACCTTTTCCGATAGGAGAAGTTACTGAGATTTTTCCGGTTTTCAGATCTGCTTCACTTTCGGCAACAAGCGTATATTTCATTTCCATTCCGTTGCCTTGGTTTTTAATTTTCACATTAGAAAGTACCAATGCTTTTGAAACATCAAGTTGTGATTCGTCAATTAATCTAGCATTAGAATATACTTCTTCCATTTTAGAAATTCTCATTTCCAGTAATCCTTGTGCTTCTTTTGCTGCATCATATTCGGCATTTTCAGATAAATCACCTTTGTCTCTTGCTTCTGCTATATCTTGGGATGCCTTTGGGCGCATTACACTTTTTAAATGCTCCAACTCATCTTTTAATTTTTTTAATCCTTCTGCTGTATAATAAGATACTTTACTCATAACTTCATCGTTTATATAAATACAAAAAATCCCATCGGAACGGGATTTTGTATTACAAATATACTATTATTTTTAATAGTACATAATTATATGTTAATCATATAAAAATCAAATCTAAATAATTTATTTTTGTTTCACTAATTCTTATTAATATAATGAAAAAATTCTGGCTTTTAATCGTATTTGTTTCTGTTTTATTCTCTTGTAGCGATAATGGGAGGAGTAATAAAAATCCTTACATACCCAGTTATTCGGTTAATCTTTCAATTGACATGAATTTACCAGCGTATTCAAACCTTAAATTTGTAAGCAATGGTATTATTGTTCCTAATTATGGTGCAAAAGGGGTTATTATATTTAATGCGGGAAGCGGCTATAATGCATTTGACGCAGCTTGTCCTAATCAAGCTTTGACTTCGTGTACTGCTATGACTATTAACGGCATTAATGCTATTTGTTCCTGCGATAAAACAGAGTATAGTTTATTTACGGGACTTGGCGGAAAAGAATATCCCTTAAAACAATATCGCGTTGAAGTAATAGGAACCATGATTCATGTTTATAACTAATATAAAAAAAGCCTGAAAGTTTAAATTTTCAGGCTTTTTTATTTTTTGGATTGTCTTAGAATTTCAAGGTTAATCCTGCTAAGAAATTAATTCCTGCCTGAGGATAATAGTACGGATAAACATCATACATATATCCGTTTGACACATATTTTTTGTCTAAAATATTATTTACTAAACCTGTTATTAATATCGATTTAAAAATTGATTTTGGTTTGATTTCGTAAGAAATATTAAAATCATTCACAAAATAATCTGCTAATTTAGCGGCTGGTAATTCAATATTATTCATGTATTGTTCGCCAACATATTTTTGCAATAATGAAATATGCAAACTCTCAATTGGGCTGTAAACAATAATATTTCCTGCAATAACTTCTGGCGAATAAGCAATCTTAGTCGTTCCGTAATTTTGACCTTCAACAGCCAAATCCACATTTTTATTACTGCTTAAAGTAAAGTTTGGTCGAAGAATAAATTTGTCCGAAAGCTTAATTGTTGCATCAACTTCAAAGCCCAAACGGTAACTTTTGTCAGTATTTGAGCGAATTGGCGAACCAACATCATCCAGCGTCCCAGTTAAAATCAACTGATCTTTATAACCCATATAATAGACATTCGAAGTCAATTGAAATTTATCTGAATTAAATCTCCAGCCTAATTCAAAATCATTTAGCTTTTCAGGCTTTACATTTCCTCCTTCATAATCGGTTCTGTTAGGTTCACGATTTGCTCTGGCATATGAAAAGTAAAGTGTATTTTTTTTATTGATTTCGTAGTTCAAACCCGCTTTTGGATTAAAGAAATTGAAGTTATCATCAACTAAACCAGTTTCGGCACTATTTGCTTTATAGGTTACATTTCGATATTGTAAATCTCCGTAAAAACTTAACTTTTCGGTGAACTGATAATTTACTTTTGCAAAAACATTTCCATCTGTTTTAGCTGAATAATCATCATAATAGTGATCTCCAAGTTCAGATTGAGATGCATATCTTGCCCAGATTACTTTTCCAAAATGATCGCCTTCGTATTTATTCCAGCCTCCGCCAAAAATAACATCCAGTTTTTCTTCTTTATATTTTACTGAAAAAGTAGTTCCGTAAAAATCATTATCCAACCATTTCTGACGCACTAAATCGGTTGTAGTTACAGCAGCAACTGGCAATAAACCGTAATCTGCCATATCAGCATCTTCTTTGTAATTTTCATAATATCCTTTTCCTTTAGTATAATGTAAAGCTAGGTTTGTACTCCATTTATCTGAAAATGATTCATTCCAGTGTAATTGATAATGATTTTGATTGTAGTTATCAGTTTCATTATCATAGAAACGTGGATTTCCCGCTTCATCAGTATAAGCTCCTGCAGAATTGTATGTACGATTAGAATTTAAGGTTTCAGCATCGATTCCGTTCCAGGATTGGTATGTTTTTTCGGTTCCGCCAAAAACTAAGGCTTTTATTAAAGTTGTTTTTCCAACATACGTTCCTTGTAAAAAATATGATTTTAAATCAGAACTTGCTCTGTCAACATATCCATCAGATTTAATTGTAGACAAACGTCCTGCAAGTTCAAAATGGTCATTTAATAAACCTGTACTAAATTTTACTGTATTTTTATTGGAATTAAAACTTCCGTAAGAGCTTGAAACTTCTCCCGAAGCTTTAGTCGCATAATTATCTGTCAACATGTTCAAACTTGCACCAAACGCACCAGAACCATTAGTTGAAGTTCCAACTCCTCGCTGCAATTGTAAACTCTCCAGAGACGAAGCAAAATCAGGCATATTTACCCAAAATGTCCCTTGGCTTTCAGCATCATTATAGGGGATTCCGTTTATAGTAACATTTACCCTTGTTGCATCGCTGCCACGAACTCTGATTCCGGTATATCCCATTCCGTTTCCTGCATCTGAAGTTGTTACAACAGATGGTAAATAATTCATAAGAATTGGAATATCCTGACCAAGATTTCTGTATTTAATATCTTTTTTATCCAAATTACTAAACGAAACCGGCGTTTTTGTAGTTACACGAACAGCCGAAACTAACACATCATCAAGTTTATTGACTTTTGTTGAATCTTGTTCTTGCGCGGAAGATAATAGAGAATAGAAGAAAGAAAATAGAAGAAAGAAAATAGGTCTGATTCTCGTCACTATAGAAGACTTAGAACCTTTGTAACTTAGTACCTCAGCACCTTTTAAGATAGTTTTCATCCGTAAAAAAATTACGAATAAAAGGGGGAATTATTCTTTTGTTAAATTAATAAATGTTTCACGACAAAATATAGTGTGCACGCTAAAATTGTCGTTTTTTCCCTTAGCAACATTACTCGCTCAGGTTCTTTGGGTATGATCTCAGCTCGTTATTTAGAGCACCCCTTTGAGACAGTGCAAATGTAGTGTTAAAAATTACAAAAGTCAATGGCAATTTCAATCAAAATGGCAATTTCAAAAAACAAACTGGAATTTATTCTTCATTGGAATTTGGAATTTATTTTTTGGAATTTTACTCTAAGTCTGGTTTCCTGCGAGATTGTTTTCTCTCAGAAATATTCTTTTTGTCTTTAATTCTTTTCCTAATTACAGATTTTGGAATCTTAGTCGCTTTTCGAACTTTAGGAACAAATAGTCCTTTTTTGATAATTTCCAGAAAACGTTTTATGACAATATCTTTATTTTTAAGCTGACTTCTGTCTTCGTCACAATTTAAAATCAGAATATTTTCGGTTGTTAAACGAGATGCAATATTAGTTAATAAAAGCAATTTTTCTTCTTCAGATAAAGCCTGAGAAGCATTTATATCAAAAGTCAGAACTACTTTTGATGATACTTTGTTAACGTTTTGTCCGCCGGCACCGCTACTTCTAACGGCTTTAAAACTTAACTCTGATATGATTTTTTCGATGTCCATTATTGTGGTTGATGTGCTGCTTTTAATAAATCATTTACTGTTTTCACGGGATTAAAAGTAATCAATGGAACCGCCACGAAAATTGTCAGCCAATTTGCCATTGCGCCATTCCATAATCCAGGTAATTCATAGCTTTTAACCGTTTTTCCGTCAACACTTTTTTCTACAATAAAACCTGCTTTTTGATCTACAAATTGTAATAAATCAAACTTTTCATTTTTATAATTTTTGATTCCGCAAACTAAATCAACGGGGTTAAAATGTGTTGCTTCTGCTAAAATCTCCTGTTGCTTTTTATTCGCCAAATCTACTTGAGAAGTTTCTACAATCTGCAACGAAACTATTCCTTTATCATTTCTTACCCAGAAAGGTCCGCCTCCGGGTTCTCCTTCATTTTTTACCATTCCGCAAACTCTAATCGGTCTGTCTAGCAAATCTTTAACCTTACTGATTTTGTTTTCAAAAGTGAATTTATTAAAATCACTATTTAATTCAATATTTAGTTTTTGCATTAAAAAACCAATTATTTCCTGAACGTTATTTTCTTTTATTTCCTGGTTTTCAATAGCTTTTAAATAACTAAAAACTTGTTGTTGAACTTCAATTAAAATTCCAGCTAAAGCTTTTTTATACAAGGCAATTTTATCAATATGATTTTGAATTACATTATCAATATTCTTTATAAAAATAATATCTGATTCAAGTTCATTTAAATTTTCAATTAAAGCGCCATGTCCTCCGGGTCTAAATATTAAATTATTCTCTTTATCCCTTATCGGAATATTTTTTACATCAACACAAATAGAATCTGTGCTTTTATTTTGGTAGGAATAACTTATATTAATTTGAGATCCTGATGATTTTTCTACTTTTTCTTTAAGTATCTTAACTTCGTTTTCGAATAAATTCTGATGATTTTCAGAAACGGTGAAATGTAAATTAGAAACTTGATTTGTTGTTGCATAATGCACACATTCATTCAAATGCTCTTCAATAGGATTTGCTATATGAGTTTTATATTGATGAAATGGTAAAACTGCTTTTGGTTTATTAGCAAAATCAAAATAATCAGAAGACAATAATATTTTTATAAAATAGTAATTCTTGTAATCCCTGTCTAAAGTTTCAAAATCGGGATAAATTTCTCTAAGCTTTTCGTCTAAAGTTTTAAAGAATGGAAACTTATCCATTGCTACAATAAAAATAGACAAATCACTGTCTTTTTTTCTATTGATGTAAGCGTTTATAGTTTCTTTTTTAATATCAAAATCATTTAAAAAAGCACTTAAAAATTTAAACATTCTGCTTGCGGCGCCAGAAGCGGGAACAAACTTTTTAAGTTTTAATTTTTCTTTTTGAAGATCAAAAAAAGCAGCTTTATGTTTAAATTCAGCTTCTGATAAACTTAGAATTCCGTTATTAATTGTAGCCGGACTTATAAGATTCGCTTTTGCGATTCCGTTTTTAAAAATTTCTAATTGTTTTAGAATTTTATCAAAAGGAATTTCGTGATCGTATATCTGAACAAAATCTGCTGATGAAAAACCATGTTGATTCGCAATTGACAAATTATCTATAATAGAGATTGCTTTTGCCAAACGACATTTTTTATCTCCGGAAAGTGTTATAAAAAGCTTGTTGGTATCAATTAAAGTTTGTTTGAAAACCGAAAACACCGTCTCTCTACCCTTCGGAGTATCTCTGATGTCGTCTTTTTCCCAAGGAACATCTATATCTGTCAGGAAAAATAAATCATATTCATGTTCTAGTGCAGCTTCGTTTAATAGCGGATCACAAAAACCATAATACATTTCAGAAAAAACCTTGGTAACCATCAAATTAGTATCGCAAAACAGGTACTTATTTGCCGAAGAAAGTTTTTCGTTCTCTAAATCAACTTGCCCGTAAGCGATAGGCAGCATATCATCGGCAACACAAAGATGCTGATTCTCTTCCCATTTTTCTTGCAAATAATCACGTGCGAATTCAGGAACCCATTGAGTTTCATAATATTCTGCAAGTTGTTTTGCCAATGTGGTTTTTCCTGTACTTTCAGGACCAAATAAAGCAATTTTTATGATATTTGTTTTTTGCTGTCTAAGATTTTTCTCCATTCTAAATAAGCTGAAATAGCCAAAATTGTAAAAATTAAATATTGAAGTGACAGCATCCCTAAGCCACGATAAGCATAGAGAGGCACAACAATAATGTCGCCAATAATCCAAAGAGTCCAGTTTTCGATTTTTTTCCTGGCCATATACCACATTCCTGCAAAAAATATTCCTGACGAAATCATATCGACATAATTGTCCGGATTGATTTTATAATCAAAATATTTATAAATTCCGAAAACTACAAAAACAGTCACAAAGAACAATATAATACCTATTATTTTTTCATTAAGATTCGTTCTTGTAATAGGTAAATTATCTTCAACCGTTCCTCCTTTTGCCCAAACCCACCAACCGTAAATACTCATAATCGAGAAGTATGCATTAATGATCATATCGCCAATATAACCTGCAACATACAAAAGATAAACTGAAATTACTGTAGCAATTAAACCAGTTGGATATACCCAGATATTTTCTTTTTTAGCAAACCAAACACTTAAAATCCCAAATACAAAAACCAAAAACTCTAAAGCAATATGCCATAAAGGAGCATTTTTGTAACTGTCTAGAAAAAAATCTATCATTTGGGTTATTTGTTTTTAGTTATTTCTATTTATGATTCAAAAAAGTGGCTGTCATTTTCAAAAGCGGTTCCTATAACTACTAAATCAGCGCCGGCATTGTAGGCTTTTTGAATTCCTAGCAAATCTACAATTCCTCCTCCAACAATTACAGGAATTTCAATATTTTGAGTAATTAACGCTATCATTTCCAGCGGAACTGCTTGTTCTGCTCCACTTCCGGCTTCTAAATAAATCAATTGATTGCCTAACATTTCTCCCGCTTGCGCAGTTGCTAAAACCAAATCAAAATTTTCTCTGTTAAGTGGCTTGGTTTTACTTACTCGGGCTACAGCGGTTTCACTGCCGCTTTCGATCAAAATATAACCTGTCGAAATAACTTCGAGATTTGTTTTTTTAAGAATTGGCGCTGCCTGAACCTGATATTCTATTAAGTAATCCGGATTTCGGCCAGACAATAACGACAAGAACAAAATAGCATCGGCCTGAGGCGAAATTTGCGACGGGTTTCCCGGAAATATCACAACGGGCAAATTTGTTTTTTGTTTTAATTTTGCAATTAAATCTTCTAGAATTGTAGACTCAACAATACTTCCTCCCACAAAAATATGTGTGGCAGGTGATTGATTTATTTTTAATAATAAATGATCTAGATTTTCCCAAACAATTTTATCCGGATCTAAAAGTATGGCCAACAGTTTTTGCCCATCTCTTTTAGCATTCAAAATTTGCTGGTGTATATTGCGTAATTTCTGTTGCATAATGGGCGTAAAAGTAAAAGTTTTTTAATGTAGAAGAACTATTTTGAATGAATTATATTTGTCTTATATCTTTTGATAAACAAGAACAAATTATGATCGCAACTGACTTACTTGAAAAATATGGTGCTTTGAAGAAGTTTTTCGACAAGAATGAAACGATTTTTGAAGAAGGAAATTTACCTGCTCATTATTACCAAATTATTTCCGGAGAAGTAAAAATGAGCAATTATAATGACGATGGCCGAGAATTTATTCAGGGTATTTTTTATAAAGATCAATCTTTTGGCGAACCTCCTTTATTTTTAAACCAAAATTATCCTGCAAATGCTATTACTGTTGATAATTCAGAAGTTCTGATTCTTTCAAAAAGCAGTTTTATGAAATTGCTGGAAGAAAATCCAAAAATCAGCATTAAAATAATTGAGAATTTAGCACAGCGTTTGTATTATAAATCGGTTATGGCGGCAGAAATGTCAACACAAGAACCGGAACATCGTGTTTTAAAACTAATTGATCACGGAATTGCTTATTTTAATTTCCAAAAAGATGAAAACGGCTATCTCATCAATTTTACGAGACAGCAAATAGGAGATTTAACCGGTTTACGGGTAGAAACCGTTATTAGAACAATTAAGGCTTTAGAAAAAAAAGGCTTTTTGAAGATTATAAACAGAAAAGTATACCGATAAAATAGTTCTTGTTTTATGATTTTAATCATAAATCGCAGCTGTAAAGTGCTTGTACCTTTGTTATTCTAAAAACAAATATTATGACACTTTATCAAACAACATTCGAAAATTTTAATAAAAATTATATTGGTTCCGCAACAATGGCTGTAATTGGCCAAAGCTGTTTAGGTGCTGCAGCAGCAATGTATATTCTGTCTCACGGAACTTCTGTTGGGCAAATGTTACAACTGGCTGTTATTGTTATGGCTTGTATTCTTGCGAACACTTCAATCCTTGCTCAAATGAAACACAAAGTGGTTTTTAACTTCATTCTTACCAGTATTTTATTGAGTATTTTATTCATAATCGTGAACAATTTTATATTATGAGAAAACAAATAGAAAACAGAGCTGACATTTCTTTTTTAGTACATCAGTTCTATGCTAAAATAAGAGTCGATGAAGAAATTGGCTTTTATTTTAATACAATGATTAAAAATTGGGACACACACTTAGAAAAGCTAACCGATTTTTGGGAAACCAATTTGTTTGCGGTAAAAAAATACAAAGGAAATCCTCATGCGGTACATAATGAAGTTGATGCACATTTTGAAAGCAATATAACAGCAGAGGTTTTTGGAATCTGGCTGAATCATTGGTTTCAAACTATAGACGAACATTTTGAAGGCGAAAACGCCGATACGCTAAAACGTCGTGCAAGAAAAATGAGTACTTTTTTGTTTATGAGTATGTTTGAACATCGTAAGAAATTGGCTGGAAGTTTAAATATTTAACCGCATTTTATGTCTTTGGAGGAAGGAAGCAATCACATTTGCTAAATCCACCTCATTTCATTCTGCTCATTTTTGTCCTCCTGAGCGAAGTCGAAGGATCGGTGGTTGCTCACATTGCGGGACTTCGACTTCGCTCAGTCTGACAAACTAGCTCGTTTTTATCATTGGAACAAAGCAATTTCATTTGTTAATCAATTGTTAGTGTGATTGCTTCGTTCCTCGCAAGGACAAGATCGTGGTTTGGAATTTGGAATTTGAAAATAGTGGAATTTCATTTAAAAATTTACTTTTCAAAAGCATAAACCAAAGTAAAACTTCCATCAAAATTACCCGATTTCATTTCCTTATAATGAACATCGAAATCTTTTACCAAATCATCAAAATGAAGACTTGCTTCGGTTTGGTTTTCGTTTAACGAAAAAGCATCGACTTTAATATGATCTTTAAAACTGATTCCTTTTTCGTTTCTGATTTTAAAGATGGCTTCTTTTGCGCCCCAGATTATAGTAAGTTCACGCACATAATCATTCGTGTTTTCCGGGGATAGATATTTATTTTCGTAATCGACAAATTTATCAGCGATTCTGAGGATTTTTTCTCGTTGCAATTCCATGTCGATACCAACAGTTTCGTGGCTTATTATAATAGCTGCAAAATGATGCGAGTGTGTTATCGAAATAAAATTATGGCAATCAAAATACGGTTTTCCAAACTCGTCATAATGCAAATCATTATCTGTAAAACCCATTTCCTGAATCAGCATACGAACGCTTAAAAAAGCACGTTGATGCATTTGGGATTTCATTCCGTTTAGTCTTTGCTGCGTTTTTTCTTTTAAAACTACTTTAGACAATAACTCTTCGAAGGACTCGGTTATTTCCCAAATTAAGATTTTGGTAGTTTCGTTGCATTGTATGGTTTGAAATAAAGGCATTACTTTTTAATTTATGGATGATTAATGATGTTAAATCAAAGAATATTATACTCTAATTTAAACCATATGCGTGATATAAATTCATATTTCTTTAGTTTTTTTAATTATAATTAATCATGCAAAAAACATTTTACATTTTTTCTGTAATCAAATTTTCTAAACTTTATATTTATAACATTTCAGCTAATTTTAAAATTATCCAGGCAAGTGGAATAAAAATAAATTGCCCTAAAATAGTTCCCAAAATACGCGCAATTATGACAAAAGTGAGATGTCTCCTAAAAAATGATTCGGTTACAGAACCATCTATCACTTTGTCTGTTAAAGTTGCATGATAAGGTTCAATAAATAACATCATGCCTATAGAACCCAAACTAACTGCAACACCACTCATTGCCAATGATGTGGTTCTTAAATTTGGATTTAAATAACCCGCATATAAGCATGACAAAACACTTACCGTAATGAAAGCGTAGACCACAACATTGAGCATTACCAATTCTATATATATGTCTTTAAATCTATTTAATCGTTCAAAATTAGATTTCTTTGGTATTGTAAAGCTATTTTTAAAATGAATAATTGTGGATAAACTAAAAGATTTTATAAGTACTACAAAAACTGAGCGATTATTATATAACGCATTTACTCCTTTTTCCATAAATCTGTGAATTGTTGGAATAAATATCCCCCCCAAAATACTTCCAATTGTGGCAGAAAAAATAATATATCTAAAGATTAAAATATCTGGTGAATTTCCAAGATTGATATTATTTTCGACCGTTTTTGTTAACAAAGGAGCTTGTATTGTATTTGAAAACTGAGATATGATAATTATTATATTAAAAATAGAAGCAGAAGATGCAATTCTTTTAGTCCTTGTTCCCACAATCTTAGCCGATAAACTAATAATTCCTATAAAATGAATTATCAAAGTAAGTATGCAAACTATTAAAATATTGGCCGTCATATTATATTATTGTACTTATTAATTTATTAAAAGAAGCTTACTATTTCTTTTTAAAATAAAATATTAAAAAAGCATACAGTTTGGGAAATCTCGATTTTACACGAAATTTAGTTAAATTTACCATTGTATACCTATATATGAATATATATTGCAAAAATGAAGATTTATATTTCCCTTTTATTTGGTTTTTAAAATCGGTTATTACAGTAGAATATATTTCTTCTAAATGAGAAACTGCCAAAATAAAATTAGATTCCTTAATAATATATTCAGAAACTTTAATTGTGTCACCAGAATTATATTTATTAATCTCTGCAATCAAATTATTTTTTGTCGGGATATTTTTCATAAGTTTCATTCCAAAATTAAAATCTCTAAAATGTTTCATATTAGAAGTAGTAACCATACCTCCTAATCCTCTAAAATCACAAACAATTACAGCTGCTCCTGTTGCCATAGCTTCTATTGCTGCTTTGGCTTTTGCAAATACCAAATCATATTTATGAAGTATTTTTTCAGGTTGCAGACAAATATTACCACTTGAATAGCCTATTATTTCAACTTCAACTCCCAGCTCCTTACAAGCCTCTTTTATTTGTGGATAAACGTTATTCTCATTCAGATAATTAGAAAAAACCAACGCTTTTTTTAATTGCTTATTAATTTGTTTTTTCAAACTAAATCGATCAGTATTCACCCAATTATAAACAATTTCTATATCTTCTTCCTTAAAATTATTTTCTAAAAAATATCGTTCCTTGCAATTATAATCAACAGCCACGTATTTGAGAATATTCTTATGTTTTAATGGATGATCAAAAACAGAGGTTCTATCATGAATAAAAAAAACTACAGGAGTAAATTTGAAAAAGTTAATTACTTTAAGTGTATTAATATTGTGATGTGCGTGAATAATATCAGGAATTAGCTTTAATTGTTTTAAATTAGAAGTAACGTTAATTCCTTTTTCAATCAACTCTTGCGATAAATCCCCCATTATCAATGCGAAAATTTCTACTAAATTCCCTCTATTGATAAGTTCTATTGCTAATTCTTTTACATATGTTTCTGTTCCAGTGTATTCTGAAATAGTAATGTTTGTGATTAATATATTCATTTATACTATATTTTATTAATACCGAGACACAATTCAGCGATAGGTTTAATATGTTTTTCAAAAGTTATTATAGTAGAATATGAACCTTCTTTCACTCTTTTTTCTCCAAACTGCTCATAGTAAGGTTTTGAAGTATTCCAATTTGAAAGTTGTTTAAGATCTGTTACTTTTCCAAAAGATTCCCACAAGAAGACTTCTTTCCCATATTTGTTAACAGCCGCTTCAACTTCATATTTCAACTCCGGATAATTCATTGCTGCGTCCATTTTCGCACAAAACTCGTCATCAGAAAGTTTCAAGGACAATCCTCCAATATTATTATCAGTTGAAATGTTATTTGGTGCAGAATCTAATACAAAATCATAATTTAAAATTGCTCTTGAACTATCATCAGAAGATATTGCAGAAAGAATTCCATTGATCAAATATCTACAAATGTCGTGAGTCGGATTAAATCCCTCTAAAGCATCCCCCACAATTACATCATAATTATTTGTAATAATGATCTCCTTCAGACTTTTCATATATGACGAGATTTCAGATAAATCTTGTTCCAAAACTATATTATATAATTCTTTATCTGTAAATACTTTTATAGAATCTTGAAAATTTGCACCTATTGAATCCAGTAATTTTATAGATTGGTGAATTCTTGAAGCATTACCTGAACCAGAGCCATCAGTTAAAATAAATACATCTGGTTTGTATTTTTTTATATATGTATATGCTCTAAGTTCATGCCCGGGATGACCAATTATTAATGCTGTCTTTGTTTTCATTTTTTTTACAAATTGTTAAATCGATGCTTTAATTTATTAGCACAAGATAATAATTATTATATTACTCTGAAGTTTTTTCACAAAACAGCAGGGTAATTTCTTGTTATTAAAATAATTTTACGCTAAAATCTAAATCATCAAAAATGTGTAATACTATCCCGAAACGAATGACTTCAATAAACAAAAATAGATTACAAAAATTCTAATTTATAAAGTTATAGAATTAAAAAGGATTGCATCAAAAAGAAGAATTAATATATAAAAATCATATTTAACTAATACTCTATAAATTAAGAAATTAAACATTTCACAAATCTTACAGAAGATAGTAAAGATTATAAAGTTATTACGTAAATTTGCAAAAATTTTACAATTACAAATATACTATAAATGAGTACTACAACTACGCCTTTTGTGGCTTTCAAAGTAAAAGACATTTCTCTAGCGGCTTGGGGAAGAAAAGAAATTGAACTGGCTGAAGCTGAAATGCCAGGTTTAATGGCGCTTCGTGCTGAATATAAAGACGAACAACCTCTTGTAGGTGCTCGTATCGCTGGATGTTTGCACATGACGATTCAAACTGCTGTTTTAATCGAAACTTTAATTGCTCTTGGGGCTGAGGTTACTTGGTCTTCTTGTAACATTTTCTCTACTCAGGATCAGGCTGCTGCTGCTATTGCTGCTGCAGGAATTCAGGTTTATGCCTGGAAAGGTCTTGACGAAGAGTCTTTTGACTGGTGTATCGAGCAAACTTTATTCTTTGGTGAAGACAGAAAACCATTGAACATGATTCTTGATGACGGTGGAGATTTAACAAATATGGTTATTGACCGTTTCCCGGAATTGGTTCCTGGAATCAAAGGATTGTCTGAAGAAACTACAACTGGAGTTCACAGACTTTACGAAAGAGTAAAAGCCGGAACTTTACCAATGCCTGCAATCAACATTAACGACTCTGTTACTAAATCTAAATTTGATAACAAATACGGTTGTAAAGAATCTGCTGTAGATGCTGTACGTCGTGCAACTGACTTAATGTTAGCTGGTAAAAGAGTAATCGTTTGTGGATACGGTGATGTTGGAAAAGGAACTGCTGCTTCTTTCAGAGGTGCAGGATCTATTGTAACAGTTACTGAAATTGACCCAATTTGTGCTTTACAAGCTGCAATGGACGGTTATGAGGTTAAAAAATTAAATACTGTTGTTGCTAATGCTGATATCATCATTACAACTACTGGAAATAAAGATATCGTTCTTGGAAGTCATTTCGAGCAAATGAAAGACAAAACTGTTGTTTGTAACATTGGTCACTTTGATAACGAAATTGATATGGCTTGGTTGAACAAAAACCACGGTGCATCAAAAATCGAAATCAAACCTCAAGTTGACAAATATACTATCGCTGGAAAAGACATCATCATTCTTGCTGAAGGTCGTTTGGTAAACCTTGGTTGTGCTACAGGTCACCCAAGTTTTGTAATGAGTAACTCATTTACAAACCAAACTCTTGCTCAAATCGAATTATGGAAAAACAGCGCTGCTTACAACAATGACGTTTATATGTTACCAAAACATTTAGATGAAAAAGTTGCTGCTTTGCACCTTGCTAAATTAGGAGTTGAATTGGAAACTTTACGTGACGATCAGGCTGCTTATATTGGGGTTCCGGTTGAAGGCCCTTTCAAACCAGAGTACTACAGATACTAAATAATTTTAGATTGAAGATTTCTAATTGAAGATTTCTAATTGAAGATTTCTTTAATTATCTACAACAAACCCGACAGGTTTTAAAAATCTGTCGGGTTTTGTTTTTAAAGAAACTAAGAAATACTAAATTTATTCATATACAAATATTCGCTCTACAAAATTTGCATCTGGTTTTTTTGAACCTAATCTTCCCTCAAAAAACATTTCGGTCCAGTTGTTTTGGTTATCACTTTTAAGATATTCCGTCTTTGTATCTACCTCAATTTTACCATTTCCGCCAAATTGTGAATCCTGACTTGACTGCTCAATTATTCTATTATCCAGATTGTATTTCCTGAAAATTATTAATTCATCCACATAGCCTGAATCTCCTTTGTTATTTTTTAAATGTTGTTCTATAAGGTTTCCCCTTTCATCATATACTAAATCATCCTCAGATTCTGTTACTTGAGTTTCTCCTCCTTGATAATCATAAGAAAAATTTGTTTTTATAATGTGATTTTTATTATATTCATATTTTACTAAGCTCCTTAAAGTATCGTTATCCGAATAATTTTTCTCTTCTAATAATTTATTTCCGGGTCCATAACTATAAATCGTTCTTCCTCTAGCTTTTCCTTCATCATCATACTCTATTGATTCTATCTTTTGTTTTAAACTATTGTACTTGTTCTCCGGATAATCAGACTTTTTAGGAAAAATTTTATCTTCAACAAATTCACCATTCAAGTTTTTCCTGAAAGTTGTATAGTTTTGCATTTTACCTTTTACATACTTGCCATTCTTTTTTGATGCATAGTAAAAGTTCTCTGTGTATTCTTTTATGTTTCCAAATAATTTCTCGTCCCAATTTGCAGATACCTGCGGTGCGTTATAATCTTCTAAAGTAAGTTTTTTAGGCGCTGGTTTTTCTTGCTCAGGAATCATTTCAAAAGTTCTGTCTATACCATAAATCGGTTCATAAAGAGTAAAACTATTTTTAATGGGCGCGACGGTTTGAATAAAGATATATTTCCTTTTTTCATTTATTATGTTCTCAATAGTAAATGTTTTTTTATATTCTTCAAAAGTCATTGCCGGGTTAGCCTTGAAAACATCAAAAACAAGTTTACTTATATTTCCTCTTACATCACTCATACCAGCCCTTTCGCCATTTATTTTTTTATTTTTCTTTTTTAATTGTTCCATTTCCCGGTTGCTGTAAGTCACTAATACATTGCCGGTCTCATCATAATTTACCAGCTGAATTTTATGTTTCTTATTACTACTCAAATCAACTGCCTCTATCAAAATCACATTGTTTATAACATCAACTAAATTATATTCAATGTTATTAAGTTTAAACGTTTTTCCTATATCTTTTTGAGAAAGCTTTACCTGAGCATAATCAGTAATGATTTGAATATTATAAACAACACTTCCTTTGATTTCAGAAAGTTCATTATTGTTTTTAAAATCTACTACATTATTTATTTGATCTTGCTTATGCAACGTTGTATAATTATAATTGGTATTTTTTCCATTACTATATTTATACGAAAACTCACTTCCAAAAGAAGTCGCTCCAATATTTTTAATTTCGATCAATTCCTTCTTTAAATTAAACAACTTGCTCGTTACAAGATGAAAATTTACAATAGAAACCTCATCATCTTGTTTATAATAGGAAGGAAAGCGAGAATCAAACAACAAATTATATCCATATTCAGATTTCTCCAATTTTAAAACTCCTCTGGAAATAAGCGTATCTACCGAAGAATTAATCACTTCCTTAGATTGAATTATTTTCTTTTGAATTTCATCAATTTCTTTATTTACTTTTTTAAAAGGAAAATCAGGCGCTTTATAGATTTCTTTACTTGCATTATAAGTAATTTGATAAATCAGTTCTTTTTCCTTTTCACCAAGTTCTTTTTGTTGAGAAAATATAGAAAGACTAAAGCTCATCAAAATCAATACAATTTTATTCATGCGTTTTTTTTTGAAAAATACATTTTTTTTGTATCAAACCCAATCTTATAAATCCATTTTTTTTAACAAATTGATAAAATATAATCTGTTGATTTTTTATTTTAAATCGAATTTAAATATAAATTATAAGGGCGTGCCACCATTTAAAAAAAGTCCAGATATCCTTTGCGCTCATTGGCCTTTTCTTAAATACTGTCGGGCTATACGCGTTACTTTGGTAACTTGCTGCTATCCCTCACGCAAATTTGCGTTCCTAAACCCGACGGGGTTTACATTTAAATAAACTCTAGAAAGTATTGAATCAAAATTTGGATATTCTTTTTTCAAAAGCTTATTCTTATATTTACTGTAAATACTTTTTCATGAAACAATTTATTTCGTTCTGTCTATTTTTATTTTTAAACTGTGCTCTATTTGCACAAAACAAAGATACCTGGATTTCATTTTGGGATAAAGACACAACTCATATTGGATTTAAAGATCAAACTGGCAAAATCAAAATTGAACCCAAATATATGGGACTTACTTTTGCTAATAAATTTGATGATATAATTGTCGTTTCAGAAGAAAATAAAGAAAGCTGGAAAAGTTATTACTTAACTAAATCCGGCAAAATTATTGGTCGTGACAGTTTGTACATTTATGATAATGGTGCCGATTGCGGAAATGAAGGTTTTATCAGGTTTAAAGATTATAAAACAGATAAAATGGGTTTGTTTAACGGTCAGGGAAATATTGTAATTCCAGCCGAATATAGTGATTTAACCAGAGTTAGAAACGGAATATTAATCGCGCTAAAAGGCGCAACAAAAGCAATGGATTCTGGTGGCGACGGCCATTTTAGCTGGGTTGGCGGTAAAGAATATCTTATCGATATCAATAATAAAGTCCTGGTTGAAAACTTTGGTTATAGTGACGAACTTAATTTTTATTCTCTGCAAAAATCAAAAGAACCAAACAAAGACGAAATAAGAGAAAATTTTCTTGCTGTTGACGGTCAATATTATTCCTTCATCAATTTTGATAAAGAATTTAAATCATGGCTAAAAAACAATTTTCTGACTGATTTATCTAAAGAGAATTTACTTAAAAACTCATACGGCAAAATTACTTATTGGAAAGAAAAAGAAGCTAACGGTTGGATCAGTAAACCAAAAGCCAGCTTTATAGAACAAAATTACAAACTCATAAAAGCAAAACTGCTTGAGCTTAAATCGGCAGATTGTGATTATAATATTTTCTCTGAAAGCTTAAATAAATTTATTTATGACGCAGCTGAATATGATCAATATTTTGACAATTGCCGTCAGCCGAAAGACTGGATTAATCCTGTGAAAAATATTGTTATTTCTCCAAAAAACAAAACTGATCACGGGCAAGATCATTTTGAATTTTTACGAACTGAAAAAGGATATAAATTAATAAGTGTTTCGTTGGACAAAAAAGAATTAAAATAATTTCTGGATTGTGGAATTTTAAACCGTTCCAAAATTAGTCATGAAAAAAGAAAATTTTAAAATTAATCTGGAAAAAGCCCTTGATGGACTTATAGATTTCACGCAGGAAATGGTGACAAATAAATTACCAAACAATTATCAGTTTATAATTAAAACGAACTGTTCATATGATGGAAATGAATTAGAAAATGATGAAGAAGTTTTTCCTGATGACAAAATCGATGATACAAGTTCGATAAATCCTGCCACAAAGTCTACTGTAATTGATTATTTATGGCGCAATGACAAAGTCCCTAAATGGATTAATGTTCAGGTTGAAAGCTGTGATGATAAATTTAGCTATATAAAACTGGAATGTTCCGGAAGATTCTCGTCATCCCCAAATCATAAAGATGGTCCATTCAGGAGTTTAGGTCCTAATTTACCTTATCATTATTATGATCCAATTTCTGAAAAGCTTATTAAGAAAATTGATCTGAATGAAATCAAGAATCGTAATATATAAGAAACCTACTAATCTATCTGTTCAATCAATACAAAGGTTAACTTTGTGAAAAATGTGATATGAAGAATTTTATATTTTTAGGCATTGCTATACTATTTGAAATCATAGCTACTTCGGCATTAAAAAAATCGGAACAATTCACACAGCTTATTCCAAGCATTATAACAATTATAGGATATTTTGCCGCATTTTACTTTTTAAGTTTTGCGATCAGAACTATTCCTGTTGGGATTGCTTACGCGATTTGGTCAGGAGTCGGCATTGTTTTGATTACAATTATTGGCGCAGTATTTTTTAAACAAATACCAGATTTACCAGCAATTATTGGCTTGGCTTTAATTATGGCTGGCGTTATAGTTATCAATGTTTTTTCTAAAACTACGGCTCATTAATTTTAATTAGATACAAAATGAATTTCAGAAAAGCTACAATTTCAGATTTACACGAAATGCAGGAAATGTATATTGAAACCATAAAATGGACTTGCAAAAGCGATTATAATCCTATGCAAATTAACGCATGGATTTCGAGTCTTGATGATACAGAACGCTGGCTGAAACTTATTCATAGCCAATTTGTTTTATTGGCTATAAATGATAATAAAATAGTTGGCTACGGAACTTTAAAAGACGGTAATTATATTGATTTCTTTTGTGTGCACAAAGATTTTCAACGTCAAAAAATTGCTGATAATATCTTCAATCAATTAGAAGCTGAAGCTATAAAAGAGCATTCTAAAACAATTACTGCAGATGTAAGTATAACGGCAAAACCATTTTTTGATAAAAAAGGATTTGCCGTAAAAGCCGAACAAAAAAACATAAGATTAGGAGTTGAACTCATCAACTTTAAAATGGAAAAAGAATTATAAAAAAGGTTTCAAGTTATTACAGAGCTTGAAACAAAAAAACAAAAAAAAACTTCCGCAAGTTTCGGATTTTATGACTGCTAAACCCTGTCGATATTTGCATTATAAAATTGAACGAAATGAACACACAGGAAAACATTAATTATAATCGCATTGCAGATGCTATTGATTATATCAAGTCAAACTTTAAGGAACAACCCAACTTAGATGAGGTTGCCGAAAAAGTGCATTTAAGTCCGTTTCACTTTCAGCGTTTGTTTACGGAATGGGCAGGAACAAGTCCGAAGAAATTCCTGCAATATATTAGTGTCGAACACGCTAAAAAAATCCTTAAAGAAAACAATCGCGCTACTTTGTCTGATGCCGCATTTGATACCGGATTATCGGGAACAAGTCGCTTACATGATTTATTTGTAAACATTGAAGGAATGACTCCGGCCGAATATAAAAACGGTGGTAAAAACCTAGAAATCAATTATAGTTTTGCCGAAAGTCCGTTTGGGAATATCATAGTTGCTTCTACCAATAAAGGAGTTTGTTTTATGGCTTTCGCCGAAGATGAAGAAATTGGATTTCAGGATTTAAAAAACAAATTCCCAAATGCAACATTCGCCAGAAAACTCGATTTGGCACAACAAAACGCTTTGTTTATTTTCCAAAACGACTGGACTAAATTATCGGAAATTAAACTGCATTTAAAAGGAACCGATTTTCAATTGAAGGTTTGGGAAACTTTACTTAAAATCCCTATGGGGAAACTTTCTACCTATGGTACAATTGCACAACAAGTGGAGAAACCAAATGCTTCAAGAGCTGTTGGAACTGCTATTGGAAGTAATCCTGTTGCATTTCTTATTCCGTGTCATCGTGTAATTCAATCTTCAGGAACTTTTGGAGGTTATATGTGGGGAAACACCCGTAAAACCGCAATTATTGGCTGGGAAGGCGTTCAAATTAATTCAGAGATTTAAGATTATACATTAAACTTTCTCGAAAAAACTTTGCGTAAGCGCACTGCTGTGCTTCCCTACAATAAAAATTGCGCAAATATTATGATCAATCAAATTTAATATATTCATGCAAAATATACAATCAAAAATTGCTTCTCAAAACTGGGAAAGCATCACCGAATCTATGCATCAAAACGGATTTGCGATTATTCCGAATTTAATTAATCACGAACAATGCGAGGATTTAAAATTTGATTATGATAATCCAACTTTATATCGAAAAACGGTTATAATGGAACGTTATCGTTTTGGTTTAGGCGAATACAAATACTTCAATTATCCATTGCCTGATTTAATTCAAACGATTCGAACTTCTATTTATCCTAAACTGGCGCCAATTGCTAATGCATGGATGAAAGCATTAAATATAAATACTATTTTTCCTGAAACACACGAAAAGTTATTGGAACAATGTCATGCTAATAATCAATTAAAAGCTACTGTTTTAATTTTAAAATATGGTAAAAGTGGTTTTAATACCTTACATCAGGATTTGTATGGCGATGTTTATTTCCCTATTCAAATGGTGCTTTTCCTTAATGAACCTGATGTCGATTTTACGGGTGGCGAATTTGTTTTAACACAACAAACTCCAAGAGCACAATCGAAAGCAATTGTATTGAAACCTAAAAAAGGTGATGTGTTGGTTTTTACAACGAATTTTAGACCTATAAAAGGCACAAAAGGATATTATCGCGTAAATATGAAACATGGCGTGAGCGAAATTCATTCCGGTGAAAGACATACGTTGGGAATTATTTTTCATGATGCGTTATCGTAATTTTGAGGTACAAAGGTTCAGAGATACAAAGGATCAAAGGTTTTATCCTAAAAATATTTAACCGGAAATATCGTAGAGACGCACTGCTGTGCGCCTCTACGATACGAATCTATGATTCGCCTATAATAAAAACATATAAAACTAAATGATTTATCATTCTAAAATTCTCGATTCTGATTTACGAATTAAAATTAAAAATTCGGAAATTTGCTTTGGTGGAAACCAAAAACTTAAAATTTATGGAACGCTGCAATGTGCTTCGGGAAAAAGAATGAAACGGGAAAATCGGGTCTTCTTTTTATCTGAAAATGAAGCCAGACAAAATGGTTTCAGACCTTGCGGACATTGCATGAAAACCGAATATCAAAACTGGAAAAATGGACTTATTTAATCCCGAAATAAACGAAACAACGAATCTGCTTCCTAAAGACGGAACCGTAAATTATTACGGAAAATTATTTCCGCGAGAAAATGCAAATCATTATCTGGACGTTTTATTAAACAATATAGAATGGAAAAATGATGAAGCAATTATCTTTGGAAAACTAATTATTACAAAGCGAAAAGTGGCGTGGTACGGCGATTCTGGTTTTGAATATACATATTCGAATACGACTAAAAAAGCCTTGCCGTGGACGAAGGAATTACTTGAATTAAAAGCTGAAATTGAGAAAAAAACAGGCGAAACATTCAATTCTTGTCTGCTTAATTTATACCATTCCGGCGATGAAGGAATGGCGTGGCACAGCGATGCCGAAAAAGATTTGAAAAAAAATGGTGCCATTGGTTCGGTAAGTTTTGGTGCTGAACGCAAGTTTGCCTTCAAACATAAGGAATCTAAAGAAACCGTTTCTTTAATCTTGGAACATGGCAGTTTATTAGTGATGAAAGATACTACTCAAACACATTGGTTACATCGATTGCCACCAACAAAAACAACATCTAAACCTCGAGTAAATTTGACTTTTAGAACGATTGTTGAGTAAAGATTTACAATTCTTGCGATATTCATACCTAACAGGTTTAAAAACCTGTTAGGAAATTATACTTACATTTTCACCAACCCTGATTCAAGCCGTTTTTAAGGACTTCTTCGTATTTATCTTTATCAAAAGTATATAAATTAGGTGCTTTATGAGCGACATTACTTTTCTTTTCGTCGAGTTTATTTAAGATTCCGATGTTGTTGATTTTGCGAAGAAAATTTCGTCTGTCCAGCTTTTTATCTAAAATCGTTTCATACAATTTCTGAAGTTCCGGCATCGTAAATTTTTCGGGTAATAAATTATAACCTAGTGGCATTAAATTCAATTCAATTCTAAGTATGTTTAAGGCTTTGTCCAGGATTTCTTTATGATCTAAAATAAGTTCCGGAACTTCTTTATGATCGATCCATTCTATAGCTTCCCGACTGTTTTCCTTCTGAGGAGTCGCTTTTAAAAAATCAACTAAGGCGTAATATCCAATCGTTACAAAACGTTGGGTAAACCATTTTCCTGCTTCTTTCGGAATTTTAAAATGTTCCAGAACTGCATTCCCAAAATGTTGATCGTTTCGTTTTACTCTTCCAAAAGTGGCAAATTGTCTCAGGAAAATACCTTCCATTCCCGTTCGTTCATTTAAAACCGTAACTGCTGCGGTATCAATATCTTCGTCAATAGGAACAAATCCGCCGGGTAGAGACCATTTGTCTTCGTACGGAGTTTTAATCAATAAAATTTTAAGCTGATTATCATGAAAACCAAAAATGACACAATCGATGGAAAGTCCGGGCTGGTAATTTTCGTTATTCATTATTATTCCTTTTGACATTCACTTTTGTTAAGATCAATATTCCATTCAAATAAAGATGCAATTTAAGGCATTTTTACAGAAAGAAAACTTTTTTTCAAAAATGCTTAATTAACAATCCAAAAAGCATAAATTCAAAAATCTATGATTCACAATTTTCACTTAAAATTAAAAATCGAATCAAAAAAATAATTACATTGCGTCATAATAACACAATTAAAAAGTAATCTGTTATTTTTTATCTTATATAAAGAATATTATTACGGAAAACCTGGTCTTTGTAGTTTATTTAATTCAATTGAAAAAGTAGAATGTTAATGCAGGAGATATGATTACCAATCCGTTAAAAAATATAAATCAAAAAATTAGAACCAAAATCTGGACTTCGTTTGGCTTTGTTTCTAAAACCTATTTATTAGAAGCTTCTTTAAAATATAGCGAAGAACAGGAACGAATTTTCAACCAAATGATCGTTGAAACTGAAGCAAAAGATAAAAAGGCAAAACGTGAAGCTTTTGATAAAGCATTATTTGCATCTTATAAAGGAATTGGCGCTATGGACTTTATTCATACTGTTTTGAAGTAAATCTAAAACCTTTCAAAATCAATATTATTGGCTTTTATTTTATATTGCCAATCTCAAAATTTATTCAACCTTGCTAAACGGCAAGGTTTTTTTTGTTTTATAAAGTGCTATTTTATCGCCCATATATTTTTAAAATTTTTAAGTTTCATTACAACTCAACCGAATATTTTTTGGAATTACCTTTGCCAATGTCAATAAAATAACGCAATTTTATTCTCAATTTAAATCACTTTAATTTTAACTGAAACAAAATATTTTCAAAATTTACATTTTCAAAAATGCTCTCAGATAAGATTATACTTAAAATAATTATTGGAAATAATATTAAAAAACAACAATGGAAAATCTTATTCAATCAGAGAATTACAAAATTCAAAAGCCTGCAGAATGGGCGACCAATACTAATGACAATCAACTTATTGAATACATTAAGGAATCAGATTTTGCAAGTAAACAAATCGATGAAGGAAGAGATTATTGCTATTTTTTAGATAAAATTTATTACACAAGTGATGAGGAAAATAGTGAATATGCATGTGTTGCCTATACTTTGAACGAACCATCTAATCTGGAAAATGCATCTGTAATGGATGTTGTGGTTGAAGAAAATGAGACTTACATCATACATAGAATAAGCGTTTTAAGAGAAGGTGTTCTTGTTGACAAAATTCCTGATACTAAAATTAAAGTGCTTGACAGCGAAAACCAAAGTGATGGCGGCGTTTTGAGCAGCAATAAAAAAATCAATATTACTATAAAGGATTTACGTCTTTATGATGTTTTAATCATGGAAGATTCACGTGTAAAAGTTTTTACGGAACGTGACTTTTTGCGCAAGGAATTTTCGAAGTTTGTTTGGGTTAGTCCAAGTACTTATTGGGCTTACGGAAGTTATAATTTTACTTTTATCAATGATCGTAAAAATACTATTGCCTACAAAAAAACTTTTTTTAGAGATGAAGACGGAAATGTATTAACACCGGAAATCAATTATTTAGAAAAAGGTCAAAAGTTTACTATCCAAAAAGAAAACTATATCAATTTTGTAGATATAAACAGGGAAATTGCTCCTTTTATCGATTTTGCGACTAATAGTAACTGGATCGACTTGTCTAATTATATTTCTCCTTTATATGAAGATGTTTACAATAAATCATCTTTACAGGAATTCGCTCCTAATTTGATTGAAAAACTTGATGCAATTACCAATAAAGATGAGCAATTGCAATTTGCGATAGATTATGTTCAAAATCATGTTTATTATGTTTTTAATGCTGATGAAATGAACGGTCATAAACCTCAGGAACCAGCCATAACATATGAAAATAAACAAGGAGATTGTAAAGCAAAATGTGTTTTATTGAAAGTAATTTTAGATTATATCAAGGTTGAATCGTCTGTAGTTTTGGTGAATTTCAATACGGATCATTATCTAAAATATTATTTACCTTCATTACTGACTTTTAATCATGTAATTGTAAAAATTGATTATAAAGATGAAACCTATTTTATTGATGCTACAAGTCGTGATGAATTTGGATTGATTGAAAATCGTGGATTTATTTATTTTATGCATTATTTAGAGGTTAAACCAAATCAGGATTTACAAATAAAAAAATCGCATAAATTCCCTTATTATGGTATTAATGAAAAAGCCGAATTTAATGTTGAAAACAATATCGGAAAGCTTTCATTAACGACAACTTACAAAGGAAATCGTGCCAATTATATGCGTAAGTATTTTAAGAATACCAACAAAAGAGAAATCATTGACAGCTGGAATAATTTCTTTTTTTATACGCTGAATTACAACAATGACAGAAACGGAACTGATGTTAGAAACATCTTTAAAGAAGCAACAATTGAAACTGTAAGCGATGATAAACGATTGAACGAATACACGATTCGATATAAGGCAAATGTTGAAAATCCGTATTTTACAGATGCACAAAAGAATCGTTTTTTAATGTATTTTGATCGAAATGTAATTAAAAATAATGCGCGCGATTTTTTGCATACTGATATCTCTTTCTGGCATAATTTTGATAATGAAAAATATGAAATCAATCTTTACACAGATCAAAGAATTGATGTAGAAGAAAAATTTACGGTTCAGGAAAGCACGATTAAAAATCCGTATTTTGATTATACAAGCCGTAAAAAAGTGACTAAAAATGGCGCTACAATTAATGTGGATTATTTGCCATTAGTAAATTTAGAAATTCCGCCAGCAGATTTTGAAGAATTCAGAAATGCGCATCATGAGGTTGCAGATAGTAATTTCGGACTTGGAATTGATATTATAGAACAGGGATTTATGAATTTGATGAAATTTAATTTCAAAAAACTGGTAAAGTAATTATAACAGAAACGGGGCTAAAATTTAGCCCCGCTTTTTGTTATTAACTCTTGTTGCGATTATTTTTTAACACATACACTCTTTGTTGATTTCTAAATTAAATCTATGTGTTAGATATTTTTCACGCAGATTTTGCAGATTGAGCAGATTTTTTTTAATCTATTTAATCCTTTATCTGTAGTTTTGATTTAAAGCAATTCAAAATCAGATTTCAATTTGATATCTGCTGATGAAGCGCCTATCATTACTTCAAAATCTCCTGCTTCTGCAATAAATTCTAATTTGTCATTATAAAATGATAATTTTTGTTTGTCAATTGTAAATTCAATTGTTTTAGATTCTCCCGCATTTAATTTTACTTTTTGGAAATCTCTTAATTCTAAAATTGGTCTTACAACAGATCCAAATTTATCCTTTAAATACAATTGAACGACTTCTTCTCCGGCAACTTTTCCAACATTTGATAATTGAAAAGAAACTTTTATTGTTTCATTATCCTTCATTTTAACCGAAGATAATTTCAAACCTGAATAATCAAATTTAGTATAACTTAAACCATACCCAAAAGGGAATTTAGGTGAGTTTTTTAAATCGATATACGAAGAAACATATCCTTTTGAATTTTCATTTGGAGCTGGTCTTCCTGTACTAAAATGATTGTAATAAATTGGCACTTGCCCTACCTCTCTCGGGAAAGTCATTGGCAATTTTCCTGACGGATTATAATCTCCACATAATACATTTGCGATTGCATTTCCTGCTTCTGTACCTAACCACCAAGTGTATACAATTGCAGGAACATTATCTGCTGTCCAGTTAAAAATTAAAGGACGTCCGGCATTTATTAAAACTACAACCGGTTTTCCTGTTGCCTGAATTGCTTTTACTAAATCTTCCTGAACTCCTGGTAAACCAAGATTGCTTCGGCTTTTTGCTTCACCGCTCATGTCCCGTCTTTCTCCAATACTTAAAATAACGACATCGGCTTGTTTTGCAGTTGCTATTGCTTCGGCAAAACCATTTTTGTTGTCTCCATCTACTTCACAACCTTTGGCATAAAGCAATTTTGTGTTTTTACCTACTTTATTTTGCAAACCATCCCATTGTGAAACTACCCATTTATCATAATCAACGTCCGGCAATTCTACTGACCAAAATCCCATATTGGCTTTGTATTCTTTTACCATTGGTCCAATGAATGCAATAGTTTTCAGGTTTTTTGAAAGTGGTAAGGTTTCATTGTCATTCTTTAATAAAACGATACTTTTTTGCGCTACTTCAAGAGCCGCTTTTCTGTTTTCAGGATTATTCAAGGCTTTTTCAGCTCTTTTTTCATCTGAATATTTATAAGGATCATCAAATAATCCTAATTCGTATTTTTTACGAAGAATCCTTTTTACTGCGTCATCGATCAAATCGACAGATACTTTTCCTTCTTTCACTAATTCGGCTAAATGATATCGATAAGCATTACTTTCCATATCCATATCGCTTCCCGCTGTAATTGCAGAAAGTGCAGCAGCTTTAAGGTCTTTTGAATATCCGTGCGCCACCATTTCGCCAATAGAACCCCAATCTGAAACTACAAATCCCTGAAAATTCCATTTTCCTTTTAAAATATCACGTTGTAAATGTGCATTTCCAGTTGCAGGAATTCCGTTTAAATCATTAAATGAATTCATAAAAGTGGCTGCTCCGGCATCAAGTGCAGCTTTGAAAGGTGGCAAATAGGTTTCCCACAACATTCTTTCGCTCATATCTACAGAGTTGTAATCTCTTCCGCCAACACCAGCGCCATAAGCTGCAAAGTGTTTTACGCAAGCCATAACTGAGTTTAAATCGCCGAGTTTATTTCCCTGAAAACCTTTTACCCTGGCGTAAGCAATTTTAGATCCCAGATACGTATCTTCTCCGGCACCTTCCATCACTCTTCCCCAGCGAGGATCACGGCTAATATCTACCATTGGTGCAAATGTCCAGTGAATTCCGCTTGCTGAAGCTTCTGTAGCTGCAACTCTTGCCGCCAATTCTATTGCTGCTAAATCCCAACTCGCAGCTTCAGCTAACGGAATTGGAAATGTGGTTTTGTAACCGTGTATAACGTCCTGACCAAATAACAACGGAATTTTTAAACGAGATTGCATCGCTAATTCCTGATATTGTCTGGTGTATTTTGTTCCAATAATATTAAGCATTGAACCTACGATTCCGGCTTTTATTTCGGCTTGTTTGTTTGGGTTTATCGTGATTGGTCCTGTTGCAGAGTTATCTCCTGTATATTGATTTAACTGACCAATTTTCTCTTCAATGGTCATTTTTTTCAATAGAGCATTTACTTTCTGGTCTATTGTTTCTTGTTGGGCGACGGCAAAAAAGGATACCATCAACAAGGTTAATGTGGTTAATTTTTTCATTCTTGTTTAATTAATTTCTATTAAAACTGGCAAGTGATCTGACGGATATTTTAAATCTTTTGAATCACTTAAAACTGCATGCTTTTGTATTGTTAGTCCGCTATTTTTAGAGACAAAAATATAGTCTATTAATAAAGTCACTGGTTCATTATGTTTAAAACCGTTGAATGTTCCTGATGGTCCAAAAGGTTTTTCTTTCGAAACATCTTTAGTATCATCCATTACTTTTTTTATTGCAACAATTTGTTTTGTTGCAGGTTCTGAATTAAAATCCCCCATTAAAAAAACAGGATATTTTTTGGTGTTTATTTCTGCTATTTTCGAAAGAACCAATTCTATTCCTTTTACTCTTGCGACTTCGCCAATATGATCGAGATGGAGATTAAAAACCCAAAATGTTTTTTTAGTTTTTAAATCTTTAAACAAACCATACGTACAAATTCTATTACAGGCACCGTCCCAACCTTTTGAAACTACGTTTGGAGTTTCTGACAACCAAAATGTATTGGATTCCTTAACCTCAAAACGATCTTTTTTATAGTAAATAGTACAAGCTTCTCCTTTTCCGTCTTCTTCTCTGCCTATCCCAAATTTATTATAATCCGGCAAAGCCAATGCGATATCTATAACCTGACCTGGTGTTGCTTCCTGAACTCCCAAAATATCAGGGCTATAAAATTGTATTTGTGAACCAAAATAATCTTTCCGGTTTGGCCAGGCATTTTCTCCATCTGATGCAACATTCAAACGAACATTATAAGTCATCATTTTCAAATTCTGACTATAAAATTGTGCACTAACAAAAAGCAATATTGCTACTAAAAAAAATGGTTTTATCTTTTTCATTTTTAAAAATTTAATTCCGTAAAGCTACCATTTCAATAGCTTTAAAGAAAAAAATTAACTTTAAAACAATGTTACTATATATGTTATTATTGTCAATATTAAGTTGATCATAATTATAAATATTTTGTCAAACGAACTACTTTTTTGAGTTTCCTTTTTTACTTTCCGAAAAATCTAAATAGTTCAAATTAAATCCTCCTTTTTCAAAAACAACTTTAATTTTATTAGTTCCTGAATTTAATGCTACGTCAGATAAAATAATGGTTTTCCATTTGTCATTTCCTCCTGTAACAGGAAGTGTAATTGTTTCAGACTTCTTTCCGTTTGCTGTTTCCAGATAAATTTTCCCTTCAAGATTTTCGCTTGAATAGCGAATTGCTACTTTGTATGTTTTCTGTTTTGTAACTTCGGTAGTAAATTGTAACCATTCGCCGTCTTCAATAAACGAAACCTGATATCCGTTTGATCCTGCATCTTTACATGGCAAAATATCCACGCCATCATTTCGCATGGTATTTCCTTTGTTCCACTCATCAAATTTTCCGGTTTCAACTCTGTAGTTTACAAAATCTTTATCCAGATATGCAACTCCATTTGTTCCTAAATCATATTGTGTTGCCGCAATTTTCCCGGGAATTATATGTTTTTTATAAGGTTTTGTGTCGTTGGTTTGTACTTGTCTGAACATTGCATCAATTACATCTGGTTTAACGGTCAGGTTTTCCATTTTGTAATTATCTGCCATTTTCATTAATGTTTTTTTCGCAAAATCAGCCGATGGTTTTTGTCCGCCCTCTTTCCAATATTTCAATAAAACATCATATTCAGGAATTTTGGTTACTGAAGTTACGCCTGCAATATTTTCAATTTTTTTCATTGGCCAGAAAGCCCAACCTATATTATTGCTTTCAACCAATGTCAGCGCATCTTTAAACCATACATTCGAATTTTCTCCGCTTTCTCCCAACCAAATCGGCACATTGTATTTTGTTCTGTAATCCAGCATTTTCTGGATTGATTCTTTGGTATTGTAGTTCCAGTATTTATGAAAACTCAACGCCATATTTTCATCCCATAAAGGGAAAATTCCGTTATAATTATTTCCCCAGCAATTGCCTTCAATAAAAATTAAATGGTTGGTATCGACTTCGCGAATTGCTTTTGTAACCTTTACCATTAAATCTCTTAAAGGTCCGTTTGAGTTTTCGTCACAGCCGTTTTTATTGGTTCCGGTAAAATTCCAATTGGGTTCATTGATAATGTCATAAGCGCCAATCCACGGATTATCTCTGTAACGAGAAGCTAGTTTTTTCCATAAAGCAATCATTTTTTTCTGATTGGCTTCACTTTCCCAAAGAGATGGTTTTGTAGTGTCATAATCAGAAATTGCTGCGTCATTTCCTTGTCCGCCCGGCGCAGCATGCAAATCAAGAATAAGATACATCTTGTTTTCAGCGCACCATTTTAGCAAGTTATCTGTGGTCGTAAAACCTTCTTCTATCCATGTAATTTCTCCATTTTTTTCTTCCTGAATTGATGGCGTATATAGATTATAATGCATTGGCAAACGAATGGAATTAAATCCCCAGGCGGCTAACGAATCAACATCGCGCTTCGTGATTCCGTTTGCTTTATAAGCGGCATAAAATTCTTTTGTTCCTTGTTCTCCTATTACTTCTTCAATCTTTTGTTTGATAATATATTGCGGACTTGCAAAAGGCTGTGTCTGCATCATATATCCTTCCTGCACCATCCAGCCGCCTACGCCAAGACCTCGCAATAGTATATTTTTTCCGTTTCCATCAACAATATTCTGACCATCTCTGTGCAAAAATCCTTGTGCAGAAGTGGCAATTGAAAGCAGTAATTGAAATGTTATAATTAAATTTTTCATGCTTTTATTTAAATCTTAATCAGCTTTATGAGTTTTATTTTAATCGGAAATCTTTTGTTTGATTGGCGATTTGAATTGTAAATGTTCCTTTTTCAGCAATCCATTTCAAATCTTCGTTTACAAATTGTAGGTCTTTTTGATTCAAAGTGAATTTTACAGATTTGGTTTCTCCCGGATTTAAACTTATTTTTTCGAATCTTTTTAGTGCTTTAACTTCAGGTGTAATACTTGCTACATTGTCTGATAAGTACAATAAAACGGCTTCTTTTCCTGCTTTTGAACCTGAATTTTTAACATCAACGGTAACATTTACTTCTTCTGAATTAGTGATTTCAGATTTGTCAATTTTTAAATTTGAATACGCAAAAGTGGTATACGATAATCCTGTTCCAAACTCAAATTGAGGCGAATAACTTTTCTCGTACTTCGCATCATTATTTTGTTCTCCTTCAGAAATACTCTCGGTATATTTTCTATTGTATTTTTCTAATGAATTAGGATATTTTGGATAATTATAAGGCAATCTTCCACTTGGGTTTACATCTCCGTATAAAATATCAACCAATGCTCTTGCACCTTCATTTCCAGGAAGATAACATTGTACAACGGCGCTCATTTTATCTTCGAAATCACTAATTAATCTTGGTCTTCCTTCGTTTAAAACTAAAACTATTGGTTTGTTTAATTTTGATAATGCAAGGGCTAATTTTATTTGTGAAGGACTCATATAAAGATTACTGATGTCGCCCGGAGTTTCTGTGTAATTTTTCTCTCCTAAACACAAAACAATTTTCGATGCTGTTTTTGCTAAATCTATTGCTTTCTGAATTTCGGCATCGTCTTCTTTTTCCAGATCGGCGCCTTGTGTATAAAGTACATTTTCTTTCCCTAATTTATTTTGAAAAGCTTCTAAAATTGTAGATTTATCTGCTGCGTAGGTATCTGAGTTTTCTCCTTGCCAATTGTATGACCAACCTCCGTTAAGGTATTTCATGCTATTTGCGGTTGCGCCTGTAACTAAGATTTTTTCGCTTTTATTTAATGGTAAAACCGATGCATTGTTTTTCAATAAAGTAATAGATTCTGCCACTGTATTATAGGCTTCCTGAATGTGTTCCGGTGATCCGAATTTTGGATAATCTTTTAGGTTTGCAACTGAATTTTCGAATAAATTCAGTTCAAATTTCATTTTTAAGATTCGGGAAACGGCATCGTCAATTCTGGAAATTGGTACTTCTCCTTTTTTTACCAAATCAACTAAATCGGTGTAAAACGAAAATTCTTCAGGAACCATACTCATGTCAATTCCCGCCATAACTGCAATTCTAACCGCATCACGTTTAGATTCGGCAACTTTATGTCTTGTATATAAATAGATAATATCTTTCCAGTCCGTCACGACTACACCTTGAAAATTAAGTTCTTTTTTAAGAATATCTGTAATTAAATGTTTGCTTGCGTGTACGGGAGTTCCGTTGATTTCGCCAGAACTTACCATTACACTTTTTGCTCCGGCATTAATTGCTGCCTGATAAATTGTTAGGTCATATTGTCTTAATAATCTTTCCGGAATTATGCTTGGCGTTCTGTCTTTTCCTGTGGTTGTGCTTCCGTAACCTATGTAATGTTTCATACATGAGGCAACGCTGTATTTTGAACCTACGTTATTATTTCCCTCAAAACCGTTTACTAAAGCAACTGCCATTTGTGATGATAAATAGGCATCTTCTCCAAATGATTCCCACATTCTTGACCACGCAGGATTTCTTGGAAAATCTAAATCCGGTGAAAAAACCCACGGAATTGATGAAGCTCTTGTTTCATAAGCTGAAATTTCGGCTCCGCGTTTTACTAAGGCTGTATTAAATGTTGCGGCTAAGCCTATTTGCTGCGGAAACAATGTTGCTCCAGCTGTGTAACTTGCACCGTGAATAGCGTCTATACCATATAAAACCGGAATTTTAAGTCTTGTTTTATTTGCTTCATCTGAGATTTCCGTGATGGTTTCCTGCCATCTTTTTAAGGTTGGAGCGCCGGGATTTGGCACGTTCAAAATAGAACCAATATGATAATCCTGAATTCCTTGTTTTAGTTTAGCTGCGTCAAAATAACCTGGTTTTGAAGGATCTTCAAAAATAGTAACGGTTATTTGTGTCATCTGACCTACTTTTTCTTCCAGTGTCATTTTTGACAATAGTTCCGAAACTTTAACGTCAATATCACTTTTTTTATTTTGACTCCATGCTGCTCCACAAATCAGGAAAGCCAGCATTAGCAATTTGGTCTTTTTCATTTTTAACTTTATTTAAATTTCATAATTCAAACTCTAATATTCCAGAGTCTGCATGGCGTGTGCCGGTATTGTAATGGTTGTTTTTTGGCTGTTATTTGTGATGCTGTAAATCACTTCTTTATCAGATGAATTCATGATAATGGTTGCAATTTTCCCATCGGTATTTTTAAATGAAGTACTTAGCAAAGTTTTATCGCTGATAGTTGCTTCGATTCGTTTGGCATTAGGTCTGATGAATTTTGACAAATGACCAATATAGAAATACATTGGCGTGTAGATTAATTCGTCTTTTGAAGTGTCGGCGTGAATTGGCGCAAAGCAGAAATTGCCAACATGATTTGGACCTCCGTTTTGATCTAACAGAATATTCCAATCTGTCCAGGCAACGGTTCCGTTATTGAAATCATTGATCATGTTCAATCCGTAACGTTCTGCATTTCCCCAAAACTGAAATTTAGTCGGATCAAATTTTTCGATACAACCTTCTGTAAAAATTAAGTTTTTGTCAGGAAAAGCTTTGTAAACTTCTCCCACCGATTCAAATTTTGGTGTTCCGCCATTCCATGTTTCGTACCAGTGAAATCCAATTCCCCATGCATATTTTGAAACTTCGGGATCTGAGAAAACAAGATTGGCGCGTTTTACTAACATATCTCCGCGATTATGATCCCAGATAATTATTTTTTTTGAACCAAGTCCTTCTTTTTCTAATGTTGGACCAAGAAAGTTTTTCAGGAAATCTCTTTCTGCTTCGGGCGTATAAATGCAGGATTCCCATCTTTGACTCGCCATTGGTTCGTTCTGAATGGTTAATCCCCAAATAGGAATTCCTTCTTTTTCGTATGTTTTTATAAATTTCGCATAATAATTTGCCCACGATTGTGCAAATTCAGGCAATAAAACGCCGCCGTGCAAAATATCATTATTGTCTTTCATGAAAGCTGGGGGACTCCACGGACTAGCAAATAAGGTTAATTTCCCGCCGGCTGTTTCAATTGCTTTTTTGATAAGTGGAATTCGGTATTTTTTATCGTGGTCAATATTGAAGGTTTTTAAATCTTTGTCGCCTTCCTGAATATAAGTATAACTTTCGCTGCTAAAGTCGCAGCTATGAATGTTGGTTCTGGCTAATGAATAACCAATTCCTTTATTTTTATCGTAATAAGCGGTCAGAAATTCTTGTTGCTTTTTTGGAGATAATTTAGCAAATACTTCTGCACTTGCATCTGTAATTGCGCCTCCAATTCCCAGAAAGGTCTGGTATGTTTTTTTGGGATCTACAATTATAGAAACCGTTGAATTTGTTTGTTGTGTGGTTGCGATTAAATCATTGGATAATGATAATCTTAATGTAGTGTTTTCAGCAGTTGTGTAAACGTTAATCTTTGAATTTGCTTTTGATTTTGCAACACTGGATTGAGCTGCAACCTTTGATGAAGAACAACTTAATTGCAGAATTAATATTGGAATTATTAAAATTTTATGGGTTGATTTCATTGTGTTTTTAAATTCTATTAAAAAAATAAGGGCTAAATGAATAGCCCTTAACTACTAAAAAAATAAATTAATACACTAGGGTTTGAATCGCGTGTGCCGGTATTTTTACTACTGTTTTTTGAGCAGCAATTATTAAATTATAGGTGATTTCGTTATCCGTATGATTCATAACTACGGTTGACATTTTGCCATCTGTATTTAAAAATGATGTGCTTTGCAAGTAACTTCTGCTTACTGCTGTACTTACACGAATTGCATTTGGACGAATGAATTTTGAAAAATGTCCAATGTAATAATAAGACGGAGTATAAATTAATTCTCCCGTTGTAGTGTCTGCGTGTATTGGTGCAAAACAAAAATTACCTACATGATTTGGTCCTCCAAATTGGTCTAAAAGTATGTTCCAATCTGTCCAGGCAACGGTTCCGTTATTAAAATCGTTGATCATTGATGTTCCATATCTTTCGGCATTTGCCCAAAATTGATATTTAGCGGCATCAAATTTTTCTATACAACCTTCGGTAAACATAAGATTCTTGTCCGGATAAGCTTCATGAACTCTGGCAACATTATCAAACATTGGCTGTGCTCCTGTCCAGGTTTCGTACCAGTGAAATCCTATTCCCCAAACATATTTTGAAGCTTCGGGATCTGAGAATATTACGTTTGCTCTTTGTACCATTAAATCACGATTGTGATCCCAGGCTATGATTTTTATTCTTTCTAAACCTTCTTTTTTAAGTGTTGGTCCAAGATAATTTTTCAAAAAATCTCTTTCGTCTTCAGCAGTATACAAACAAGATTCCCAGGTTTGTGTTGCCATTGGCTCATTTTGAACGGAAGTTCCCCAAATTGGGATTCCTTCTTTTTCATAAGCTTTGATGAATTTTGCATAGAAATTTGCCCAAGGCTGATAAAATTCCGGCAATAATGTTCCGCCTTTCAGAACGCTTTTATTGCTTTTCATAAAAGCATTTGGCGACCACGGAGTTGCATAAGTAATTAATTTTCCTCCGGCTGTTTTTATTGCTTGTTTTATTAAAGGAATTCGATATTGTTTATCATGTTCAATCGAGAAAGTTTTTAAATCCTTATCACCTTCTTGTATATAGGAATAACTTGCACTGCTAAAATCTGAACTTTGAATTGTTGTTCTTACTAATGTGTAGCCAATTCCTTTTTGAGTATCGTAATAAGCATTTAAAAATTCTGCTTGTTTTTCTTTTGATAGTTTTGCGAAAATTTCAGCACTTGCATCTGTAATTGCACCACCGATTCCCATAAAGGTTTGGAATTTTTTTGTAGGCTCCACAAAAACCGATATTTCGGTTTCAACTGGTTGTTTTGATGCTGTAAAAGATAGATTATCTGTAGGGGTTAACCTTAATTTTGTATTGTCAGCAGTGGTGTACACTGTGATCTTTTTATTATTTGTAGTAAATGCCTGTTGCTGTTTTTGATTTTTTTGCTGTGAAACAACAGCTAAAGAAAAACATAAACAAGTAATAATAAAGCCGTTTTTTTTCATTGTATGTGTTTTAATAATTAAAACTATGTTGCAATTCAATTCAAAATAATTGATTTAAAAATAGCCCATAATCATATTGAACATGGGCTATTTGACAACCAAACTTAACTTAAACTTACTTTAATATCCATTTGTTTAAAAGACTAAGATTTTGATCTCAGCCTTTATAAACAAATGCTAATTTTATTTTTACAGATTAATTATAACCTGGATTTTGAACGATTTTAGTATTATTAAATTCACTGTAAGGAATTGGGAAAGCTTCGTTTTTATTAGCAACGAATCCTTTAAAAGCAAGTTTAGCAGCTGCTTCTCCAGTTCTCACTAAGTCGTACCAACGGTGTCCTTCTCCTGCAAGTTCTAATCTTCTTTCAGCATAGATAGCTTGCAAAGAAACTGGTACATGTGCTAAATGCACTCTGTCTCTTACAGCATCTAAAAGTGCCTGAGCTCTTGCTCCTGTTCCTCCTAAAGCTTCTGCTTCCATTAAATAAGTATCAGCTAAACGAATTACATAAGTATTAATACCAAAGTTCAGGAAAGGATTTGCAGCTTTAATATCAGCATTAACCGGTGCATATTTTATAAAGTGATATCCTGTTTCGTTATAACTGTCAGTATATTTAATAAGTCCGTTTTCATCATCATTATCAACCCCTCTTGCAGCACCTGCATCAAAAATAGTAGAGGCATAACGAGGATCACCTTTTAAAGCAGCTTGTAAATCTTTAGTAACTACCATGAATCCCCAACCATTGATATAGTCCGGTAAACCTGCATCAACTCCTTTTGTTTTTCTTGTATAATCTCTAATACCCATTAATTGAGCAGCTACGTTACCTTCATCATCACCATTTACTTCAAAATTACCCCAGTCGGCATTTGATTTATCTGAATAACTAATTTCAAGAATCGATTCTGAATTAAACTCGTGTTGCTTATCCCATAATTGAGCAAAATCTGCTAACAATTTATAGCCAAAACTACTAGTTCCGCCAGCCGGACCATTAACTAAAGCTAATTGTGCCGCAGCTTCTGGTTTTTTATTGTCATACAAATAGGCTTTTCCTAAAAGTGCTGTTGCAGCTCCTTTTGTCAAACGTCCTAATTCACTAGCCGCTAATGTAATTGGAAGATTTGGAATTGCTTCATTTAAATCTTTTTCAATTTGAGCATAAACTACTTCCGGTTTCACTTGTTCAATTACAGAAATTTCACTTTGAACAACAGGAGTTAAGATCAATGGAATATTTTTAAACATTCTCACAAGATCTAAATAGTAATAAGCACGTAAAGCTTTTACTTCTGCCATGAATCTCGCTTTTTTAGCTTCATCCATAGGAATTGCAGGAAGTTTTACTATCATGATATTACATCTTGAAATACCTTTATAATAATTCGCCCAGATTGCCGGCGGAATATTAGTTGGAGTAATTGAGTAATTTGACGCTACCTGAAGACCTGGCTGATCTCCTGCTCCACCACCTCCTGCAAAGAAATCATCTGATGCAGAATTCAGGAATAATAACGGCGCGTTTTCCATTGCTCCGGCGTATTTACCTAATTTATCATAAGCAGCTACTAAACCAGAATAAGCTTCTGTTTCGTTTCTGTAAAAATTATCTTCAAGTACTACACCATCTCCTTTTACCTCTAACTTTTCATCGGTATCGCACGATGCAAGTGTCAATAACACTCCAAAAGCGATAAATGATTGTTTAAAACTTATAAGTTTCATAATATTTTATTTTTTTAATTAAAATTGCAAATTAACTCCTAACATGTATGATTTTGCCTGAGGATAAAAACCTCTGTCAACACCTTGCACGTTGTTCATTCCAGCTGTTGTAGGTCCTCCAATTTCAGGATCAAATCCAGTATATTTTGTAATTGTGAATAAATTTTCACCAGTTACATAAATTCTTACTTTTGATAATGAAATACTGCTTATCCAATCTTGTGGGAATGAATATCCTAACTGAATCGTTTTGAATCTGAAGAAATCACCTTTCTCTAAATTGAAATTCGATGGATTACTAAAGTTTTTGTTTGTATCATCTGTAGTAACTCTAGGATAAGAATTAGTTGATCCTGGTCCTGTCCAACGACCTAATACTTCAGTTTGATAATTTGCATTAGTTATATCAAGTCTTCTTAAACCCTGATAAATCATGTTTCCGCCCGCACCTTGTCCAAAAACTAATAAGTCAAATCCTTTATAGTCTAAGTTTAATGTCAAACCGTAAGTGAATTTAGGTAATGAAGTTCCTAAGAAATCTCTATCGTTACCATCAATTTTGCCATCACCATTTAGATCTTGCCAACGGAAATCTCCCGGTTTAGCGTTTGGCTGAATTAATCCGCCTGCAGCATTTTTATAAGCATTTACTTCGTCAACAGTTTGAAAAACTCCAGCTGTTTTAAATCCGTAAAATGAGTTATAAGCCTGACCTACTTCGGTTCTGTTTATTTCATAAGAAGTCGATTGAACTGTTTCATCACCTGCGATAAAATTCACTCCTTTATCAATATAAGTGATCTCATTTTTGATGTAAGAGAAGTTTCCGTTTAATGAAAGGTTTAATGCGCCAATTTTTTTACGGAATCCTAATTCAATATCGATACCTTTATTTTGCATATCAGCTAAATTGGCATAAGTGTCACCACTTGCTCCAACAAATCCAGGAATTGGCACTTTCATTAAGATTCCTGATGTTTTTTTGTTGAATAAATCAATGCTGAAATTAAAATCATGGAAAAGTGTACTTTCAAAACCAATGTTTACTTGTTTTGTTTCTTCCCATTTCAAATCAGGATTCGCAATAGCGTTAGGGCTTTGTCCAGTTGCTGGTGTTCCTCCAATTGTATAGTTTCTTTTGTTTCCGATAGTAGAAAGGTATAAGAAATCCGGAGATGAATCATTTCCTGTTATACCATAACCTCCTCTAATTTTTAAGTTGTTTACTACGTCATTTTCTTTCCAGAATCCTTCTTTAGACGGAACCCATCCAAGAGAAACTGAAGGGAAAGTTCCGTATTTATTATTAGGGCCAAATCTTGTAGAACCATCACGACGAAGAATACCTGTAAAAATGTATTTTTCTTTGTAATCATAGTTTAATCTTGTAAAGATAGATTCAACTCTGTGTTCAACTGCTAATGAATTGTATGCATTAACAAATTTATCTGCAAGAGGAATATCTACGTTGAAAGAAGCTTCACCGTGAGTTGTTGCAGGAATACCTTGATAAGTAGCATCATTACCTGATGTAATATTATCTACGTAAGTTCCTTTACCAATTAAAATACTGAAATTATGATCTCCGAATTTTTTAGTATAATTCAAAGTATTTTCCCAGTTCCAGCTAAATGATTTTTTATATGATCTGAACAATTCATTTTTATCTCTTTTTGTAGCTCCGTTTAAGAAGAATACCGGAGTAAAATTATCAGAACCATAATAAGCAAGTTTTCCACCGGCAGTAGATCTAAGTTTTAAACCAGGTAAAATTTCAGCTTCGATAAAAATATTACCTACAAAATTTTCTGAAAAATCATTGTTTCCTAATCTTGTCTGAGTGTAAGCTAATGGATTTGTGTTTTCCTGCGTTACATTAGTTGAGATACCATAATAATTTCCGTTTGGATCTTTAATCGTATTTGGATTTGCATATATAGAACCTGCTCCCGTTTTAGAAGGATCAGTTTCAATAATTGGAGTCAATGGATCTAAGTTGATTGCTGATGCTAATGGCCCACCAAATTCGTCATTTGTGTTACCAATACCAACCGTTTTTTCATTAGAATATCCTAAAGTCTGACCAATTTTAATGTATTTTCCGATTTTATGATTAGAGTTTAATCGGATATTTTTTCTTGTATAATTAGAAATATCAGTAGTAATAATACCTTGCTGATCTGTTATACCAAAAGACATATAAAAGGTAGAAACATCATTACCACCACTAAAACTTAGTTCGTGAGCAACACGTTGAGCGTGATTATTAAAAATCGCATCTTGCCAGTTGGTTCCTTTACCGTAGTTTATAGGACCGTTAGCATTTGTAGTTGGGAATTTTTCACCTGCATTTCCACCATTAGTATAAGCTTCGTTCATTATAGTAACATATTGAGAAGCATCAAGTAAATCTAATTTTTTTGATGCCTGAGATGTTCCTGCATATCCCGTATAGTTTACAGTAATTTTACCTGCTTTACCTTTTTTAGTTGTTACCAAGATAACACCGGCAGCTGCACGAGAACCATAAATTGCACCCGAAGCACCATCTTTAAGTACTTCAATAGATTCAATATCTGATTGATTCAAATAGCCAATTCCTCCATTGTCTACTACTACACCATCAACAACCCATAATGGATCATTATTATTTAATGTAGTAAAACCACGAATACGTATTGTGGACGCTGATCCTGGCTGACCTGCATTTGCAGCAATAGAAACTCCTGAAACTCTACCTTGTAAAGCCTGTTCTACTCTTGTAATAGGTAAACTCTCTAAATCTTTTGCCTTAACACTGGATATTGCACCTGTTACAACACTTTTCTTTTGAGTACCATATCCTACAACAACCACCTCATTTAATGATTGAGATTCAGCACGCAATTTAATGTCAAGTTTTGTTCTTCCGTTTACTGCTTCCTGTACAGTTACGTATCCCACAAAGCTTACACTTAAAGTTCCGTTGGTTGGAACAGTTATTTGAAATTTTCCATCAAAGTCTGAAGCTGTCGCTTTACTTGTGCCCTTAATTAAAATTGTTGCCCCTGGGACGGGTAATCCACTTTCATCATTAATTGTTCCGTTCACCGTAACATCCTGTGCCATCGCGATAACTGAAAACAGTAGAGACGAAATACAAAAAATAAGTAATTTTGTTAATTTCATTTTTCTAAAAATTTTGGTTAATTAATTAGTAATTTGATGCAATAATAAAGTTAAATTTTTACTATTTACAATAAAATTTCATTACAAAAACACATCAAAGCATATTTTAATACTCTACAAAAACACATCAAATTATTTTTAATATACTAATATATACATATTTATATAAAATAATATATTGTTAGAGAAATGTTAAGTATAAAAATAAACACTACATTTATGAAATAATAACAAATTGATGATATATTCAAAAAAATTGAAGTAATCGACCAAATTGCAAATAAATAATTAAAAAATAAAAGCATTTATAAAACATTTCTAATAAAAATACATCATAAATTTTATGAAATTCATAAATACACTTTTTTTATCAATTATCTACATTTTCTTACAAAACAATATCTCGTCACAGGTGAAGAATATAGGATTGCCAGGAATTAAAAATTATAAAAGGGCAGACTATAGAGGTGGAACTCAAAACTGGAGTATCGATCAGGATAAAAACGGAAATATGTACTTTGCCAATAACAATGGTTTAATACAATTTGATGGTTCAAGCTGGCATAAATTTTCGCTTCCTACGCAAACTGAAATAAGGAGTTTAAAGATAGATTCGTCAGGAAAAATTTTTGTTGGAGGAAACAATGAATTCGGATATTTCCAAAATGATGAAAAAGGAAATCTGAAGTACCATTCTCTTTCTGATTTAGTAGACAAAAAAGACAAACTAAATATTAACCTCATATGGAGGATACATATATTTAATGGAGAAGTAATATTTCAATCCTTTACAAAGGTTTTCTTTTTAAAAAATAACAAACTCAGATTTATAAATGCTCCAACAAAATTTCAGTTTTCATTCTTGGTAAATAATCGTCTTTACTTTCAGGATAAATCTTTGGGAATCCTTGAATATAAAAACAGAAAGCTACAACCAATAAAAGGAACAACTATTTTCAACGATAAAGAGATCTGGTCAGTATTTCCCCTTCCTAACAACAAAATGTTATTAGCAACCTTAGAAAAGGGTTTATTTATATCTGACGGTAAAACTGTTCAGCCCTGGGAAACTGAAGCGAATGCTTTTATCAAGAAAAACACATCACTTGGAGGTTCTATAATAAAAGGAAAATTTATTGTTTTAAATTCAGTTTTAGACGGGGTTATCATTTGTGATTTAAATGGTAAAATTATTCAACATTTAAATCGCCAAAAAGGACTTCAGAACAATACTATATTGACGTCGTTTATTGATAATAAAAACAACATTTGGCTTGGGCTTGATAATGGAATTACGTTCATAAATGAAAATTCACCCTTCTCCTATTTTGATTACAGTTATAATATAGGTACAGTTTACGCCTCGACCGTTTATAAGGGAAATTTATATGTAGCCACAAATCAGGGATTATTTTATCATTCCTGGAACAAACCTTTTACAGACAGCCCTTTTACAAGAGTTGAAGGGACGATTTCGCAAGCTTGGAATATTCAGGTTTTAAATGGCGTGCTTATTTGCGCCAGTAACAGTGGCGCATTAGTTATTGATCAAAATAAAGTATCTAAAAAACTGGATACAAAGGGATATTTTGGTTTTAAGAAAATTCCAAATCATGAGAATTATATTATTGGGGAAAGTTATAATGGTTTTACGATATTTAAAAAAACGCCTTCGGGCTTTGAATATTCACATCAGGTAGATGGATTTGATGAAACTACAAATACTTTCTCGATAGAATTAGATGAAAATTATTTATGGCTTAAAAAAGATCCATTTTTATATCAAATGACATTATCTGAAGATTTAAGAAAGTTTGTTTATATAAAAAAGCACAAAGACATTTCCTCAAAATATTCCGGAATTGGAAGTTTGCAAAATATAAACGGAATGGTTTATTTTCAAACCAAAAATCATTTTTATAGATTTTCGAAAGAACAGGGAACATTTTTTGAAGACAAAAAAATAACAGATCTCTTTAAAGGTATTCCGGCAATTAATACTTTAATCGAAGATTCTGAAGGAAGTCTTTGGTATGCTTACAATGAATCTTTAGGTGTTTTAACAAAGAATCAAAACGGAACTTTCACGAAAAAACAAGCTCCGTTTTCTAATTTATCAGGTAATCTGGTAAACAATTACATATCTGTAAATACGATAGATCCTCAAAATATTTTTATAGGGTTAACAGATGGATTAACACATTATGATTCTAAAATCTCTCATACTTTTATAACGAAACCAAAAGTTTTTGTAGAAAGTTTCTCGTTTCCGGGTGACACAATATTAACGGGTAACATTGCTAACAATCAGCAGATATTTACCGTTCCGTACAGTTCAAATCACGTTAAATTTACGTTCTCTTCTCCTACTTACGAAAATCAGGAAAACGTTACTTATTCATATAAACTGGAACCGTTTGAAGAAAACTGGCGCAGTTGGTCGGCACTTTCCATAAAAGAATATACGAATCTAAGAGAAGGTACTTATGTCATGAAACTTAAGGCTAAAAATAGTTACGGGATTGAATCTAACATTTCTGAAATTACCTTTACAGTTTCTCCGCCGTGGTACCGCCATTTTTTAGCATACCTAATTTATTTCATTTTTCTGATAACCGGAGTATATATTATTTCAAACAGAATCAAGCTGAAAATTAGAAAAAACAGGTATTATGAAACGATTGAACAACGAAGATTATATCTTGAAAAAGAATCAAAAATCAGACATGAACAACACGAACTTGAAAAGGAAATTGAAAAACTAAAAAGTGACAAACTTCAAATAAAAATCTTGGCAAAAGATAAAGAATTAGTAAATAACTCTTTGCAGGTCGTTAAGAAAAACAAGGTTTTAAACGGAATCATTCATAAGCTTAAAGATATTGACACCAATATTTTAGATGATTCGACTAAATTTGAATTTAACAAACTCCATAAAAGCATTGTAAAAGAAGTAAATACAGATAAAAGCTGGAAGGACTTAGAAAAACACATTAAGAATGTACATTTTGAATTCCTGAAAAGATTAAAAGAAAAATACCCAACAATTTCTCCCCGGGAATTGGATTTATCTACTTATTTATTAATGAATATGTCTACCAAAGAAATAGCAGAAATAATGAACATTTCAACTGGAGGTGTAGAATTAGCACGTTACCGATTACGAAAAAAACTCGGATTAAATAAAAAAGAAAATCTAATTGGTTTTTTAATGAGTATATAGATAAAGCAAAAAATCCATTCGCAAAAAGTGAATGGATTTTTTATTATTTAATATATTCTAATGTTCTTTCTAATGCCATTCCCCTGGAACCTTTTATTAGAATTGTATTTTCTTTAAAGCTGATTGTTTTAATAAATGCTACAAAATCATCAAACGTCTCAAAAAACTTAATATTGTCTTTATCAACTTTATTTTCATAAAAATACTTCCCTATTAAGTAACATACTGATTTGTCCTGATCTGATAAAGATTCAACAATTAGCTTATGTTCCTGATGACTTTCATTTCCAAGCTCAAACATATCTCCTAAAATCATCACTTTATTTAGGTTTTCCAATTGCAGGAAATTGGTAATAGCAACTGCCATGCTACTTGGATTTGCATTGTAAGCATCAAGAATAATTTGATTAGAATCGATTCTTAATAATTGCGATCTGTTATTTTCCGGTATATAATTTTCAATTGCATGTTTTATATCCTCTTCATTCACTTTGAAATAATGCCCAATTGCAACGGCAGCATTTATATTATTTGCGTTGTAAAGACCAATCAAATTTGACTCTACGTTAAAATTATCATATTGTATTGCAACAAAAGGATTCGCCTTTATGTCTTTGATATTTATATCAGCCGCATTATTATTTACACCAAAAGTAAAGGACTTAATTCCTTTAGATTTTTCAATTTGTATAGGATCTTCAAGATTTACAAAAGTTACTTTATCATTTTTAGCAAGATATTGATACATCTCGCTTTTGCCTTCAATAACTCCTTCTACACCGCCAAAACCTTCTAAATGTGCTTTGCCAAAATTGGTAATATAACCATAATCAGGCTGCGCGATTTCGCATAAAAATTCAATTTCTTTTTTATGATTTGCACCCATTTCTACAATCCCTATTTCCGTTTCTTTTGAAAAAGACAATAAGGTTAACGGAACTCCAATATGGTTGTTTAAATTTCCAACTGTGGCTTTAGTTTTGTACTTTTTAGAAATAACAACATTAATAAGTTCTTTAGTTGTTGTTTTACCGTTGCTTCCTGTTAGTGCAATTATTGGTAATTTTAAATAAGCACGATGAAATTTTGCTAATTCCTGCAACGTTTCTAAACTGTTTTCAACCAGAATGGTTCTTTCGTCAATAGCAAAAGAGGCATTATCAATTACAACAAATAAAGCGCCTAATTCAAGTGCTTTTGCTGCAAAAGTATTTGCATCGAAATTTTCTCCTTTAATAGCAAAAAACATTGAATCTGTTTCGATCTTTCTTGTATCTATCGAAACTGATTTACATTGCAAAAATAAGTTATGAATGTCCTGAATATTCATTTATAAAATTTATTTAAAATTAAAAAGACAACAAAAAAAATTCCAAATTCCAAAAGCTGAATATTCAGTATGGAGTTTGGAATTTTTTTATTGATTTTATTAAAACTTAGTTTCTAGGCGATTTTCTTTTTTCAGCTTTAGCACCTACTCTAGACATTGCACATCTAAATCCTATATAATCTGTTGCCATATCTTGAGGAAAATATCTTCTTTGAGCCGGATCTAACCAATATGCTCTATCTCTCCAAGAACCACCTTTGTAAACTCTTACGTTATCATCGATAAACGTTGTACGTTTACTAGAGTTGTCATATTTTCTAACCATTTGACCTAAACTGTCTGTTGTTACATTGTGTTTAGGAGAGTTGTACATTGACTGATCAGTTTTTGATCCACCTTCAGGATCTCCAAAGTCAAAATATTTAGATGATTGTTTATCACCATCTCTATAGTTGATATTGTCACTTGTACTGAAATTTTGTCTCAAGTAAGTTTCATTTTCATCAACTGGAACCTGAGCGATTTCACCTGGTAAGCTTGTAGCAACTTTTTTACCGTTACTTAAGGTTTTGTATTGAATATTATCTTTAGTGATAATTTCAACTTTACCATCTTTACCAATTTTGTTTTTGGCATATTGATTTCCTCTAAAGTAGTTGAAATCATTTGCTTCATTATCAATAATAGGTCTGTAAACATCGGCAACCCATTCAGCTACGTTTCCAGCCATATCGTATAATCCAAAATCATTGGCAGCATAGCTTTTTACAGCATTTGTAATATCTGCACCATCATCAGACCAACCTGCAATTCCACCGTAATCACCGTTTCCTTGTTTAAAGTTAGCCAATTGATCTCCTTTGTTTTTACGTTTAGATGAACGTGTATAATCTCCGGACCAAGGATATTTCTTTTGTCCTTTATATATATTGTATTCTCTTTGTCCAACATCAGCTGCGGCAGCATATTCCCATTCTGCTTCAGTAGGAAGTCTGTATTCTGGCAAGATAACTCCTGAAGAACGTTGTGCATACACATTCTTTTCTTCCGGAACTACACCGTCTTTTCCTGCTTTTGGTCTTTTTCCATTAGGGTTTTTCTTCAATACAATTTCTTCGTTACCACCGTAGGTAGTACTTGGAGAGGCAACGTAAGCTTCTGTATTAAACAAACTTTCAGCGCTAACATCTTGTGTTTTTGCACCTTTTTTAATGTACCCGTTTTTCTCTAAAACTGCTTCGTTCACACGGTCAGTTCTCCATTTACTAAATTCAACTGCCTGAATCCAGTTAACACCAACTACGGGATAGTTAGCATAAGATGGGTGTCTTAAGTAGTTATTAGTCATCGTTTCGTTGTAACCTAAACGATTTCTCCATACTAAGGTATCCGGAGATGCTCCTTCGTATATGTTTTTGTAATTTTCTTCTGTTGGAGGAAAAACCTTTTTCAACCACTCCAGGTATTCTAAGTACATACCATTTGTAACTTCGGTTTCATCCATATAGAATGATTGAACGTGTTGTTGGGTAGCTGTGTTATTCCAATCGTGCATAACATCATCTTGTACTTTACCCATAGTAAATGTACCTCCTTCAACAAAAACTAAACCAGGACCAGCCTGTTGTTTTTTTCCTGCATTTCTAGAAGCAGTTCCATTCTGACTATCTACATCCCAACCAGTGGCTCTGGAAGCATTGCTGGAACTCGACTTTTTGCTACAACTAGCCGTGCCTAACATCAATACCATTGACATCATTAATTGCAAGACTACAATTTTGTTTACTTTCATACTCATTCTTAGGTGATAAATTTAGGTGCTGCAATATAATAATTAACATTTAATTAGCAACATCTGTTCTAATAATTTTATTTAGCTGTTTTTTACCAGAAAATAACCTATAGTTACGAACGCAAAAATATACTTTTTATTATTTACTATAACATGAAATACTATATTTTTACTTACTAAAATAATTTTAATTTAAAACCGTTTTTTCAACTGATGAAACAAGTCATAATCTTATATCTTTTTTTAATCCCATTTATCTCGTTTTCGCAGGTAAACAGGGACTTCACAATAGATTGGCAAAATAAAAAAGAGATGAGTTTCGGAACCTCCAAAATAAAAATCCCCTATTTTTTAGGAAGCGGTTTTAGATACGATACTACAAAAAAAAGCATAACCTTGCTCCTTAACCTTAACGAATCCGGCTTTTCAAACAATAATTCTGTTCAAATTACCAATGTGATTTACGAAGCTGTTTCAAGTACTGAATTAGGAGATTTATCGCTTGAGAACATTCCGGAAATGCCAAATGAAACGTTAAAAACGACTTATTCAAGAGATAAAAGGCAAGTTTTTCTGTATTTATCACCTATAATAAAGGAAGGAAATAGCTTTAAAAGAATACGATCATTTTCGTACTCAACAACTATTTCAACCTCACAAAATAATAGTTCATCTTCTTTTCAAAAATCTAATTTGGTTTCAAATTCTGTTCTAGCATCAGGAGATTGGTATCGTTTTTACGTCGAAAAATCCGGTGTATATAAAATTTCAAAGTCTTTTTTACAAAGTTTGGGATTTGATCCTTCTAAAACAGATCCCAGAAGAATTAAGATTTATGGAAACGGTGGGAAAATGCTTCCTTTAGCAAACAATACTTATTATCCTGAAGATTTAGCCGAAAACGCCATTCAGATTGTTGGAGAAAGCGACGGGATATTTAATAACGAAGATTATATCCTTTTTTATGGTGAAGGAGTTGAAAACTGGAGTACTGAAAGTCAGACCAATCTTAATTTATACGACACAAAATCATATTATTATATAACGGTTGTGGGCAATGAAGGAAAAAGAATTTCAAATATCAATCAGCCTTCCGGAAACAGCACTTTAGACCTAACCACTTTTGACGACTATCAATTTCACGAAGTTGACAAAACTAACATTGCGCATTTAGGACGCCAATGGTATGGAGAATCATTCGATATCACGCAGGAACAGGAATTTGAATTTAATTTCCCTAACATTGACACGTCAATTCCTGTAAAAATAGAATTAAACGCAGCTTCTGCCGCCTTTACCCCTACCTCATTCGCAGTTGCTGCAAACGGGCAAAACATTGGCACTATCAATTTTCAGACATTGTCAACAAGTTCCGATGAAAAATTCTACGATAGAAAACTTGCAGCAAACAGTTCATTTACCGGAGCCGAAAACATAAAAATTAAACTTACCTATAATAATAATGGTGTTCCGGGATCAAAAGGATATCTGGATTACATTAATTTAATTGCTAAAAGAAAACTTTTAGGCACCGGTAAACAATTTAAATTTCAATACAATTTAGCCGGTTCAACAGCAGGAATTGTAAATTATACCATTGGCAACGCTCCAGGAATATCTCAAATTTGGGATATTACCGACCTATATAATGTATCAAAAATAGAAAACAGCAATCAAAGCAGTTTTAGTTTTAAAGCTTCGTTAGGAGAAATTAGAAAATATATTGCAATTGATGCGAACGATTATTTTACTCCTTTAAAGGAAAGCCAATCAAAAATCGCCAATCAAAACTTAAAAGGAACTCTTTTTAAAAATAGTCAAAACAGCTTTCAGGATATTGATTATATAATTGTAACTCCTAAAATTTTAGTTGCTCAAGCCGAAAAACTGGCAAATTTTCACAGAACATATTCTAATCTTAATGTAAAAGTAATTTCATTAGAAAATATCTATCAGGAATTCTCTTCAGGAAAGCAGGATATTGCTGCCATTCGAAATTGCATTAAATATATTTATGACAATGCTTCATCATCTGATAAAAGAATAAAATACCTGAATTTATTTGGTGACGCTTCATTTGATTACAAAAACCGAATTACGAATAACAATAATATTGTACCTATATATCAATCTGTAATTAGCAATACAACGGGAGAAGCTTCATTTGCATCTGATGATTTTTACGGATTAATGGATTCAAACGAAGGAGTTGTGGTTTTTCCTTATGGAGGAATTGATATCGCCGTAGGGAGAATGTTAGTTTCAGATAACGCGCAAGCTGCCGAAATGGTCAATAAAGTATTGGAATATCATGATACTAAATCATACGGAAACTGGCGAAATAATATTGTGATGGTAAGTGATGATTCTGATAAAGCTTCAGATGCAACTTTACAAACCTACCAAAACAATCTGGCAGATAATATATCGGCACAAAAACCTTTTTTCAATATTGATAAAATTATAATGGATTCCTATACGCAGGAAGCTTCTGCGGGAGGATCAAGATATCCTAAAGCAAGAACTGATTTGTTTAATGCATTTGAAAAAGGCGCTTTAATATTCAATTATTTAGGACACGGCGGTGAAGATGGCTTGGCAGGCGAAAGAATCTGGGAAAAATCAGATGGTCAAAATCTTAATAATCAATATAAATATCCTTTATTTATTACTATTACCTGTGAATTTTCCCGTTTTGATGACCCAACAAGACCAACGGCAGGTGAATATACTTTCTGGAACCCAAAAGGCGGTGCAATTTCAATGTTGACCACAATTCGCGCCATCGGACAATTTAATGCGGAGGATTTTAATGACAGCCTTAGCAAAAACCTGCTTTCATTTGGTTCAAACCAATATACAACTATTGCCGAAGCACTTCGGATTTCTAAAAACGAAAATCCAAGTTCTGCGAGTAATGTTATTTTTTATTTAGGAGATCCTGCCTTAATGTTAGCAATTCCGAAACCGCGAATTAATTTAACAAAAGTAAATGATATTGCAATTGCTCAGGCTATACCGGATTTTAAATCTTTAGCAAAAATTAAAATTACGGGCGAAATTACCGATGAGAATAATACTCTTTTAAGCAATTATAATGGAGAATTAGCGACAGCAATTTTTGACAAATTAATTACTACCACAACCTTAAATAATGATGGATATAGTCCTGCAATGTCATTCAAAATTTTAGGGGAAACTATTTTTAGAGGAAATGCTTCAGTAACAAATGGTCAATTTGAGTTTAGTTTTGTTGTTCCAAGAGACATTCGCGTTCCTGTTGATTATGGACGAATTAGTTTTTATTCTAAAAAAAATCAACTTTTTGAAAATCAATCCGGTTACAATACAAACATTAAAATAGGCGGAATAAATGAAAATGCACCTCAGGACAATATAAGTCCGAAAGTTAAGTTATATATGAACGATGAAACTTTTGTATCTGGTGGAATTACAAACGAATCGCCATTTTTATTAGCGTTTCTTGAAGATGAAAACGGGATCAATACAGCAAGCGGAATCGGGCATGACATTGTTGCTATACTTGACGGAGACGTTAGAAATCCTTATGTTTTAAATGATTATTATCAGACAAAATTAGACGATTATACTAACGGAAATTTACGTTTCCCTTTAAGAAATTTAGCTCCCGGAATGCACACAATAAGTTTTACGGCTTGGGACGTTTATAATAATCCTGTAACCAGTGAAATACAATTTATAGTTGTTGGAGATGAATCGCTGACATTAACACACGTTCTTAATTACCCAAATCCTTTCTCGACTTATACACAATTTTGGTTTTCGCACAATCGACCATATGAACCGTTAGATGTTCAGGTTCAGGTAATGACCATTACAGGAAAAGTTGTCTGGACAAAAAATCAGGTCATTACTACCGAAGGGTTTCTGTCAAGAGAAATTACCTGGGACGGAAAAGATGATTTTGGGGACAGAATAGGAAAAGGAGTTTATATTTATAAACTTACGGTCAGATCTAATTTGACAAATAAAAAGGCAGAAAAATATGAAAAGCTTGTAATATTATAATAATATATATATTTGTATCACCAAAACTATTTAAGTTCCATAAATGAAAAAAATATCACTACTTTTAATTTGTTCTTTTATTCTTTTTAAAGTACAGGCTCAGGAAAGTCGGCCAATTACGACAGGAGTCCCATTTTTATTAGTTGCAGCAGATGCCAGAGCAGCAGGTTTAGCTGATCAGGGTGTCGCAACATCAGCCGATGCATTCTCACAACAATGGAATCCCGCAAAATATGCTTTTTCAGTAGATAAGCAAGGATTTTCAATCAGCTACACTCCTTATTTAACAGATTTAGCCAATGATATTTCACTTGGTCAGGTTACGTATTACAACAAAATTAATGATCGAAGTGCCTTTGCAGGAACTTTTCGTTATTTTGGTTTTGGAGATATCGAATTGCGTACAACAGGAGATCCTAATGAAGCTGCAAGAATTGTATCACCAAATGAATTTGCTTTCGACGGATCATATTCTCTAAAGTTAAGCGAGAAATTCTCGATGGCAGTTGCTGCGAGATATATTCGTTCAAATTTAAAAATTGCTTCAGAAGATGTTGATGCTTCGGCTGCGAGTACTTTTGCAGTAGATATTGCAGGTTTTTACCAATCAGAAGAAATTGCATATTCAGACTTTAATGGAAGATGGAGAGGTGGTTTCAACATGCAAAACCTTGGTCCAAAAATAAGTTATGACAATGATGATTTAAGTTCAAACTTTTTACCTGCAAATCTTAGATTAGGCGGAGGTTTTGATTTCATTTTAGACGACTATAATAAAGTAGCGCTTAGTGTTGAATTCTCTAAACTTTTAGTACCAACTCCTCCGGGACCAGGAACTCCGGTTGATGCTAATGGAGATGGTGATTATACTGATGTAGGAGATATTTCGCAAGAACAGGCAAATTCTACAAACTATAAAAATTACAACAGCATTGGTTGGGTTTCGGGAATTTTCAAATCTTTTGGAGATGCACCGGGCGGTTTCAGCGAAGAATTAAAAGAAATCACTTATAGTGCAGCTGCTGAATATATGTATCAGGATGCTTTTGCTTTAAGAGCAGGATATTTTCACGAAAGCCCTGAAAAAGGAGCACGACAATTTTTCTCTTTAGGAGCAGGATTTAAATATAACATCGTAAAAGTGGATGTTTCCTATTTATTTTCAACATCAAAAGTTAAAAATCCGTTAGAAAATACCCTTCGTTTTTCTTTAACCTTTAACTTTGGCGACAAATACGAAGTTTACTAAACAAAATCAAATAACAAAACAATACAATCCAAATTTCTATTTCTATAGGAATTTGGATTTTTTTTCCCATAAAAAGAATGAAAGAAATAAGCATTACGTCAACATTTACAACTTACGATACACTACAAGAACTTTCTCAGGACATTCAGGACTTAATGAATCAGGCAGTTGAAGTTCGCAAAAACGCATACGCACCATATTCTCAATTTAGAGTTGGAGCAGCATTATTATTAGATAACGGAAAAATTGTTTTAGGATCAAATCAGGAAAATGCTGCTTATCCGTCAGGATTATGCGCAGAACGCGTTGCTATTTTTCACGCCGGAAGCATTTATCCCGAAGCCAAAATTTTGAAAATGGCTATTACAGCAGCTTCAGATACAAATCAAACCACAGCACCAATTCCGCCTTGTGGTTCTTGCCGTCAATCTATTGCAGAATATGAAATCAAACAGGAAACCCCTATCGAAATCTTTTTTATGGGCGAAATAGGTGAAGTTTACAAATCAGCATCCCTGAAAAATTTGCTTCCTTTTATGTTTGATAAAAAGTTCTTGTAAAAAAAAGCCAAAAAGTACCTTTTAAATTTTACTTCTTAATAGGAATGTCTTATTTTTGCATCCCGACCTTTCGGGCGCAAATTTGTGGGAGGAAACTATTTTGCGTTATAGGCAACAATTGATAACACAAACAAACTTTAGCAAAAGAAAGAATTCAGATGAAAGAAGTTACAAAAGAAGTATATTTAAAGTGGTACGAAGACATGCTACTTTGGAGAAAGTTTGAAGACAAACTTGCAGCATTATACATTCAACAAAAAGTTAGAGGTTTTCTACACTTATATAATGGACAGGAAGCTGTATTAGCGGGTGCCTTGCACGCTATGGACCTGACTAAAGATAAAATGATTACTGCTTACAGAAACCACGTACAACCAATTGGTATGGGCGTTGATCCAAGACGAGTAATGGCTGAACTATTAGGAAAAGTAACAGGAACTTCTAAAGGTATGGGAGGTTCTATGCACATTTTCTCTAAAGAACACCGTTTTTATGGCGGACACGGAATCGTAGGTGGACAAATTCCGGTAGGAGCTGGTTTAGCTTTTGCTGATAAATATTTTGAAACTGGCGGAGTAACTATGACTTACTTTGGTGATGGTGCTGCCAGACAAGGTTCATTACACGAAGCTTTCAACATGGCGATGTTATGGAAATTACCAGTTGTATTTATCGTTGAAAACAACGGTTATGCAATGGGAACTTCTGTAGAAAGAACTGCAAATCACACTGATATCTGGAAACTTGGTTTAGGATATGAAATGCCTTGCGGACCTGTTGACGGAATGAATCCTGTAAAAGTTGCCGAAGCTATGACTGAAGCAATTGACAGAGCACGTCGCGGAGACGGACCAACTTTCCTTGAAATGAAAACGTACCGTTACAGAGGACACTCAATGTCTGATGCGCAATTATACCGTTCTAAAGAAGAGGTAGAAGAATACAAAAAAATTGACCCGATTACTCAGGTTTTAGATGTAATTAAGGATCAAAAATATGCTACAGAAGAAGAAATTGAAGCAATTGACCAAAAAGTTAAAGATTTGGTTGAAGAATGTGTGAAATTCGCTGAAGAATCTCCATATCCTGAATTACAACAATTATATGATGTAGTATACGCACAAGAAGACTATCCATTTACACCTCATAAACTATAACATTATTATGGCGATAAAAGTAACAATGCCTCGTTTGAGCGATACTATGACGGAAGGAACGGTAGCGACTTGGTTAAAAAAAGTAGGCGACAAAATTAGCGAAGGTGATATCCTTGCTGAAATTGAAACAGATAAAGCAACAATGGAATTTGAGTCTTTCAACGAAGGAACTCTTTTACACATAGGAATTCAAGAAGGAGAAACTGCTCCGGTTGATTCATTATTAGCCATCATTGGTAACGAAGGAGAAGATATTTCTGCTCTTTTAGGCGAAAGCCCCCTAACCCCCGAAGGGGAAGCAACTCCTGTAGTTGAAGAAAAAAACACAACAACCGAAACAGCTTCTCCTGCTCCCCCTTCGGGGGCTGGGGGGCTTCCTAAAGGTGTTATAGTTGTAACTATGCCACGTTTGAGCGATACAATGACGGAAGGAACAGTAGCAACCTGGTTAAAAAAAGTAGGTGATGCTGTTGCAGAAGGTGATATTTTAGCCGAAATTGAAACTGACAAAGCTACAATGGAGTTTGAGTCTTTCAATGAAGGAACATTATTATACATAGGAATTCAAGAAGGAAATACTGCTCCTGTTGATAGTTTATTAGCTATCATTGGGCCAGCAGGAACTGACATTTCTGGAATTGCTGATAATTATACTGCCGGAGGAACTACAACTGCAAGTGCTTCAGCAACTGAAGAAACAAAAACTGCTCCTGCTGCTGAAAAAGCAAGTGAAGCTGTAGCTGATACTTCTTCAAACGGAGGAAGAATTTTAGCTTCGCCATTAGCGAAAAAAATTGCTTCTGACAAAGGAATCCAATTAACTCAGGTTAAAGGTTCCGGAGAAAACGGACGTATTGTAAAAAGTGATATTGAAAACTTTACTCCATCTGCGCAAGCAAAACCTGCAACAACAACTGCTGCCGAAGCTCCAAAAGCTGACGCTGCTCCTGCTGCACCAAAAGTATTTGTTCCTGCCGGAGAAGTTTTCTCTGAAGAGATCAAAAACTCTCAAATGCGTAAAATTATCGCAAAACGTCTTGCTGAATCATTGTTTACAGCTCCTCACTACAACTTAGTGATCGAAGTAAGCATGGATGACGCAATGGCTGCAAGAGCGACAATCAATAGCGTTCCTGATACAAAAGTATCTTTTAACGATATGGTAATTAAAGCTTGTGCTTTAGCATTGAAAAAACATCCAAAAATTAATTCTCAGTGGAAAGAAGATGTTATCATCATCAACCACCACGTTAACATTGGTGTTGCTGTTGCTGTTGAAGACGGATTAGTAGTTCCTGTATTGAAATTTACAGATGCTATGAGTTTATCTCAAATTGGAGCTTCGGTAAGAGATCTTGCAGGAAGAGCAAAAAACAAAAAACTTGGACCACAAGAAATGGAAGGAAGTACTTTTACAGTATCTAACCTTGGAATGTTTGGTATCACTGAATTTAATTCAATTATCAACCAACCAAACTCTGCCATCCTTTCTGTAGGTGCAATTGTTGAGAAACCAGTAGTTAAAAACGGTCAGATTGTAGTAGGAAACACAATGATGCTATCATTAGCGTGTGACCACAGAACAATTGACGGTGCAACTGGCGCTCAATTTTTACAAACATTAAAACAATACATCGAAAGCCCGGTTACAATGTTGGCATAATTTTCATGTCAGCCTGAGCGAAGTCGAAAGGCAGCCTAAGCTAAGAAGTTTATTTTTATAATTAAATCCCGTTTTGTTTATTCAAAACGGGATTTTTTGTTTAATTTTCCTCCACTAATTCAATATTCATAAAATGAAAAAACTAATCCTTGTGACTTTATTTCTAACAGCAATTGCCTGTCAGAAGAAAGATCAGACCGAGAAACCCGCAGCTGTTGCAGATGAACACACTTTTTCTAAAGCAGATTTAGCTGTCGTAAAACATTTAGATCTTGACATCAAAGTCGATTTTGATACGCAAACTATCACAGGAAAAGCTTCCTGGCAAATTGACAATATCAGCAAAGGAAACGAAATTATCTTTGACGAAAATACACTTGAAATCACTAAAGTAACTTTAGGAGACGAAGAAAAAGAAACCAAATTTGAACTAGGTGCAGCAGTTGAATTTCACGGAAAGCCACTTCATATAACTATTGAACCAAATACAACTAAGGTCAATATTTATTATAAAACTACCAAAGATGCTGTTGCATTACAGTGGTTAACACCACAACAAACTGCTGATAAAAAGAAACCATTCTTATTTTCTCAAGGCGAAAGTATCTGGTCCCGTACATGGATTCCGTGTCAGGATTCACCGGCAATTCGTTTTACATATAATGCAAAAGTTACCGTTCCTAAAGATTTATTAGCTGTAATGAGCGCTGTAAATCCTCAAAAGAAAAATGATACCGGAGTTTACACATTCAAACAAGACAAAGCGATTCCGTCATATTTAATGGCAATTGCCGTTGGAGATATTGAATTTCAAGCCATTGATAACAGAACAGGTGTTTATGCAGAACCATCTTTAATAAAAAAAGCAGCATGGGAATTTGCTGAATTAGGAAAAATGGTTGGCGCTGCCGAAAAACTTTACGGACCTTATCGTTGGGGACGTTATGATGTATTGGTTTTACCTCCAAGTTTCCCTTATGGCGGAATGGAAAATCCTAATTTAACTTTCCTGACTCCAGGCGTTATCGCAGGAGATCGTTCTTTAACGAGTTTATTGGCACACGAATTAGGACATAGCTGGAGCGGAAATTTAGTAACCAATGCAACCTGGGATGATATCTGGTTAAACGAAGGTTTCACTACTTATGTAGAACACAGAATTGGCGAAGCAATTTTTGGCAAAAAAGAATTTGAAATGCAAAACGTGATTACACGTAAAGAATTAACAGATAATGTAGCCGAATTAGGAGATACAAGTCCTGATACTCGACTAAAGGTATCATTAACAGGAAGAAATCCTGATGACGGAATCAGCATGATTCCGTATGTAAAAGGATATGCTTTTTTAAGAGTAATTGAAAATGCAGTTGGACGTGAAAAATTTGATATTTTCATTAAAAGCTATTTTGATGCACACGCATTTAAATCGATCACAACCGAAAATTTTGTAAAATATATCAATAAAAATCTTATCAAAGGAGATAAAACTCTTGCTGATAAAATAAAGTTAGAAGACTGGATCTACAAACCGGGGATACCATCGAACATAACTCCGGTAAATTCTGTAGATTTTGATGCAATTGATAAAATCCAAAAAAGCTGGAGAGAAACAGGAATTAAAGGATTAAGTCAAAAAATTACAACAACCAGCGAAAAACAGTATTTTATAGATCATCTTCCCACTGATATTACACCAAAAGAAATGGAAGCTCTGGACACAGAATTCAACTTTACAAAAGGTGGTAATTTCATCATCAAGCGTCAATGGTTTATTCCTTCTATTCGTTATAAATATACAGCTGCATATCCTGCAATTGAACAATTTTTAATTTCAACCAGCAGAACCGGATCAGTAATGATGCTTTATAAAGAAATGGCAAAAACTCCGGAAGGAAAAGTTTGGGCAAATAAAATCTTTGATAAAGCAAAATCAGGTTATCATGCTACAACTGTTCAAGCTGTTGGAGATTTATTGAAATAGTTTTTAGTCACAGTAAAACAGTCTCAGTACTCAGTTACAGTATTCAGTAAACAGTTAGCATTTTACATACAAATCCCCGATTATTTAGTATAATCGGGGATTTTTTATTCCTATTTGTCTTTTCGAAAGTGGCCCTAGCAACAACGAACAGACAGAATAAATCAGGCCCAAAAAGGAACTACGCAATCTTGTCATCCCGAGGAACGAGGGATCCCTACAAGAAACTAACACAAAGCATTTCTTAAATTGACGAGCCACTTACGGAGATCCCTCGTTCCTCGGGATGACAAGACTGCGATTTCTCCTCGCATCGAAATAACAAAAAAAAAAACGAAAATATTCTTATGAAAATGATTGCCCTAGCCCCGATAGAAGTGAAAATCCTTTTGCTTTTTTCTTTAAAAAGCAAAAGATTGTAACGGATAGCGGGATTAGCTCCTAAAAAACAACTCAGGGAAAATTGTCCATCACATAGCGTAAATCCTCCATGTTCTAAAATCTATGATCGTCGCATCTTTGTAGTGTCAAAAGACAACAACTATAATTAACATAAAAAATTAAATAAGATGACACGATTAACAGCATTAAACCCGGAAGAAGCAACAGGAAAAACTAAAGATTTATTCAACGCTGTACAAGCTAAATTAGGAGTTATTCCTAACATGATGAGAACAATGGGGAATTCTCCGGCAGTATTAGAAGGATATTTGAATTTAAGCGGCGCATTAAGCCACGGAAAATTAAGTGCAAAAACAGGTGAATTATTAGCCATAACAATTTCCGAAACTAATTCATGTGATTATTGTGTAGCTGCTCACACTTTTATTGGAGAAAAATTATTAAAAGCTGACGCACAAGTTTTACACGATGCAAGAACAGGAAATTCTACAGATGCAAAAACCGAAGCTATTTTACAATTTGCAAAAACATTAGTTTCTAAAAATGGTTTAGTAAGCGATGCAGATGTTAGTGCAGTTAAAAGCGCAGGAGTTTCAGATGCTGAAATTGCAGAAACTGTAGCACATGTAGCTTTAAATGTTTTGACTAACTATTTCAACAATACTGCAAATACAGAAATTGATTTTCCGGCAGTTCCAAGTTTAGAATTACAAAACTAATTTCAACAAAAAACAAGCTATAAAGATAGTCGTGAATTCATTCGTGACTATCTTTATATTTTTTAAAACAGCATTATTATGAGCAATCAAAATGTCTATACATTAATTAATCCGCAAACCGGAAATCTGGCTTTCAAACTACTTCCGTTTGAGGATAATAGTCATTTTGATCATTTGCAGCGTAATAATTATTTTTCCTTAATTTGGGTAACCAAAGGAAAAGGCAAAGTAAAAGCTGATTTTGCAGAACATCAATTTGAGAAAAATTCACTCCTCGCCTTTTCTCCATATCAGCCATTTATGCTTTGTGTTAACGAACCAATTGAAGGAATTGCAATTCATTTTCACCCAGATTTTTACTGCATTCATTATCATCAAAAGGAAGTTTCCTGCAATGGCGTATTATTCAACAATGTCTATCAACCGCCTTATACGATAATTCCGGAAGAAGCTGCATTGATTTTTAAAATGGTTTTAGACCAAATGAAAACCGAAATCCAGAACGCTGAATTAGCACAATACGAGCTATTAATTTCTTATTTAAAGATATTTTTAATTACCGCTTCAAGGCTAAAAAATCAGCAATTAGAAGAAATGAAATCAGTTCCAAATTCCAAGGAACCTTTTATTCTTCAAGATCTGAAAGACGCGATTGAACTTAATTTTAAAATCAAACATTCTGCTGGACATTATGCAGAAATGCTCAATATTTCGGCGAAAGCCTTAGCCAAATTATCTAAAAATTACTTCAATAAAACCTTAACCGATTTAATTTCGGAAAGAATTATAATTGAAGCCAAAAGAGAATTATACATGACCAACAAAACGGTTAAAGAAATCGCTTATGAATTAGGTTATGATGACGAACATTATTTCAGTAGATTTTTTAAAACCAATGCCGATGTTTCACCACAATTATATCGTGAAACCGTAGGATTTGGAAAAATGGAAGCTTAATTTTTATTTTTAGCTTCAATCCATTTTGCCATGTATTTAGTACTTTTTAAAGTATGATGTTGAAGCAAACTTCCCATAAAATTATGCAGACGATGATTTTCGGAATCATTCAGTAATGAATTAATTCTTTCGATTAATGCATCTGAATATTTACTCTTTTGAAAACATTTATTTACAATTGTAATTCCGTTTTTTTGAGATTCTTTCCAGAGATTTTTATCCTGATATAAAGAAATTGCTTTTGTTGCAAATTCCTGAATATCATCAGTAATAAAACCATTCCACGGTAAATTTTCGTGCATCGCTTCAGAACCAATTGTTGTGGTTATACTTGGCGTTCCGCATTGCATGGCTTCTAATAATTTTCCTTTTAATCCGGCTCCAAAACGAATTGGCGCCAGAACAACCCGTGAGTTTTTAACAATTTCGTTAGCATTTGCGGCTCTTCCCATAATAAAAAAACCATTTTTAGGCTGATGCAACTGCAATACTTTTTGTGACGGATAAGCACCATAAACTTCTAAAACTGCATCTGGAAATTGCTTTTTAATCAAAGGCCAAATCGTTTCTTTTAAATATTGAACCGTGTTCCAATTGGGTTCATGAAGAAAATTTCCGATGAAAACAAAATTTTTCCTTTCTTCAAAAGAAGGCAATTTTACCAAATCATTTTCACTCATTTCATCAACCAGAAATGGCAAATAATGCAATAAACTCGAATCGATTTTTAAAACATCATTTAGAATTTTCATTTCAAATTGAGAAATAATAAACGACAAATCACATCTTAAAATACTGGCAACTTCCCGCTTTGCAACTTCTTCAGATAATAAATCATTTAATTCAAAACTTCTGTTTTCCTTAAATGCTTTTTGTCTTGCCGTTCTCAAACAATGCAAATCTTCGGTATCTAATAACCTGATTGCTTTTGGGGAATTCTCTGAAACGCGCCAGCCAAATTGTTCTTCGATCATAAAACGATCAAACAAAACAACATCAGGATTCAGCTCAATTATAAAATCATCAAAACTGGAATTATTCAGTTCAATTGATATTTTCTTCACTTCAAATTGAGATAAATCAACCATAAAATCACTGTCTAAAGCCGGGCTTGCAAATGTAATTTCAAATCCATTTTCTCTAAAAATAGAAATCAATTGCATCATTCTTCCGCCCGCCGCTGATGAATTTGGTTCAGGCCAGACAAAGCCTATGATTAAAAGTTTTTTTATCTGATTCATTTGATTTGTTTCAAGTTACAAAATAATACTATTTTACGCGGATTTGCACCATATTTCCTGACTTTCGGTGATAAAAAACACTAATTTTGCAGTTAACTTTTTTCTATAAAATTATGTTAGGATTAAAATTAGCTACAGATCCACGTTGGGTAAATATAGTAGAGTCAAATATTGAAGAAATCTTGACAGATCACGCCTGGTGTGAACAAAAAGCAGCTTCAAATGCCATTAGTTTAGTTACTTACAACTCTGAATTAGAAGAGTTAGTGACCGAAATGCTTATAATTGCCAGAGAAGAATTAGAGCATTTGCAAATGGTTCACGACATTATCAAAAAAAGAGGATTGACTTTAGGACGTGAAAGAAAAGACCATTATGTAAATGAGCTTTTTAAATTCATGAAAAAAGACGGAAGTCGAAAAGATGCGCTTTGTGATCGTTTATTATTTTCGGCAATGATCGAAGCAAGAAGTTGTGAGCGTTTTAAAGTACTTTCAGAAAATATCAAAGACGAAGAATTAGCTAAATTCTACCGTGACTTAATGATTTCTGAAGCCGGACATTACACTACATTTTTAGGATTCGCACGAAAATACACAGACAATATAGATATTGACAAACGCTGGAAAGAATGGATTGAATATGAAGGTTCGATCATTACCAATTATGGTAAAAGCGAAACTGTTCACGGATAATTTCCCTTAAATTCTATTTTCACATTATTATAAATACCAAAATTGGTTATGTCAACAAATAAAACGAAGTCCATTTTAATAAAAACGGCTAAATATCTAGGGATAACTTTTGTCGTTATTATGGGATTATTGTTTTTGACTCCTATTGTTTTTGCCGATAAAATTAAGGAGCAGATTAAAAAAACAGCGAATGAAAAACTAAGCGCAGAATTGAATTACTCCGATGTTTCGGTTTCCTTTTTCCATCACTTTCCTTCGCTAACTTTAACTTTAAATGATTTAAGTTTAAACGGATCAGCTCCTTATAAAAACGAAAAATTCATCACCGCAAAAGAAGTATCCTTTGGAATCAACGTTGCGAGTTTAATTTTTAGTAAAGAAGTAAAAATTGATCAGATTTATTTATCTGACTCTTTTATAAATGTAAAAGTAAACGCAAAAGGAGAAGCAAATTACAATGTTTACAAATCATCATCGCAAGCATCAACCACAAAAGACAGCTCAGAAACTGCTTTAAAACTGGAACGAATTGAGATTATAAACAGTAAAATAATTTACGACGATTTATCTACAAAAGTTCATTTTGATGCTTTTGGATTTGATTATTTAGGAAAAGGAGATTTAAACAAAGCCGTTTTTGATTTGTATTCGAAAGCTAAAATCGAAAAATTAAATATTGTTTATGACGGCGAACCTTATTTAATGAATAAAAAAATTGATGCTGATTTAATTACTAAAGTAAACGTCAACTCTTTGTCTTTCTATTTTCAGCAGAATAACCTTAAAATCAATCAGCTTTTGGTCGATTTTAAAGGAAAATTCGACTTCCTGAAAGATGGTTATAATATGGATTTTGTCATTAAATCTGACAATAGTGATTTGTATGATGTTTTTACTGCTTTCCCTCCAAAATATATTACATGGCTTTCTAAAACTGAATTAAAGGGAAATACAAACTTACTTTTTACTTTAAAAGGTGATTACATTGCTTCCCAAAACATTGCGCCGGATATTAATCTTGATGTAAAAATAGATAGCGGATTTGTCAATTATAACAAAAGCGCTTTTCCGGTTTCAAACTTAAATCTGGATATTAAAACAAAAGTTCCATCGTTAAATCCGGATCTTGTAATTGTTGATGCTCAAAATGTTTCATTAAACATCAACAAAGATTATTTAAAATCTAAATTCTATGTAAAAGGTATAAATACACCAGAAATCAATGCCGATTTTAAAGCTAAAATTGATCTTGAAAAATTAATTAAAGCCTTGGGAATTCCTGATATTGTATTAAAAGGAAGTCTTGCGGGAGATGTAAAAGCAAACGGAAAATTTGATCAGAAAAACAAGCTTTTCCCTGTAACAAATGGGGTTTTAGATTTAGAAAACGGTTATTTAAAAACACCCTATTATCCAAATCCTATCACAAATATTACAATCAAATCTAAGATTGTCAACCAAAAAGGAACTTTTGATGATTTGAAAGTGAGCCTGAAACCAACTCAATTTACTTTTGAAGGAAAACCTGTTTTTGTAACAGCTGATCTTAGCAATTTCAATGATTTGACTTATGATATCAAAGCAAAAGGCGAACTTGATGTAAAGAAAATCTATAAAGTCTTCTCTCAAAAAGGACTTAATTTAGATGGTTTTGTAAAAGCTGATTTAGTTTTAAAAGGCAAACAAAGCGATGCCGAAAAAGGAAATTACAGCAAACTGTATAACAAAGGAACTCTTGAATTAAGAAATATTGGAATAGCATCAGAATATCTTCCGAAGAAATTCATAATTAAAGAAGGGATTTTTAAAATCAATCAGGATAAAATGTCGTTCAATAACTTTTTAGCCGCTTATGGCGAATCAGATTTTAAAATGAATGGATATTTGCAAAACGTTTTTAATTATGTAACTACAAAAACTGGTATTTTAAAAGGTTCTTTTACAGTTTCATCCCGATATATTAATGTTGATGAATTCATGTCGAGTACGCCGGCAAATACTTCAGTAACAGAAACAAAAACAGAAAATCCTGCTCCTAAAACCGAAGCTAAACAATCTGGAGTTATTATAATTCCGACCAATTTGAATTTGCAATTTATGGCAAATGCCCAAAAAGTAAATTTTGACAAATTGAATCTTCAAAATGCAACCGGAAGTTTAAGTATGAACAAAGGTAAATTGAGCATGCAAAATACCGGATTTAATTTAATTGGCTGTAAAGTTGGCATGAATGCAAATTATCAGGCAGTAACTCCGCAAAAAGCAAATTTTGATTTTAACCTTAAGGCTTCTGATTTTGATATTAAAAAAGCATATAATGAAATTGAAGTTTTCAGAAAAATGGCAAGCGCTGCTGAAAAAGCCCAAGGAATTGTTTCTGTAGATTATCAATTAAAAGGCAGATTAAACGGAAACATGGATCCTGTTTATCCATCGCTAGTTGGTGGCGGAACACTTTCTATAAAGGATGTAAAAATGAGAGGATTGAAAATGTTTAATGCTGTAAGCAAACAAACAAATTCTGAATCAATGAAAAATCCGGATCTTTCCAAAGTTGATATTAGAACTACCATTAAAAACAATATCATGACGGTAGAACGCTTTAAATTCAAATTTGCAGGCTTCAGACCAAGAATTGAAGGCACAACAAGTTTAGACGGAAAACTGAACTTAAAAATGCGTTTAGGCTTACCTCCTCTTGGTATATTCGGGATTCCGTTGACCGTTACAGGAACCCAGAATAATCCTAAAGTAAAACTAGGAAGAAAAACTGAAGACCTTGAAGAAACTAAAGATTCTGAATAGTAAATTTTCAGTTTTTTAAATTGCTTCGCCTGTTCGCTATCGTTCGGGTTCAAATTCCCACTCTCAAAAGACGCTTTCTGTGTCATTTCGACGAAGGAGAAATCGCATCCAATATTCAACACAGTGCGTCCTCGCCTTGTGTGCATAACAAGTGTAATTTCTCCTTTCGGTCGAAATGACATAGCATACGCGAATAATACAAATAATAGAAAATATCTTAAACCAGATACAACATTTGCGAAACATACAAAATCCCTTTTGCCAATAACCACAATAAAACCGCCATTCCTAAAAATCCCCATGTCGATGTTCTGTTTCTTTTCCAGCTAATAAAAAATGTTGGAATCTCCCAATATTTGATAATAATATAGATACTCGTTCCAATTAATGATGCCCAAATCAATTCGGCGGAATGAATATAAAAGCTATAAAACAAAGTGAACGAAAGAAAAGCAATTGCAATAAATTGCAAATAATAGTAATTCTTAAAATTATATCTAAAGTTATCTTTAAGCGATAAAAGTAGAAAGGAAATAATCAACATACTGGTCAAAGCAATTATCACATAAGAAAAAAGCGGATTATGCTGCGTTATTAAAAAGCCATCAATTATTAAAGCTATAATAACACAAGCAGCGAGGGAGAGAATACTTCTTTCGATAGAAGTATCTTTGAAAGGAATCAGAATTGGTGAAATATATTTCTCTAAAGTGCGCCAAAACGGTAAAGCACAAATAACCGCCATAGCCGATACAACAATCTCATAATTGTACAATGTATCAGCTGGAATTTTATACAAAACATATAAAAGAGCCACAGTAACAATTATAGCCGGAAGACAAATTGTTTTCACAGTTTCCCAATTATTTTTACTCCAGAAATTATTCTTTATTTCAAAAATATATTTCTGTACTAAATATTTTCGGGTAAAAATAGCCGTTGACTGACTCCATAACAAAAACAAACCGGTATGAATCACTACGGTTCTCAATGTCATTTCTTCTATATAACAGCCAAAAATAACACAAGCAATACCTATGAATAATAATTCATAAGTCAATAAAATTGCAGAAAACATAAGTCTGAATATTGGAGCAAATTGCCTTATCAATATCCCTATAAGCAAACCCCAATAATTGCGCAATAACCCAATTACAGAGCATATTGCAATAAATGCAGCCAGATATAACATCCAGTTTGTTAGGGATTGAGTCTGCATCCATAAATGAACCGCAGAATTTTTTACAGGACTGTATAAAATATTTGAATTAACATAAATTTCATTCGCAAGTTGATTTCTTACTGTATCATTAATAGCAGGAAATTGATTTTTATGCTGTTGCCAATATATATTAGCCTCAGAACCATTCTTTTGCAGAATAGCAAATTCATATAAAATCTTTTTTTGATTATCGTTTAGTGATACGATTTGTTCAGTAGAATGAATTTCTTTTGCAAACAGGCTTGTACAGAAAAGAAATAAAAGGAAAACTATTTTTTTCAAAATTGGGGTAGATTTATCTAACCAAAAATACAAATAATAAGCCCAATAAATAATATGATAAATATTTTAATGCAATCAGGTATAAAATCTTACTTAATTGTTTTCTGATCTCGTGAAACCACTCTAAACAAAAATCTTGATACAATATATAAAATTAACGGACGAATGCCTAAATACAAGAAAGCGCCAATTAATACTAATATAAATCCAACTACCGTTGGAAGAACAGCGCCAAATGTAAAAGTCATACCAATAACAAATCCAAGAAAATACTCCGCTCTGTAAATAGGAAAAAACAATCCTGAAACAAGTATTATCAAAAGTATATATGCTGGAAAATTTTCATACCCTAAAGTAAAAAATACAGAAAGAAGTATTCCAAGAATCAAAGCAGAAATAAATGCGTAAACTATATTTATCGGGAATCGATGAATGTTTTGATTTTCATCTTTGATTACAACTCTTTTTTTCAAAGTATAAAATAGAAACGAGGATAACGAAGGAAGCAAAAGAGCTCCCCACCAATTAGAAATTTCAGGCAGACTTTTATCATTTAATATATGATGACTTGGTACACCTTCATGAAAATAATTCCACGATAACAACGTAAATATAGCAATCGTTATAATTGCCGTAAAATACAGCTGGGCTTTAAAAAATAATTTTTCGTTCATAAAAATCTAATTTAAATAATTAACTGAAATAAATTATCGTTATCAATTTTTAAACTGATTGCTAATTCTATTTAACATATGTTGCATTAATATTCAAAACGTTACACTTATGTCAGGTTTATTTTATTACAAGAACAATTATTTTAAAAATGATTTAAAAACAAAAAACCCGCTCTTTTCAGAACGGGTTTTGTAATAAGTAGTCTAATGATTATGCTTCGAATGGAAGGATAGATACATAAGATTTGTTATCTCTTTTCTTTTGGAACTTAACAACTCCAGCTACTCTTGCGTGTAGTGTGTGATCTTTACTAATGTAAACATTTTCACCTGGATTATGTTTTGAACCTCTTTGTCTAACGATGATGTTCCCAGCAATAGCAGCTTGACCTCCAAAAATCTTAACGCCTAAACGTTTTGATTCTGATTCTCTACCATTCTTCGAACTACCGACACCTTTCTTGTGAGCCATGACGTATGAGTTTAAATATTGTTATTATTCTTTAGTAGCTTCTTTTTTTGCTTTTGGAGCTGCTGCTTTTTTTGCTTTTGGAGCCTCTTCAACTTCAGTAGCCGGAGCTTCTTCTGCTACAACTGCTTTTTTAGCTGCTGCTTTTTTAGTTCCTCCAGTTGCAGTAATACCTTCAATTACAATTTGAGTAAGATATTGTCTGTGACCATTTCTCTTTTTGTATCCTTTTCTTCTTTTCTTCTTGAAAACGATAACTTTATCTCCTTTTAAGTGTTGTAACACTTTAGCTTCTACTGAAGCACCTTCTATAGCTGGGGCGCCTAAAGTAATGCTGCCATTATCATCTAATAAAAGAACTTTGTCAAAAGAAATTTTTGAACCTTCTTCATTAGTCAAACGGTTAACATAAACCTTTAAGTCTTTGCTTACTTTGAATTGTTGCCCTGCTATCTCTACGATTGCATACATACCAAATTGATTTATTGATTTTTAAGGTTGCAAATATACAATTAATAATTTAGTATGCAATCTCTTATTCTAAAAATATTTATTTCCTTTTAAAGTCTGTTTTTCAAGGCATTTCGTCATTCAAAAAGAAACATTTACCCCAAAAACACTGTTAAAGTATCACCAAAATAGCACTTAAACATTAATTCATCATTAAAAAAAGTTATTTTTGGTGTAACGATAATCAACTCTTGGCTACCTACATATTAGGTAAATATAAATTTATTAATCTTTATGAAAAATTCAATAATGATGTTAAGTGCAGCACTAATGCTCGGCGGAGTGGCTCATGCTCAAAAGGTAGCTTTTGAAGAATATAATTTAGATAACGGCATGCATGTTATTTTACACAATGATCCATCGGCTCCGGTTGTCATAACCTCAGTAATGTATCATGTGGGATCAAAAGATGAGCGTCCTGACCGAACTGGTTTTGCACATTTCTTTGAACATTTATTATTTGAAGGAACTCAAAATATAAAACGTGGCGAATGGATGAAAATCGTTACTGCAAATGGCGGAGTAAATAACGCTAATACATCTGATGACAGAACTTATTATTATGAAGTTTTCCCGTCAAACAGTCTGGAACTTGGTTTATGGATGGAATCTGAAAGATTGATGCACCCAATTATCAATAAAATTGGCGTTGACACACAAAATGAAGTTGTAAAAGAAGAAAAAAGAATGCGTTACGACAATCAGCCTTACGGAAATATCTTGCCGGTTGTAAAAGAAAACATGTTTAAAAATCACCCATATCGTTGGACCACTATTGGTTCTATGAAAGATCTGGATGCTGCAACTCTGGAAGAATTTCAGGCTTTTAATAAAAAATTCTATACGCCAAATAATGCTGTTTTAGTTGTTGCCGGAGATTTTGACAAAGCTAAAACCAAAGAATGGATTCAGAAATATTTTGCTCCAATTCCACGTGGAGAAGATGTAAAAAAACAAACTTTTGTTGAAGAACCAATTAATAAAACTATAAAAGCAACTTACGAAGATCCGAATATTCAGATTCCGATGATCGTTGCTTCTTACAGAACTCCTTCAATGAAAACAAGAGATGCGAGAGTTTTAGATTTAATCTCGTCTTATTTAAGTGATGGGAAAAGTTCAAAATTGTACAAAAAAATAGTTGACGATAAAAAAATGGCGCTTCAAATTGGAGCGGTGGGTTTTAGTCAGGAAGATTACGGAATGTACATTTTATATGGTTTGCCAATGGCGCCCAATACAACAGCAGACATTTTAAAAGAAATGGATGAAGAAATTGTGAAAATTCAAACGGAGTTAATTTCTGAAAAAGACTATGAAAAATTACAAAATAAATTCGATAATAATTTTGTGAACGCAAATGCAAGCGTTGAAGGAATTGCTGAAAATCTGGCTTCTTATTATTTGCTTTATGGAGATGTAAACCTGATTAATACTGAAATTGATCTTTACCACTCCATTACAAGAGAAGAAATTAGAGAAGTAGCTAAAAAGTATCTAAACCCAAACCAGCGTTTAATTTTAGACTACATTCCTTCAACTAAAGTTCAAAACTAAGCTATCGAAACATGAAAAAAGTACATACATTTTTAATCCTTTTATTCCTCACCGGAATTATGCAAGCACAAGATCGTCCACAACCCAAACCAGGCCCTTCGCCAGTAGTCAACATCAAAAAACCGCAAACTTTTGTTTTGGCAAACGGCATGAAAGTTTTGGTAGTTGAAAATCATAAATTACCAAGAGTAAGTTTTAGTTTAACTTTAGACAATCCTCCTTTTACCGAAGGAAATAAAAAAGGCGTTGACGAATTAACAAGCAGTTTAATTGGTAACGGAACTAAAAAAACAACCAAAGAAGCCTTTAATGAAGAAATTGACTTTTACGGAGCAAACATTAATTTTTCATCTTCGGGAGCATATGCAAGTGCACTTTCTAAATATTCAGGACGTGTTTTAGAGCTTTTAGCCGAAGGTACTTTACAGCCTAATTTCACTCAAACCGAATTTGATAAAGAAAAATCAAAATTAATAGAAGGGCTTAAAGCCGATGAAAAAAGCGTTCCCGCAATTGCAAGCCGTGTTGTTGATGTTTTAGCTTTTGGAAAAAATCATCCTTCAGGAGAATATATTTCAGAAGAAACAGTAAAAAACGTAACTCTTGCCGATGTTCAGGCAAATTATGCCACTTATTTTGTTCCTGAAAATGCTTATTTAGTAATCATTGGCGATATTAAATTTAAGGAAACAAAAGCAGCAGTTGAAAAACTTTTTAGCGGATGGAAAAAACAAGCTGCTCCAAAAAATACCTATCCAAATCCGGAGAATGTTGCTAAACTTCAAATTGATTTTGTTGATGTTCCAAACGCCGTTCAATCTGAAATTTCATTGGTAAATACCGTGAATTTAAAAATGAGCGATCCTGATTTTTTCCCTGCCGTAATTGCAAATCAAATTTTAGGAGGAGATTTCAACAGTTATTTAAACATGAATTTACGTGAGGAACATGCCTGGACATACGGCGCAAGTTCAAGCATTGGAGCAGGAAAATATGTAACTAAATTCAAGGCTTCATCTGCCGTTAGAAACACGGTTACAGATAGTGCCGTTGTGCAATTTATAAAAGAAATTAAAAGAATCAGAACCGAAAGAGTTCCTCAGGAAGTTTTAAGAAACGTAAAAGCGGGATACATTGGGCGATTTGTGATGCAGGTAGAAAAGCCTCAAACTGTTGCACGATATGCATTGAATATTGAAACAGAAAAACTTCCGGCTGACTTTTACGAAAAATACATTCAAACGATAAACGATGTTACCGCTGACGATATTTACCGCGTTGCCAATAAATACTTTTTATTAGATAATATCCGAATTGTGATTGCCGGAAAAGGTTCTGATGTAATTGCTGGTTTAGAAAAATTACAAATTCCGATTTCCTATTTTGATAAATACGGAAATCCTGTCGAAAAACCTGTTGCTAATAAAGAAGCCCCAGCCGGAATTACAGCAAAAACGGTTTTCGAGAATTACCTGAAAGCAATTGGTGGAGAAAAAGCAGTTTCGGCTGTAAAAACGCTATCAATGACAGGAATCACAACCGTTCCGCAAGCTCCGGGACCTTTAACTTTTACATCTAAATTAGATTCAAAAGGAAAAATGATGGTTTCGCTTGCAATGGGAACCATGAATTTAATGAAACAAGTTGTAAACGAAAAAGGCGCTTATATCGAGCAACAAGGAAAACGCAAAAACCTTGAAGGCGCAGATCTGTCCGACATGAAAGCAAACGCTGCTCCTTTTGAAGAATTACAACTTGCAAAAAGAACAGATTTAAAAGTGGACAGAATCGAACCTATCAATAACAACGATGCTTATGCGATAATTGATGGAAAAACAACGTATTTCTACGATGTGAAATCAGGCTTAAAAGTAGCGGAATCTAAAGTTCGTGAACAAGCCGGAAAATCATCGGCACAAATAACAAACTTTAACGATTATAAAGAGGTAAAAGGCATTAAAGTTCCTTTTAACTTAGTTCAGAATGTTGGTTTTGAATTGGATATTAAAATGTCTGATATTAAGATAAACGAAGGCGTTTCTGATCAGGATTTTCTTTAGGAAGATTCTGAGGCACTAAGTTGCTAAGGTTCTAAGATTTTAGAAGCTTTGTCAAAGTTTTAACGCTTTGATAAAGCTTTTTTTATGCGCTTCAATTTGTCAGGCTGAGCGGAGTCGAAGTCCGCGTTACAATTGGATCGCCCTTCGACTCCGCTCTGGGTGACACCGTAGATAGCTTTGTCAAAGTTTTTTTTATACATTCCTATTGTCAGGCTGAGCGAAGTCGAAGTCCGCATTACAATTGGAGCGCCCTTCGACTCCGCTCTGGGTGACACCGTAGATAACTTTGTCAAAGTTTTTTTTTATACATTCCTATTGTCAGGCTGAGCGAAGTCGAAGCCCGCGTTACAATTGGATCGCCCCTTCGACTCCGCTCTGGGTGACACCGTAGATAGCCTTGTCAAAAAAAAAATTATACATTCCTATTGTCAGGCTGAGCGGAGTCGAAGCCCGCGTTACAATTGGAGCGCCCTTCGACTCCGCTCTGGGTGACACCGTAGATAGCTTTGTCAAAGTTTTCTTATTCCTATTGTCAGGCTGAGCGGAGTCGAAGCCCGTTACAATTGGATCGCCCCTTCGACTCCGCTCAGGGTGACATGCAACTCCGCTTCGGGTGACAGGCAATAAAGCAAGAAAGGCTGTCAATTACGACAGCCTTTCTTGTTTAATTACTCAACATCTAAATAAGGATTTAAAATTTCGGCTAATTCATTTAACCAATAAAAACCATTTTCGAGACTTATTTTTTCTGTTTCCAGAGTTTCACAATCTCGCATAATACTTAAGGCTAGAATGTAATTCACTTTTCGAATTGTTTTTGCCATAAGCTCCGGATCAATTGAATTTTTGAAAAAATCAGACAATCTTAATTCCGTTTCTTTTGAAAGCGTGTTTGTAATCATAATTAGAACATTTAAGGAAAATAAAAGCCCGCACATTTTAGGTGTCCTACGCTGTTCAAGGCGTTGCGATAGTTTCCAATAACGCCACCATTTTGCACGGGCAAAAGCTTTTCGATAATCATAATCTGAACAGTTAGGATCGCGAAGATACCTAAAACTTTTCAAATAAGTAAGAATTTTCATCAATTATTGAAAAATATAAAACCCGCATCGCTAAGCTGTCCTACGCCTTCAAATACGCGTTGCGGTTGTTTCCTGTGCGCCAACTACCATGCGGGTAAATTTTTTTATACACAAAGTATGTCATTTCGACGAAGGAGAAATCACACTAGAACTCCGCGCCTAAAATCGCCAATCTTTGTCGAATATCTGATGTGATTTCTCCTTCGTCGAAATGACAAACTACATGTCCATCGAGATGAAACAAAATCCATGTCCGTCGAAATGAAAAACTACATGTTCGTCGAGATGACAAACTTAACGAAAATATCTATATGAAAATGATGTCTCTAGCCCCGATAGAAGTGGAAATCCTTTTGTTTTTTCCTTTAAAAAATAAAAGATTGGAACGGATAGCGGGATTAGCTCCTGAAAATATTAAAACCCTAAATTACATTTCACAAACAAACTTTATTTCTTAGCAGATAAATAAACGCCAATTAAAATAATAAACGCTCCAAAAAACTGAATTGGCGTAAGCATTTCATTATCTAATAATCCCCAGAAAAATGCCACTATCGGAATCAAATATGTTACCGATGTTGCAAATACGGGCGATGACATTTGGATCAATTTAAAAAATATAACATTTGCAATTCCGGTTCCTAAAACGCCCAGAATCATTACAAAATAAATAGAATGTTGCGTGATGTCAATATTTATTCGTTGCGAAATATCTGTTGTACTTAAAATAATTAATGCAGGTAAAAGCAAAACGGCAAAATTTCCTGTTGTAATACTGAGTGAATTTAAATCAGATAAATATTTCTTGATTAAATTGACATTTATTGCATAACAAAGCGTGGCGATTACAACCAAAACCACATAATAATAGTTTTGCCCGGGATGAGCTGATGCGCCGCTTAAAACCAAAAGCAAACATCCTATCAAACCAACAAAAACTCCCAGAACTTGTCGTTTATGAAACTGAATTCCAAAAGCGATTATACCAAGAACTAAAGTATTTAGAGGTGTAAGCGAATTTAAAATTGCAACGATTGAACTATCAACTTGGGTTTCGGCAATGGCGAAAAGATACGCGGGAGTAAAAGTTCCAAAAAGGGATGTTATGGCAACAAATTTCCATTGACGACGCGAAATTTTCTTAAGGCTTTTAAAACCAACAATCAATAGAAATAAAGCTGCAAAAATAATTCGGAACGAACCCACCTGAAGGGCTGTCAAACCAACTAAACCTCTTTTTATTAAAATAAAAGAACTTCCCCAAATTAAGGAAAGCACAAATAAATAAACCCACTTTAATTGCTTTGCATCCATAAATACTATTTTGATGCAAATTTGTAATAATTTTATGGACTGACCACTTCCTTTTTATTAATTTTGCAAGGAACGCAACTATCAATTAAAAATCATATACAATGAAATTCACAAAGATTATAGCAACTTTAGCAATAGCAGGTTTAGTTTTAGTAAGCTGCAAAAAAGAAGAAGATAAAAATCTGGCTAACATAAAATCCGTAGCAACAGCGCCAAAAGAACACAAAGCAATTGCTGCCGAAAATGTTCAAACTGCAAGTTTCAAGATCGAAGGAATGACTTGTGCAATGGGTTGTGCAAAAACAATCGAAAAAGAATTAGCTGATTTAGACGGCGTAGAAAAAGCAACTGTAGATTTTGATAAAAAAACGGCGACTGTTGTATTTGATAAAACGGTTCAAAATCAAGATAATTTTACAAAAGTTGTTCAGGCAACGGGAGACGGAAAAACATATAAAGTTTTGAATACTAAATCTTAAAATTTAAATTCCAAATTTTTTTAAATTGCTTCGCCTGTTCGCTAAAGCTCGGGTCCAAATTCCAACACCAATCGGGGTTTAAGATTTAATTTTAAGACATAAAAAAGGGCGTTTATAAACACTAAACGCCCTTTTTTTATGTTTTCTTTTTTTATTTCCATTTTAATGTTTCCATTAATCTTTGCATATCATTCTTGATATAACTTGCCGCCGGCATAATGGAATCAAAATTAGGTTTTGCATAAAAATAAACAGATCCTGTTATAAAATGCTTTGTACTATCTGTGACGTAAAATTGTGAGTTTGTAGCGGCGTTTCCGTCAACTTGATAAAACATTCCGTATACCTTTTTTTGCGGGTTTAAATATGGTTGTTCTAATATATCATCGGCTTTTATAACATGCTCATACGTTAGTTTTTGAGCATCTTTAAGTAATTTTTCGATATTGCCATTTACAGGTTTATAAGTCAGGTAAATTGTGGCTTTCATTTTAGGATATGTAATCGCAAATCCACAATCTTTTTCACCTTTGATAACCGCAGCTTCGTTCATTTCAAAAGCAAACGGACAATTATTCTCAAAACTAACATATTTTGCTACGGGATAATCTAAACGAAGAAAACTTGCTGGTTTTGGCACTACATCATCTTTACAACTTAAAACAGTCAATGCCAGTAAAATTGTTGCTATTGAAATTGCTTTTTTTAACATTTAATCTATTGTTACTTTTATTTGTTTTACACGCTTTTTATCAACTGTTTCTATGGTGAAAATACAGTTTTCGAAAGCTATTTTTTGATCTTTTTTCGGGAAATTACCCAGAATTTCTAAAATAAAACCGGCTAATGTTTCGGCTTCGCCTTTGTGAGATTCAAAAATATCTTCGTTAACATCAACGATTCGGTAAAAATCCTTCATGTTTATTTTTCCTTCAAACAGAAAGTTCTTTTCATCTATTTGAGAATAATTCAAATTTTCATCATCAAACTCATCGCTTATATCTCCTACTATTTCCTCAATAACATCCTCTAAAGATACTAATCCGGAAGTTCCGCCATATTCATCAACCACAATCGCAAGATGACTTTTAAGGCTCTGGAAATCCTTTAATAAATTATCAAGTTTTTTATTTTCAGGAACAAAAAAAGCTTCTCTTATTAATAATGACCAATCAAACTCTTCTTTATCAATATGTGGCAATAAATCCTTAACGAACAAAACGCCTTCAATCTGATCAATATTATCGCGATAAACCGGAATTCTTGAAAATCCTTTTTCAATTATTTTAGGGCAAATTGTTCCAAATGATTCTGATATTTCTAATGCAAAAATATCAATCCGCGGGCTCATTACTTGTTTTGTATCGGTGTTTCCAAAAGAAACAATTCCTTCCAGAATTTTTTGTTCTTCGCTTGATGTTCCTTCAGAATCTGTAAGTTCTAACGCTTGCGAAAGCTGATTTATTGAAAAACTATTTTTTTGTTTCCCCAATTTATTGTGCAAATATAACGTAACGCTTCGCATAGGCAAACTTATTGGCGAGAGTAATGTATCTAAAACTGCGATAGGATATGCAACGCGTTTTGCGAATTTTATATTGTTTCGGCTGGCGTAAACTTTAGGTAAAACTTCGCCAAATAATAAAATCAGGAAAGTAACCAGGATTATTTCGAGGATAAACTTAAAAACCGGAGAACTTATATGGGCAAAAATATTTTGTCCTATATAGGAGAATAAAATTACAACTCCTATATTAAAGAAATTATTGGCTACTAATAAGGTGGCTAAAAGCTTTTTGGGTTTGTCTAAAAGATTGGAAATGATTTTTCCTTTCGGATTATTTTCCTGTAAAGTTTCATCAATGTCTTTTTGGGATAAAGAAAAAAGTGCAACTTCGGCACCTGAAACAATTGCCGATAAAAACAGCAAAATAAATATTCCGACAAAACCAATTATTAAATTGATGTCTAATGTATTAAGAAACAAACTGGGCTCCGGGTCCAAATTAAAAAAGATTAGTTAAACAATCAAAAAGGTAAATCATTTATAGGTAAACCTTCGTTTGTGGCATCAAAGTTAGTGTTTTTTGCTGGTTCTGGTTCCTGATATGGTTTATGATTTCCAGTTTCTTTTTTGGTAGTCAGGAAGGTAAATTCGGTTACCTGAATCTCAGTAGTATATTTAGTGGTTCCGTCTTCTGCCTGCCATTGACGCGATTTTATACGTCCTTCAATATATATTTTATCTCCTTTAGAAAGGTATTTTTCACAAATTTCTGCCGCTTTATTACGTACAACCAAATTGTGCCATTCTGTAGAAGTTATTTTTTCATTAGTCGTTTTATTGATGTAAACCTCATTTGTAGCCAGCTGAAAACGCCCGATGCAATTTCCACCATCAAAATAGTGCATTTTTACATCGTCGCCCAAATGACCAATTAGCATAACCTTATTTAATGTTCCGTTCATAGTTTATTATATGGTATTTATCCCAAAGATACATTTTTTTAGCAAATTATTTCCTGCTTTTCTATAAAATTATAAATCACAATAGGAAACGGAAAAGTCTTTAATTTACTGGCATTCAATCCATTTTCGATTGTTTCTGCAATTTTAACTTTCCAAAACTGAATATGAAGATGTTGATGCGAAAGTTTATGAATTACGGTCGTTTCATTACATTCTTCGATACTTAATATAGTATAAGATGCAAAAATTTGATTCTGAACCGCATCTGAAACTACATCAAAACCCACAATTTCAGTAGTTTCCAAAAGTGGAAACTCGTATAAATTGTGCCAAATTCCTTTTAAGGTTCTTTTCTGGATTAGAGTATTTTCTAAAGGATCTTCTAAAATTAAATAATTAAAGAAACGATCTGTCACTTTCAGTTTTTTAGACTTTACAGGCAAAACCGAAACTTTCTTTTTTTGAAGCGCCAGACAACTATCATTAAAAACACAAATACTACAATCAGGACTTTTAGGAACGCATTGCAAAGCGCCAAACTCCATAATCGCCTGATTAAAAATCGCAGGATTATCTTTTGGCATTAATTCATGAGCCAGTTCCGTAAATTCTTTTTTAGTCGCCGGCAACGAAATATCAGATTCGATATCAAAATAACGGGAAAGGACACGAAACACATTTCCGTCAACAACCGGAACTGCTTCATTATATGAAAAAGAGGCAATTGCGGCGGCGGTATATTCACCAACTCCTTTTAATTTTAATAAGTCCTTATATGCATCAGGAAAAATTCCGTTTAACTCATTTGCGACATATTGCGACGTTTTATGCAAATTTCTAGCGCGGGAATAGTATCCTAAACCCTGCCAAAGTTTCAAAACCTGCTCTTCTGAGGCATTTGCAAGATCAAATACAGTAGGAAATTCCTTTGTAAAAGAGAAAAAATAAGGCGTTCCCTGCGCAACTCTAGTCTGTTGCAACATTATTTCTGATAGCCAAATATGGTAAGGATTGGTGGTTTTTCGCCATGGTAAATCACGTTTGTTTTGTAAATACCATTTTATCAATATGTTAGGAAAATTCATAGCAAAATACTTAGAATACAAAAGTAAATGTTTATGTAATTAAAATTTAACGAATTAGCTTGATTAATTATTTTTTTAATTCCTATATTTGCAAACTCAAAAAAATAGTACACCATTTATAAAATAAAATAGGAAAGAAAATGACGAAAGCAGATATCGTAGCGAAAATTTCAGAGAAACTAGGTCTTGAAAAAGGAGATGTTCAAGCAACAGTAGAAACTTTTATGGAAGAAGTTAAAACTTCATTAGAAACTGGAGACAATGTTTACCTAAGAGGTTTTGGAAGTTTTATCGTAAAAACAAGAGCTGAAAAAACAGGTAGAAACATTTCTAAAAACACCACTATCAAAATTCCAGCACACAACATTCCTGCATTCAAACCTGCAAAAGTTTTTGTAGAAGGAGTAAAAACGAATAACGAAGCAAAATAATACTATTAATTAATCATAAAATCGACACGATATGCCAAGTGGTAAAAAAAGAAAGAGACATAAGGTAGCTACGCACAAAAGAAAAAAAAGAGCGAGAGCTAACCGTCACAAAAAGAAAAAGTAGTTTTAAACTACTTTTTTCTTTTTAAACGTTCATTGAAATTGAAAAAAGATAAAAGAGAAAAGAAAACAGACTATAGACGTAAAATCTATACTCTCAAATCTTTGCTCTATTAATCTTCTTTTCCCCGGGTTCAATACCTGTTAAAAAAATATTGTTTAATCCATCCTTACAATTCAGTTATGAGTTATAAGTTATGAGTTATGAGTTGTAAAAACTGAAACTTGAAACTTAAAAACCTGAAACTAAAAGTCTGGATAAAAATTTACAGTGTGAATAAAGAATTAATCATTAGATCTAGTTCTGAAGCCGTAGATTTTGCCTTATTAAAAGATGGAAAACTAATTGAATTACACAAGGAAGAAGAGAAAAGCAAATTTCAGGTTGGTGATATTTTTATTGCCAAAATACGAAAACCCGTTGCTGGACTTAATGCTGCTTTTGTAAATGTAGGCTTCGAAAAAGATGCCTTTTTACATTATCACGATTTAGGACCTAACTTAGCTTCCCAACTGAAATTCATAAAACTTGTAAGCGCAGGTAAAATAAAAGATTTCTCCCTAAAAACCTTTCAGTTTGAAAAAGAGATTGACAAAGATGGCATCATTACTGATATTTTAAGTGCCAATCAATCTGTTTTAGTTCAAGTTGTAAAAGAACCTATATCTACCAAAGGTCCAAGAATAAGCGCTGAGCTTTCATTGGCAGGAAGATTTATTGTTCTCGTTCCGTTTTCTGACCGCGTTTCTATTTCTCAAAAAATAGAAGACAAAAAGGAAAAGGATCGTCTAAAAAAACTTGTTCTATCTATCAAACCAAAAGGATTTGGTGTTATTGTTCGCACAGTAGCCGAAGGCAAAAACGTAGCCGAATTAGAAAAAGATTTGCAGAACCTGCTTAGCAGATGGACTGCAATGTGTAAAAAATTACCAACTGCTCATCATCCTTCAAAAGTATTGGGAGAACTCAACAGAGCTTCCTCAATATTAAGAGATGTATTCAATGATACCTTTAGTGGTATCCAGATAGATGACGAAGAGTTGTTCCACCAAACGAAGGAATATCTGCAAGAAATTGCACCTTCAAAACAATCGATTGTTAAGTTTTATCAATCAAATGATACTCCAATTTTCGAGAAATACAATATAGAGAGACAAATCAAGACTTCATTTGGACGTACAGTTTCCATGAGTAAAGGCGCATATCTTATTATTGAACACACTGAAGCTCTTCACGTTATAGACGTAAATAGCGGAAACCGTTCAAATAAGGCTACCAATCAGGAAGATACAGCCATGGAAGTGAATATGATTGCAGCCGCTGAAATTGCCAGACAACTTCGTTTGCGTGATATGGGCGGGATAATCGTAGTTGATTTTATCGATATGTCTAATCCTGAAAACAGGAAGGTCCTGTTCGACTTCTTGCGAGAAGAAATGAGCGACGATAAAGCAAAGCATAAAATCTTACCGCCTAGTAAATTTGGCTTAGTTCAAATTACCAGACAACGCGTAAGACCCGAAGTTAATATTAAAACTAGAGAAGAAGATCCAAACAATGAACATGGCGAAATTGAAGCGCCAATTTTGATCATTGACAGAATCACATCTGATTTAGAAAGAGTTTTAAAAATCCACAAGGGCGTTGTACTTAATGTACATCCGTTTGTGGCTGCATACCTCAGTCAAGGTTTTCCATCATTACGTTCAAAATGGTTTTTTGAGCATAAGAAATGGGTGAAAATCATACCTCGTGACGCTTACACGTACTTAGAATATCATTTCTACGATAAAAAAGGAAATGTTATTTTAGAATAAAAATCAAAACCGCCTCTCAAAAGATTGGCGGTTTTTTTATGCCCATTTTTTATTTTTTCGCCACGAATTGCGCAAATGAACATGAATATTTAGGGAAATCTGTGTAATTTGTGGTTAAACATTTTTTATTAGGAGCTAATTCCAGCTATCCGTTCAATCTTTTATTTTTTAAAGAAAAAAACAAAAGGATTTCCACTTCTATCTGGGCTAGGCATCAGTTTTCAAGATTAAATTATATAAACTTTGTTCTTAAATACTTTCTTACATTTGATAAAAATTATATACCTGTAAAAAGAATGCTATTAAATATATCTCAGCTCAATTTTAAAAAGAAACACTATTATTTACTTCTAATTTTAGCCTTCTTTACAATTAAATCCTCGGCTCAAAATGACACTATTTATTTTGATCAAAATTGGAAAGATACCATGGAAAATTCTGCTGTTTTTTACAGAATTAAGCCTTTAAAAATTAAAACCAAAAAAGCGGTAGGATATAATATCAAGTCTTTAGATTCTCTTTACGTTATAAATGATTATTACATGAAAACTAATAAACTCCAGTTCGAAGGTTTTTCTAAAGATAAGGAAGGCGAATATCTGGTAGGAAATGCAAAATGGTACAATGAAAACAACACTCTTTTGGATTCAAGAGATTTCAATTATAAAGAGAATAATAAAAGTAAATTTGAATTTCCAAAATTGCCCATTCTTTATTTAGATTATAAAATTGCAACAAAAAGCCAATTTATAGGAGGATTAGAATTTTGTCTGGATTGTGAAAACAAAAACAAACTATTTTTAGGATTAGGTTTCGGAATAACATCTTATAACGACAATTACTACGGTTTGCCGGATTTGCATTTATCCTATAATACAGCAAAGTTCTTATTTGTTAAAGCTGGAGTTTCAGATAAACACGCATATGGCTTAGCGGGAATGACGGTTTTGAATGTTTTAGATTTAGGTTTCGGCTATTCACAGCCATTTAATAATGATAAAATTCCTGTAATTAAAGGATTTACTTTTGGAGCTACTTTCAGGTTTTCAAGCAATCAAAAAGTATATACTCAAATCAGAATTATGTAATCTAATTTGCATTTATTCCCTAACAATTTCAATTTTTCTCCTGATTTCATTCCCAAAAGCATCTACAACCGTAATATAATGTATTCCAGAAGTTGGCGTAATTGGCAATTCATGAAACGTTTTTGTTGTTGCCTTATAAACATTATCAACATACCAGAACAATTCACGATCACGTTCTGAATACGCAACTTTTAAAATCACAGGCTGAACTTCACTATTAAAATTCTTCGTTAAATAGATTTTACTGTTCGTTTTCGGGTAAATAAAGTCCATACTTGTAGTTTGCGTTCCCTGACAATCTTCTTTAAACGGAGGCAAAGGCAAATACTCAATATGTTGGCTTTTGTAATACCAAGCCATTACGGGAGGTAAAACAAACCAATTTTTTGTTACTATATTATCAATACTTTCGCAACTGCTATTGACCTGAAATTGTTGTGTTTTATCTAAATGCACCGTTTTATGATACGGACAAACCGCCGTGGATTTTCCTTTTTTAGCAACCCATTGTTTGATTTTCGGACAACCGTCTTTAGCCAAATAACCACTTAAACGACAAACCTCAACTTCATCTAAATCCTTGTAAGGCGTTTGAAACCACCTTTGTCGCGGCAATAAATTAAAAACATCAAATAAAATAGGCGCTGCACTTGTAACGCCGGTCAAAGTTGGCCTTCCCTCGCCTGTCGCATTTCCTACCCAAATTCCTACTACATATTTTGAATTTGTTCCAATCGCCCACGCATCCCGATTTCCGAAACTGGTTCCGGTTTTCCAGGCAATTTTCAATGAACTGTCATAAAACTTCCAGGCTTCATCTCCTTCCGGTCGGTTTACTTCTTCCATTGCATTATACGTCAACCAAATTGATCCTGCGCCCAATATATTTTTCTGATCTGTTTCAGAGCCAAAATCAGGTTCAAAATTATTTCTGTAATTAAGTTCGCTAAATTCTTTAGTTCGGTATTTTGCATTATTTGTAGTATAATAATTTAGCGTAGAAGACAAATTAGCATACGTTCGGCACAAATCCCATAAATTACTTTCGGCTCCACCTAAAATAAGTGATAATCCGTAATGATCCGGCGTTTTATTAATATCTCTTAATTTAAACTTTTGTAATTCTTCATAGAATTTATTTACACCAAAATCCTGCAACATCAAAACTGCGGGAATATTTAACGACCTTGACAAAGCACGATGCGCCGGAACAGCTCCATCAAACGTAAGATTAAAATTTTGCGGTGTATAACCCGCAATTTGCGTTGGAATATCAGCCACTAAGGTATTAGGCAAGATTTCGCCATCATCTAGCATTCCAGCATATAACAAGGGTTTCAAAATACTTCCGGTACTTCTTGGTGCATCAATAATATCAACATCTTTTTGATGGTCTTTATCTGTTGGCGCATTACCAACGTAACTCATTACATTTCGATTTGAAACATCAATTACCAAAATCGCTAAGTTATTGACTTCATTCTGTTTGTACTGATTATAATAATATTTTGCAATTTGGTTTACTCTATTTTGCAAAGCATAATCTATAGTCGTTTTCACGCGCGTTCCTTCTTCGTCTTTTGCTACTCGTTGCAATAAATGTGGTGCAATTTGAGGTAAATCATAAGGCTTTTGAGGTAATGGTTCTTCAACGGCAAGTTCATAGGTTTGCTGATCGATTATGCCTTCCTTATGTAATTTTAGCAAAAGTCGGTTTCGCTTGTTCAATAACTTAATCTGATTTTTTCCCGGATAAATCAAACTTGGCGCATTTGGCAAAACTGCCAAAGTCGCATTTTCAGCCCACGATAACTGATTAGATTGTACGCCAAAATATCGCCACGCCGCCATTTCAAGTCCAACTACATTTCCTCCAAAAGGTGCATGAGATGCGTACAATTCGAGAATTTCATCTTTAGAATATCCTAATTCTAATCGTGTTGCTAAGATAATTTCGATAAATTTTTCGAAATAAGTTCTTCCTTTTCCTTTTCGGGATAACCGGATAACTTGTTGCGTTAATGTGCTTCCTCCTCTGACTACTTTTCCTGCTTTCCTATTTTGCTTGATTGCATTTACCATTGCAACAGGATTAAAACCAGGATGCTTATAGAAATATTCGTCTTCAAAATAAACAATACATTTCTTGAATTTATCAGGCACACTGTCTTGCGCAGGAAAACGCCATTGTCCGTCTCTGGCAATTTTTGCTCCTAACAATTCGCCTTCCTTACTTTCGATAACCGTAGAATATGGTTCATGAAATAAAGTTCGCGGTATCGAGAAATAATAAATCAGCAAGAGCAGAAATGCAATTGCTGATTTTATTTTATTCTTTTTTATCCAATTTGTAATGCGTTGAAAGAACGCTATTAGTTTATTTTTCAAAATAATATTATCATTTTTTCATATCCTAACAGGTTTCCAAAACCTATTAGGTATCTATTTTTCGATCCCAATTAAAAAAAATATCCTTTTCTTTAACATACCTAACAGGTTTTAAAAACCTGTTAGGATAAACAAACCTTTAGAATTTTCATTCATCCATTAAACAAATGTCATTAACTAGTCCTTGATAAACTATTCTCCTTTCATCATGGCAGAATTTAAAATTTTCTAATCCTCCAAATAAATTTAAAATAAAATCTCTATCAATACTAGTCGTTAGTTCAGATAAATAGGAACGATATGATGAATGTAAATAAGTTTCAAATTTTTCCGTGAATTTATGTTTTACAGGATTTAAATGAACATATAAAATTAACTGCCTTAAATAATTTTCATCTTCTATTCTGTTTCTTTGTAAATGCTCTTGAAATAAACTTCCAGTTCTATTATATGCTTTATTGATACTTTTAGAATAGGCATTAAACAAATTTGAAAACGGTAAATGAATTTTCTCTTTCAATTTCTCAGGTAAATCTACTTTATCTTTTATCCTAAAAACAATATGAAAATGATTCTTAAGCAAGCAATACGCATAAATATCTGCGATGGGTAAAATGTATTTCTTTACTTTTTCCAGAAAATAATTATAGTTCTTTTCTTCAATAAAAATATTCTCTTTATTATTTCCTCTATTGTATATATGATAATATTATCCCGCTTCAAAAACATCCTTCTTCACCTTCTTTCTTTATTTATTTATTTATTTATTTATTTATTTATTTATTTATTTATTTATTTATTTATTCTAACAGGTTTTTAAAACCTGTTAGAATAAATCCGCTTATTTTTTATTCTAACTCTTAATAATAATAATAATACCTAACAGGTTTTGGAAACCTGTTAGGATACGTTATTCATATAAATTCTATTTTACAACCTCAACCCAGAATCCTTTTGTTCTTGCCAGAAATGTATTGTCATACATTGCCTCACATTGCAATCCCGGTAAGTAATAATTCCCTAGATAAGATGCGTTAAGCAAAATCCTGAACACTTTTGTTTCTCCGGCTTTCATTCCGAAATAGAAATTAGTTCGATCGTCGCGAATATCAATATAATCGGCGATGTTGTTTGTGGCATCTCCATAATCCGTGAAACGGGTATTTACAATTTCGAATCCTGATGGCAGAATTTGTGATAATGCCACATTTTGAACACTTTCGTTTCTTTGATTTCTGATTGTAACCTCTGCAATAAATTCAGTTCCCTGACTAATTTTCGAAACATTGATCGTGCTTCCTTTTCTGTTTTTGAAAACAATATCAGCTGAAACATCACTTTGGATCACATTTTCCTGTCCCATAGGTAAAATTCCGGTATTTAGAACACGAACGTAAATAGTGTTATTTTTCAGGTTTTTCAAAGTCACATTATTCGAACCAGTCTGAACAACCAAACTTCTGTCGGCAATTGTTTTTTGAGTACTTATAGTTTCGCCTTTTCCATTTTTACTAAACTGAATATTAATTCCTTTTGGACCATTACTAACCGCAAATTTCGACATAGCATATAAACAATACGCCGTTGTTTGCGTACTCATCCATTGGTTATTAGACATTTCCTTAGCTAATTTTGAAGCTGTTGAAAATGCTTTTTGTTTCTGTCCTAAAAGCAACATCGTTTCTAAAGCCATTGCTCTGTTTCGTTCGCTTGAACCATAATAGTAATAATTGTATTCGCTGGATTCATTATCGATACTGGTGCTTAATAACAAATTTTGTCCTGCTGATTTTTGTCCTGCTAAAACATAAGCCGCAGCTAAACGAAGCTTACTTTCGTTCGAAATACCTTTTGTTTCTCGCAATCTGTTCATTGAAGATAAATCGGCATTTCCGGCTAAAGCCAATGTATATAATCTGTACGACTGAGCTAAATCATTACCATATTTTGGTTCAAAACGCCATTGTTTTGATTCTTTTTGTTGATATGAAACCCATTTTGATTTGAAGTTAATTGGCAAAACATATCCTTTTTTCTCTGCTTCAATCAGGAAATGTCCCGCATATGAAGTTCCCCAATCATCAGCAATTGTATTTCCCTGCCAGTATGATAATCCACCGTTTGATAACTGAAAACTTCCTAATCTGGTAATTCCGGCACTAATATTCTTCTGAATAAGTGCTTTTCTGTTTGCATCTAAATCAACAACATCATTTAAAAATAATTGTGGAAAAACCGATGAAGTAGTTTGCTCAACACATCCATGCGGATATTGAATTAGGAATTGTAATCTTCCGTTCAAATTGATTGTTGGCATTGACGAAACCTCTAATCTCGCCTTATTACTTCCTGAAACTCCAAAGGTTTTCCATGAAATAGTTTTTGTGCTGTTTGGAGGTAAAATAACATCTGTATAAGTATTCGTCACCGGATTAGGATTCGTCATATCAATTTCGACATCATAAACCGATTTTTCGCTTCCAGATGTGGCAATAACCTGAACTTTTGCAATTCCGGTTGCAGAACCGACAACTAAATTAAAATATGCCATTTTTTCATCAGGCTCCGAAAAAGTCAATCTTTGAGTTGCGCTTCCCATTACTTTTAATCCGGCACTTGTTTTTATCTGAATCGAAACATTTTTAATCTTGCTTTCAGTTGCAAAAACCGTTACCGGAATCGTCACTTTTTCTGATGGCGAAATTTTTCGTGGCAATGAAGCCAATACCATCAACGGACTACGAACCGGCGTAGCTTTTTCTACACTTCCGTAAGCGCTTGTATTTGCATCTCCTGCAACAATCATAGTTCTGACAGAACCAATATATTTTGGCAGTTTCAACTGATGTGATTTTGTTTCTCCTTTTTCTAATTTATAAGGTCCGTAATATAATACGACTGGTTTAAAACGATTGGCTTTTTTGGCTTTTCCTCCGCCTAAATCCTGATCTCCACCAATACTGAAAATCTGATTTATTTTTCCGCCGTACGCTCCAATTACATCATCATAAATATCCCATGTTTTAACGCCCAAAGCTTCACGAACATAAAAACTATCCCAGGCATTTGGTGTTTTAAAACCGGTTAAATCCAGTAAACCTTCATCAACAACCGCAATTGTATACGTCATTTCTTTACCTGTTTTCTCGCCTACTTTTACAGTAAACGTTTGCTCAGGTTTTAGAACATCAGGCATTGAAAGCGTTGGCGCAAGAATGGTGTTTTTGTCCACAACTTCAATTGGAACAATTCCGTACATACGAATTGGCGAATCGTTTTTAGTAGAAGCGTGTGGCTGTAAAAGCGTAATATTAAAATACACATTTGGCGCCATTGCCGCTGTGATTGGAATCTCTACTTTTGTTTCTCCTTGTTTTGTTTTAGCCCAAAGCGTTTGTACTACTTTTGATCCGTTTTCGATAGAAATTAAAGCGCGCCCGCCTTCACTTGAAGGAAAAGATATCTGAGCTTTTTCTCCAACAGCATAATTCTTTTTATCGGTAGAAAATACCAACATATTCGCTGTCGAAGCATCTCGATTACGCGTTTTTCCAGACCATATTGGCCAATCGATATTTACGGTTAATGCAGTTGCATGACCATCTGTACCATCTGCAACGCGAACTAAATAACGTCCCCATTCTTCATCAGATAAAGTAAACTGGATACTTCCTTTTCCGTTTGAATCTGTGTTGATTACGTAGGTTTTATACGATGTCGTGGCATCCGAAGAATTATAATTTGATAAATTATCACTTGATGAATCCCACCACCAGCGCCAATCTACTTTAAACACTTTTACTTCCAGATCCCTAACTGCTTTTGGTCTTCCGTTTTCATCAACCGTGACAATATCAAAACGGTTGTTTGTTCTGGTTTCCAGCATTCCGTATTTATTAGGTTCCGGAGCTTTTATACCCACATATGTTTTATATGGCGAATAAGTAGTCGAAATTACATCTGTACTAAAATCTCCTCCTTCTTCATACACTTTTGTAATAAATGCTGCGCGAAGCATTCCCGGCGCCTGACCTTGTAATTTTGGTTCAATGTTTACTGTTGCTTTTCCGCTTTCATTTAATTTTCCGGAGAAAATATTGATTTCTTCTGTACTAAATTTGCGTACTAAATCATCAAAAGTAAATTTGTCATATCCTTTAAAAGTAGTTGTTTGCTGTGAAAATTTAGCCTGCATTTCTACATTCAAATTTTTAGCAATTGCACCGTGAAGCCACGTAACTTCAAGATTACTAGTATTAGGATAAGATGATGAAAGAGTTTTTCTTGAGAAATTATTTTTAATTTTTAAACGATTCGGTTTGATCGTTTCAATTTTAATGCTTTTATAAAACTTAGCACCACCAACACTTATCATCGCTTCCCAATTTCCTGTTGGCGCATCTGCACTTGTTGGAACTATAAACGAATAATGATTTAAATCGTTCGTTTTCTGAATTGTCTGATAGGTTGTTTTTCCGTTTGGATCATTCAGTCTAAATTTAATTGGATGAGATTTTGGAAGTTTATTCGAAGCATCATTTAGTATAAACGACAAATACAAATTATCTCCCGGACGCCAAACGCCACGTTCTCCATAAATAAATCCTTTGAGACCTTTTTGTAAAGTTTCGCCCGAAACATCAAAATTACTTACCGATAAAGAAAGTCCGTCATCAAGCTTCACGTAAGTTGATTGATCTCCTAAAGTAACAATTGCAAAATAGGCGAATTTATCTAATTGAAAAGTAGCAATTCCTTCGCTATTTGTAGCCGCAGTTGTTATTTTTTGCTGCTGAAAAGTATACAAATCCACTCTTGCATTTGAGACTGGTTCTGTTGTAACTATATTATTTACTGCAAATAAGTATGATTTATTTTCACCTCTTTTTGCAATAACACCTAAATCTGTTGCTAAAATATTTGTTCCAATTTTTGCATTGTAATAATATGAACCTGAACAAGGATCTTCACTTTCTCTCCAGTCATAATCGCCATAATCAGACTCGTAATCATCATAAGAGTTTCCGCTGTAGTTTACATCATTTTCGTCAACATCTTCCTCATCTTCCTCATTTTCATCTGCGTCTGATGTTTCACATTTGTACAATGAATATTTCTTTTTATATACAAATTCTACTCTGTAAATTGCTCCTGGTTCCGGCGTAATTATTTTAGATAAATCCAATGCAAACGTATTCCATTTACCAGGATTAATTAAACTGCTTTCATTTAATTTAAGCGTTGTTTTGGCAATTGGCTGACCGACTTTTTTAAGGTTCTGACTTCCGTTTAACTGATTATATTGAAGAAACTGAAGAATATTATTTTTGTAAATCTTATATACTTTTACATCAACGGCACTTAAATTTACCGCTTCAAAATTCAGCTTTAAATTGTTTGAACTTGGCAGGATTGTTCCGTTTTTAATAAATCGAACGCTTGGTTTTATTTGGTCAAAAGTAATTTTCTCGGTATAATTCGCATCCATTTTTTTGCCATATTGGCTTTCGATTCCCTCAAAAACTTCCAGCAGTAATTCACCCGTTATAACAGTTGCAGGTTCTTCATCCGGAACAACTTCAACTATTTCTTCAGAAACAGTATCTACTGCAACAGCGGCAGAATCTACCGTAATTGTAGTTGAATCTGGCGTAATAGCTGCCGTTTCTTCTTCAACTACAACCGGAGCAGGAACTTCTTTTTTAGCCACGGCTTCATTAGAAAAATAGACTTTTAATACATTTCCCTGAGTCGAAAATTTCAGGTTATTCGTGTTCTGAATCGAAACTAAACCTTTAAAATCCTGTCCTTTTTCTAATGGTTCTGAGAAATTAATTAACACCGACTGATTGCTTCCTTCCGGAACATCAACTTTTACAATTTTAAATTCGTTTATGCTTGAAATCGCATAATCTAATTGTCCTTTCTGATCGATATCAACATCGCTGCCGTCATATTCAATTTCAATATTTGATGCTTCATTATAACGCTGAATACTATCGATTATAAAATTGAATTCTTTAGCAGAACCTGATTTTTTCTCGAATTTTATTTTAAGATTATTTCCTTTTTGATTTGCCGAAACTAGTTTTATAGCGGTTTCAATATCGATATTATCTGCTGTTTTCAACACGCAATTTAAATATTGATATTCTTTACTATACGACTGAATATCTGCCGTATTGATAGTAAAATCCTGTTTGATTGTTTTAACCGTGAAGTTGAATTTTGAAAGTTCTTTTTCTTTCTCTTTCGGAATCGTGATTAGTTTATCTAAGTTTAAAGTAACCTGATATTCTGTTCCGGGTTTTAATTTTTTTTCAGGAATAAAAGCAAGCGTATTGCTGGAAAGTGCTACCACTTTTCCGTCGACACTTGGCGAAATATCAAGCAAATCGCTGTCTAAAACCTGATTGACTTTCCAGTCTTTTTTATCGAAAGCCAAAACCACCCGAATATCAGATTCCGAAGAGACAATTCCACCCGTAAAACTGACTATATACTCTTTAAATAGTGAAAAATTCGAATTGAAGTCGGCAGCTGATTTTCTACCGCAAGATTGAAAAATAAAAAACACACAAAACACGAGAACTAATCCTTTTGCTTTCACTTTTATTTAGAGTTATTAGGTTACAAATTCAAAATTGACAGCACGTTTTAACTTTTCACAGTCAAATCATAATTAGTGGTTTGTCAATTATGTTGTAGTAAATGTAAAGTATTTTTCTAAATAGTTTAAGAGGAAAATTCGCTAAATGAAATTATTTTTTGAGATTAAAAAACAAAGGATTATTTCCTTCTTTCAGCAAAAAACCGCTTCATTAAATCAGCAGCTTCATTTGCCATAATTCCGGAAACCACGGTAGTTTTAGGATGCAATTTTGTTCCCATAACCATGAAACCGCGTTGTTCATCGCGAGCGCCAAAAACAATTTTCGAAATCTGACTCCAATACAAAGCTCCTGCGCACATCTGGCACGGTTCAAGCGTAACGTAAAGCGTACAATCTTTCAGGTATTTTCCGCCAAGGAAATTTGCGGCGGCAGTTATGGATTGCATTTCGGCGTGAGCAGTAACATCATTCAGTAATTCGGTTAAATTATGACTGCTTGCAATTACTCTGTCAGCAACAACAATTATAGCGCCAACAGGAATTTCGCCTTTATCAAAAGCAATTTCAGCTTCCTGTAAAGCTTTCTTCATAAAATATTCGTCGGTGAAAGGATTTATCATAGTACAAAAATAAGGTTTTGAAATAATTTTTGCTGATTAATATATCAACTTTCATCTTTGAAGCAATTCTATAAATTAATTGCCTCAAATAAATTGATTTTTTGAGGCGATTAGACAAATTAATCGCCTCATGTTTCAAACAAAATCATTGTGTTAAAGACTTTGGTATTTATTTTTTATTACATTTAAATCCTGATATTCAAATATGGAAAGAAATTTTAAAATAACGATTCCTGAACCCTGTAATGAAAACTGGGATAAAATGTCGCCTAAAGATAATGGTCGGTTTTGTATGGGTTGTTCTAAAACTGTCGTCGATTTTACGACCATGTTACCTAATGAAGTGCAGCATTTTTTTATTCAAAACCAAAACAATAGAATTTGTGGAAGGTTTAAAAATGAACAATTAGAAAGTTTAATTATTCAGATTCCGAAGCAGGTTTTACACATACAAACCAATTATCATAAAATGTTTTTGCTGGCTTTGTTTATTGCTATGGGAACGACTTTGTTTAGTTGTCAGGATAAAGATGGAAACAAAAATAAAATTGATAAAATCGAGCTTGTTAACAATTCAGAAAATCAAGATAAAAGTGAGTTTCATTCGTCATGCTATGGACATGAGATCGAATCTAAAAAAGTAAAAATAAAAGAAATTAGTAGTGGAATGACAACAGGAATGTTGCTTCCTGCTAATGCTATTGAAACAGGAAGTTTTAACTATAACATTATATATAATTCAAATGATTTAGATGTTTTACCAGTTCCAGAAAATGGGATGAAAAACTTCTATAAGTTTTTCTCCAAAAATTATGTCGCCCCAAACAAAACAGAAAAGTTTCAGGGAAAAATATTCATCTTATTTGTTATAGAAAAAGATGGCAGTTTAAGTAATTTCAACATAGTTAAAAATACACCAAAAGAAATAGGAGAAGAAGCTATTAGAGTTTTGAAAATGTCTCCAAACTGGATTCCCGGAAAATTAAACAATCGTATTGTTCGATCATCCTACGATTTGCCGATTACAATTAAACAGTAAAAGTTTTAAAATGTAAAACAGCAATAATTTGAATCATGCGTTCAAAGCATTTAAATTTAAAACCGTAAATTTGCTTTTTACCATACAATGAAAAGCAACTTACTTTCAAACATAAACAATCCCGCTGATTTACGCTTACTTTCTGAAGCGCAACTTCCTGAAGTTGCACAAGAATTAAGGCAATTTATTATTGATGTCGTGTCTGTAAAAGAAGGGCATTTGGGATCCAGTTTAGGCGTAATTGAATTGACAATTGCTTTACATTACGTTTTTAATACTCCCGAAGATTTATTGGTTTGGGATGTTGGACATCAGGCTTACGGACACAAAATCCTGACCGAAAGGAGAGAAAACTTTCATACTAACAGACAAATAGATGGTATTTCCGGTTTCCCTAAAAGGAGCGAAAGTATTTATGATACTTTTGGCGTGGGACATTCCTCTACTTCTATTTCTGCGGCATTAGGAATGGCAATTGCATCAAAATTAAAAGGCAATTTTGACAAACAACATATTGCTGTAATTGGTGATGCTTCGATTGCATCCGGAATGGCTTTTGAAGGTTTGAATCATGCCGGCGTAACAGATGCGAATGTTTTAGTGATTTTAAATGATAATGCTATTGGAATTGATCCAAGTGTAGGTGCATTAAAAAAATACCTGACCGCTGTTAAAAACGGGAAAAACCCGAAACAGAATAATATGATCAAATCATTGAATTTCGATTATTCGGGACCAATTGACGGACATGATCTTCCTACTTTAATTAAGGAACTCAAGAGATTAAAAAATATAAAAGGACCTAAATTTCTACACATTGTGACCACAAAAGGAAAAGGTTTGCAACAAGCAGAAGAAAATCAGGTAAAATATCATGCTCCTGGAAAATTCGATGCTTCGACCGGAGAAATTCATTTAAAATCTGAAGAAAATCTTCCTCCTAAATATCAGGATGTTTTTGGTTTAACCATATTGGATTTAGCCCGAAAAAACAATAAAATCATCGGAATCACGCCTGCAATGCCATCCGGAAGTTCTTTGAAATTTATGATGGACGAAATTCCGGAACGTGCCATTGATGTAGGAATCGCAGAACAACACGCCGTAACGCTGGCTGCCGGAATGGCCACTCAGGGAATGATTGTGTATTGCAATATTTATTCGACTTTCCTGCAACGCGCATACGATCAGGTGATTCATGATGTGGCTTTACAAAATTTACCGGTTATTTTTTGTTTAGACAGAGCGGGTTTAGTTGGTGAAGATGGCGCAACGCATCATGGGGTTTTTGATATTGCTTATTTGCGGGCAATTCCTAACATGATTATCTACGCTCCGATTAATGAAATTGCACTTCAAAATATTTTATATACGGCACAATTAGGACTAAATCATCCTATCGCAATTCGATATCCAAGAGGTCGCGGCGTTTTACCAAATTGGGAAGTAGAAAATTTCGGACATTATGAAGAAATAAAAATCGGAGAAGCAAATCTTTTAAAAGAAGGAACAAAAACTGCCATTTTATCTACCGGAACAATTGCATATAATGTGACACTGGCTCTTAATGAAACTGAAAATTCTGAAGCAATTGCGCATTATGACTTTCCATTCATTAAACCATTAGACATCAACACACTAATTGATATTTTTTCTAATTTCGACAGTATAATTACTATCGAAGACGGAACTATAAATGGAGGTTTTGGAAGCGCTGTTTTAGAGTTTTCCGCCTCAAATAATTTCAAGAATAAAGTAAGAATTTTAGGTGTGCCGGATGTATTTATTGAGCATGGAACAGTAACTCAGCTACAACAATTGTGTAAAATAGACGTTAAAAGTTTGGTAAATCTTTTTTCAAACGAGACAAAATAATTATTTTGCACTACCAAAAAAAACTGAAATCATAATGAAATTATTGCGTTCTACCCTTTTGCTTCTATTGCTTTTGTGTACCTCACATAACTTTGCTCAAATTATACAAACCACTTTAGCACCAAATGAATTACCGCCGCCACCATCAAATTGGACTAAAAAAAATCAGGTAGGTTTTGATATTTCCGAAATTGCTTTTGTAAACTGGAGTGCCGGGGGAACAAGTTCAATTTCCGGTCTTTTTAAAGGCGAGTTTAATAGAACTTTTGTAAAAGGAAATCATAAATGGGTAAATGAACTTATTGTAAAATATGGTTTAAATAAACAAGACGGTACTGAACTTAGAAAAACTGATGACGCTCTTATGCTGAATTCTACTTATGGATTTAGAAAAGACACACTTTCAGATTGGTATTATTCGGCTAAATTCAATTTCAATACTCAGTTTACAGATGGTTATAATTATCCAAACAGAGATATTGCGATTTCCAAACCTTTTGCACCAGCTTACGTGTTTTTAGGAGCTGGAGCTGAAAACTCAAATAAAGAAAAAAACAGAGTATTTTATTTCTCTCCTATTACTTTAAAAACCACCTTGGTTTTAGACCAAACTTTGGCTGATCAAGGATCTTTTGGTGTTAAAAAAGCGGTTTATATGGTAGATCCATTAGATCCTAATAATAACATACTTGTTGAAAAAGGACAGAAAGTAAAAGCGGAATTTGGTATTTTGTTAACCGGATATATGAAAAATGAGATTTACAAAAACGTTTTTTATGAAAACCGTTTAAGCTTGTATACTGATTATTTACATAAATTCGGGAATGTCGATGTAGATTATGATACTCGTTTAGATCTTGTGGTTAATGCTTATGTAAAAGCAAATATTGGTTTACATTTAGTTTATGATGATGATATCAAAACCAAAGTAGATGTTGTCGATCCGGTTACAGGATCAACTTCTCAGGTAAACGACGGACCAAGAGCTCAGTTGAGACAAGTTTTGGGAGTTGGTTTGGTTTATGCTTTTCAATAAAAATCTTATACTCAAATTTAAGCAAATAAAAATACCACATAGAAACATCGTTTTTATGTGGTATTTTTATTTTAAAGTATCTAACTAAGATTGACTTAATTCTTTTTTCTTCCGTTTATAGTTTCGAATAATTCCAGCGCATTTCCATCTGTTAAAAGAGAAACATAATGGCATATATGTAATAATCGCTCGTATAAATTGGCCTTCTCTAAATGATGCTTTTCAGGTAACATTTTCAAAATCAATTTATCATAGTTTGAAGCCGTTCCGTCATATTTATTATTAAAAGCGGTTATAAATTTATCCAGTAAAGTCTGGATAATTTGATAACCTACAATTTCTTTTTCAACTACTTCACGGCTTTGATAAATTTTCTCAACACTTAATTTGATAATATCATCCATTTGTGCTTTATACTTGCTTTTATCGGTTAAAGCAAAAGGAAATTTTCCTGCTAAAATAGCTTCTTCGTTTTCAACAAAAACATCAACAGCGTCATTAATCAAAGCACCAATTGCAAGAGCACGCAAATAACTAATTCGGTCTTCTTTAGTTTCTAACAATTTATATTTTGAAACTCCAATATTATCTTTTACAAGTTTAATTAAATATTCTAAAGCAAAATCCTCCGAAACTAATCCTAAATTTATACCATCTTCAAAATCAATAATCGTGTAGCAAATATCATCGGCAGCTTCTACCAAATAAGCTAAAGGATGTCTTTCAAAACCAATATCATCTCCTGATTTATTGGCGATCATTCCCATATCTTTTGCTACTTCTTCAAAAAATGATTTATCGGTCTGGAAAAAGCCATATTTTTTATCGGCGATACCATTTGTTGGTCTTTTAGGCAAACTTTCTTTTGGATATTTCATAAAAGCGCCCAAAGTTGCGTACGAAATTCTAAGTCCGCCTTCAATTCCCGGGCGACTTGCCGTAAGAACCGAAAATCCGTTTGCATTTCCTTCAAAATCAATTAAATCCTGCCATTCTTTGGCTTTTAACTGATCTTTATATTTTAATCCGTTTCCTATCGAAAAATATTCTCCAATTGCCTTTTCACCAGAATGTCCAAAAGGTGGATTTCCAATATCGTGCGCCAGAGAAGCAGCCGCCACAATTGCACCAAAATCATTCATGTGATAACCGTGAATTTCTTTTAGATGCGGATATTTCTCAATGATTTTTTTTCCAACCAAACGTCCTAAAGATCTTCCAACAACCGAAACTTCTAAACTATGCGTAAGTCTGGTATGAACAAAATCTATTTTTGAAAGCGGAATAACCTGTGTTTTATCTTGTAGTGATCGAAACGCAGACGAAAAGATAATTCTGTCATAATCAACCTCAAAACCCAATCGGGTATCATCTTGTTCTACACGTAATCTTTTGCTCGTGTCGCCTTGGCGTTTAAGTGATAAAAGTTGTTCCCAGTTCATTTAATTTTAGATTTCAGATTGTTGATTTTAGATTGGTATCTAAAACGCCAAAAATACATTTTATTTTACGATAATATTGAATAAAAATATGCCACAGATTAATTTGATTTAAAAGATTAGATGTTTTGTTCGCCACGAATTTCACGAATTGTCACGAATTAATTTAAGCACAGTCATTTGTGTTAATTTGTGAAATTTGTGGCAAAAAAATCTAAGTATCAATTATAAAAAAATCATTTTAATCATTATAATCTGTGGCAAAATATTACTTTACTATTAAAACTCTAATGCCGTGCTGTGTTTAATTTCTCCCATTACAAAAATACTGTTCGTGTTCCCTATGTTTTCTATGGTAGATAATTTATTCATTACAAAATCCTGATAACTAGCCATATCCTGAACCAGAATTTTAAGCATAAAATCATAATCGCCGGCAATATTATAGCATTCAATAATTTCAGGAAGCGCCACAATATCTTTTACAAAATTACTTCCCACATTTTTTGCGTGTTCCTTAAGGCGAACATTACAAAAAACCGTCATGCCGCGATTCATCTTTTTCTTGTCTAATAATGCAACATATTTAGTAATATATCCGTCACGTTCTAATCTTTTTATACGTTCATAAACTGGCGTAACAGTCAGAAATAATTTACTTGCAAGGTCTTTTGTGTTGATATTTGAGTTTTCCTGAAGGTATTTTAATATCAGCAAATCGGTTTTGTCCAGGTTTTCCATAGTTTTTTTTACGGCTAAAGTTCTCTTAAAAAGGTTTTATCAGTAATATAATCTTCAAATTATTGAATTTAAAACACTATTTACTTAAATAATAGTCAAATATAAGTTATAAAACCTAAAACAATAAATTTGTTCAGTAAAAAATACTGAACCAAAAATGAAAACAAATAATTTAGGTTACCCAAGAATTGGTAGCAACAGAGAATTAAAAAAAGCCTGCGAATTGTATTGGGCAGGAAAAATTTCGGTTGATGAATTGATTCAAACCGGAAAAGACATTCGTCGCAGAAACTGGCATTTACAAGCCGAAGCCGGAGTAGATTTGATTCCGTCTAATGATTTTTCATTTTATGATCAGGTATTAGATTTGACTTTGACATTAGGCGCAATTCCGCAACGATACCACGAACTGGCAAAAACAAACTCATCTATCGATTTGTATTTTGCAATGGCAAGAGGCGCTCAAAAAGACGGTCAGGATGTTGTAGCAATGGAAATGACAAAATGGTTTGATACCAATTACCATTATATTGTTCCTGAATTTACGAAAGACCAAAAATTCGAATTGTTTTCAGAAAAAATAATCAATGAATTCAAAGAAGCAAATGCTTTAAAAATTGCAACAAAACCAGTTTTAATTGGACCAATATCCTATTTGCTTTTAGGAAAAGAAAAAGAAGAAGGTTTTCACCGAATTGATCTTATCGATAAATTATTGCCTGTTTATTTTGAAATTTTCGAAAAACTACAAGCCGAAAAAGTAGAATATATTCAGCTTGACGAACCTTTCCTGGCTTTAAATTTAACAGATAAAGAACGCAATACTTTTACAGAAGTATATAATGAAATCAACATTCGTTTCCCGAAAATTAAAATCGTTCTGGCGAATTATTTTGATTGTTTTGGAGAAAATCTTCAAACTGCATTGGCTTTGCCGGTTGACACACTTCATTTAGATTTAGTACGTTGTCCATCTCAATTAGATGATATTTTAGAATCCGGAAAATTAGCTGCAAACGTAAATCTTTCTTTGGGAGTTGTTGACGGAAGAAATATCTGGAAAAATGATTACAAGAATTCTTTGGCATTAATCAAAAAAGCAACTGAGGCATTGGGAGAAAACCGAATTCTCGTTGCGCCATCTTGCTCTTTAATTCACAGTCCTTGCGACTTAGATTTAGAAACTAATGACGAAACGCTTACGCCCGAAATCAAACAATGGCTGGCTTTTGCAAAACAAAAAGTAAACGAAATTGTTGTATTGAAACAATTAGCTTCAAACGAAGTTATTGCTCAAAATTCGGTAGCTTTTGAAAGAAATACAATTGCAAATGACAATCGTAAAACTTCTACATTAATTCATAATAACGAAGTTAAAGCGCGTGTTGCCGGAATTTCAGCAACCGACGATCAACGTAAAAGTAATTTTGCTACGAGAAGAAAAAGCCAAATCGAAGCTTTAAATCTTCCATTATTCCCCACGACCACAATTGGGTCTTTTCCTCAAACTGCCGAAGTAAGAAGCTGGAGAGCAAAATTTAAAAAAGGAGAATTAACAACCGAACAATACAACGAATTAATTGAAAAAGAAACCGAAGCGACAATTCGTTTTCAGGAAGAAACCGGCATTGATGTTTTAGTTCATGGTGAGTTTGAACGCAACGATATGGTCGAATATTTTGGAGAACAATTGTCCGGTTTTACCTTTACAAAAAACGGTTGGGTTCAAAGTTACGGAAGCCGTTGCGTGAAACCGCCCGTAATTTATGGTAATGTTTCAAGACCAAACCCAATGACGGTAAAATGGTCAAAATACGCACAATCTTTAACCTCAAAATGGGTAAAAGGAATGCTTACAGGACCTGTAACTATTTTGCAATGGTCGTTTGTTCGTAACGATCAGCCTCGTTCTGAGACTTGTACGCAAATTGCTCTTGCAATTCGTGACGAAGTTGTAGATCTTGAAAAAGCAGGAATTAAAATTATCCAAATCGATGAACCAGCAATTCGCGAAGGATTGCCATTGCGAAAAGAAGAATGGGCAAATTACCTGGATTGGGCTGTAAAAGCGTTTAGAATTTCGGCAAGTGGCGTTAACGACGATACGCAAATTCACACACATATGTGTTACAGCGAATTCAACGATATTATCCAGAATATTGCTGACATGGATGCTGATGTAATCACGATTGAATGTTCGCGCTCGCAAATGGAACTTTTAGATGCTTTTGCGAACTTTAAATATCCTAACGAAATTGGTCCCGGAGTTTACGACATTCACTCGCCGCGTGTTCCTTCAAGTGCCGAAATGGTTCGTTTGTTAGAAAAAGCTTCGGCAGTAATTCCTGTCGATCAATTATGGGTGAATCCTGATTGTGGCTTAAAAACACGTCATTGGGATGAAACCAAAAAAGCTTTAATCGAAATGGTTGCTGCCGCTCAGGAAATGAGAGCAGCTGTTGAAAATCCTGTTACTTAATACTTTATTAAATATATTTTTGTTTTTTAGTGTCAACTGGTGGAGTCGAAGTTCTTGTAGTTATGAATTAGTTTCGACTTCACCTTTGTTGGCATCTTTGCATTTTGGGTTTTGCTTTTTGGTTTCTTTTGAAGCAGAAAATTTCAGTTTTCAAGACACTTTTAAAAGAAAACAAAAAAGATAATCACGTCAATACAACAGAATTTTGAGATTCTGCAAACATTTGATTGATTTCGGATAAAAGTTCAAATTGTAAAAGAAGTATTAGTCAAAAAAGGAATTAATACGATAGAAGCAGTTCTTACTTATGAATTTAATGATAAAGAAAAAACTTCTGTTACTTATACAGAAATTTTTGAGGTTATTGTCAATTAAGCATAGATTAAATCAAACAGCTTTTTATTTACTCATATGAATTGAAACAAAAAAAGCACCCCAATTGGAGTGCTTTTCTGAAATTGAATATATAATTTAAGATTAGAAGTTTTTAGAAACTCCAATGTTAAATGTTTGTCCAAAGTTGAAGTAGAATTTACTATAATCAGCACCGTTATTATCATAACTAAGTGTCTCATATCCTAAACCACCAATACTAAAGTTTAAACCAAAACCTTTTTTCATGTTGATGAAAAGAGCTGGAGTAACACCTACATACATACCATCTGCCTTAGATTTTGAGAAAGCATTTCCAGGACCGTATACTTTAGATTTTGCATTTTGAAAACCTGCACCCATATCAGCAAAAATAGAGAATGTTTGGCTTAATGGCACTGCATAACGTACAAATGCTCCAATTTTGAAATTGTTGTCTTTAATTTCTCTAGTTCCGTTGTCATCATTAGATGAAGCTACTGTAAATTCACCCCCAACAGTCCAGTTGTCATTAAATTGGTAACCAACTTTAGGAGAAAAACTAAATGTATTTGTTGTTGCTTCTCCAAATTGGTATTCTGATTTTTCAGAAGTAAATCCGATGTTTCCACCAACCAAGATTGTTCCTTTTTGTGCATTTGCAAAGCTAAACATAGCTAAAGCCAGAATAAGTAAAATTTTTTTCATTATAAATTATTTTTTTAATTACTACTGCTTTAACAATAACGATGCCGTTGGCGTTGGGCTTTGTGATTTTTTTATGATTTCTTTAAAAGACAAAAATTGAAAAACCAAGACTATTTCTGTTTACTTTTGTAGCAAATAAATATTCATGTCGATAGAAGTAAACAACATATCAAAAAGTTACGGAACGCAAAAAGCGTTAGACTCAATTTCGTTCTCTATTCAAAAAGGAGAAATCGTAGGATTTCTAGGACCTAACGGAGCAGGAAAATCTACATTGATGAAAATTTTGACCACGTATTTATTGGCAGATAATGGCTCAGCCCTTGTAAATGGTCATGATGTCATGACAAATGCAAAAGCCGTTCAAAGATCTATTGGTTATTTACCGGAGCATAATCCGTTATATTTAGATTTGTATGTTCGTGAGTATTTGGCTTTTAATGCCGATGTTTATAAAGTTGAAAAATCAAGAATCGAAGAAGTTATTCAACTGACAGGACTGACAGCCGAAAGTCATAAAAAAATAGGACAACTATCAAAAGGATACCGTCAGCGTGTGGGACTTGCGAATGCTTTACTGCACAATCCTGATGTTTTAATTCTGGACGAACCAACTACCGGACTGGACCCGAATCAGTTAATGGAAATTCGTAACGTAATCAAAAATGTTGGAAAAGATAAAACAGTTTTTTTATCAACTCACATCATGCAGGAAGTTGAAGCAATTTGTGATCGTGTCATTATTATTGACAAAGGAGAAATCGTTGCTGACAAGAAATTAGATCATTTAATTTCTGAAGATAAACAACAAGTAATTGAAGTTGAATTTGATTATCAGATCGAAGAACAACTTTTGGCAAAACTCGAAAATATTACTTCCTATAGAAATATCCACGATATGACTTGGGAACTAACTTTTGTTGCTGATAAAGATATGCGTCCGTCTATTTTTGATTTCGCCAATGCAAATGGTTTAAAAACGTTACAATTGAATCAGAAAAATAAAAATCTGGAAACTGTTTTTAGAGAAATTACTAAGTAAGTTTTTCAGTTTACAGTCTCAGTTTACAGTTTACACACATAAAGCCAATTCTTCTAATAGATGAATTGGCTTTTTTTATATGCTTTCAGTTCTTCTATTAAGATTATATTTCTAAGTCTAAAATAGATTCTTTCATCTCTTCTATTATAATTTTAATGTCATTTTCTGTTGTGCGCCAGTTTACAAACGAAGCTCTGATTCCTTTACGACCTTCATAAACCGTTGGCGTCATAAATACTTTTCCTCTGTCATTTAAATGAGTTAAAAACTGACTTACATTTTCCTGATTATGATCTCCTTTTAAAGTAAAACAAACATTATTTAATCGAATTGGCGCAAGAAGTTCAAAATTTCCATCTTCGATAAGTTCATTTGCAAAATGCAATGCCAGTGCTGCACTATTTTCAACAATATCCTGAAAACCTTCTTTTCCGTATGCCAATAACGAAAACCAAACCGGAAGAGCGCGCAAACGACGTGAGTTTTCCGGTAATACATTCAGGTAATTAAAATTCTCTAATGGGTTTCCTAAATAAGGTGCATTCGAATTTTGAAAAGTTTCAACCTGAAGATTCGTGTGTTTTTCTTTAACCAAATAAAAAGCACTTTCATAAGGTACATTCAGCCATTTATGACAATCAATTGTAATACTATCGGCACCTTCCCAACCTTCAACAAGATGTTTAAATTTTTCTGAAACAGCTGCAAACCCGCCAAAAGCAGCATCAATATGCCACCAGAAATTATATTTTCCTCTTAGTTTTGAAATAGCCTGAAAATCATCAAAATCTGCTGTGTTTACCGTTCCCGCGCTAGAAATTAAGATAAAAGGTTTTCCGTTTAAATTTTGAATATTTTTTTCCAAATCATCTATATCAATTGCTTCACGATTGCCTTCGATGGTTTTAATTGTCGTGTAATTATTACTTCCAATACCTAACATTGATAATGTTTTTATAGAAGAAGAATGTGGAGTTGCCGTTAATATATGTATCGTTTCTGATATTCCGTTTTTCGCAAAATCTTTTCCTGATTGTGCTCCAAACCATTGTCTTGCAACTCCTAAACAGGTAAAGTTTGACATTGTTGCTCCGGTTACAAAACCTCCTAAAAATGATTTTGGCAAGTCTAATAATTGTAACAATAAATGAATTGTTTCAAACTCGATTAAAGCCGAAGTTCCTCCCTGAGCTTTTACAGCTTGTGTATTTTGATCGTAAACTGTTGCCAGCCAATCTCCCACAATTGAAGCCGGTGTTGATCCTCCGGTAACAAATCCTAAATATCTTGGTCCGGGCGAAGCAACCATTAACGGTGCTAATCGTTCATTAAATTCTTTTAAAGTGGCTAATGATCCCAAGCCTAATTCGTTTAGATTTCTTGTTGGATCAGTTGTATTTTTATTTGAAGTTGGAATATTTTCAAGATTATTCAAAAAATCAATTCCTTGTTCTTTGGCTTGATTGAGTATATTTTCCAGATCTTGCAGATCTTGCTGAAGTATTGAATTCATTATATATTGTTTATTGTGCTTAATTGATTGCTTAAATTTAGCCCACAGATTGAACTGATTAAGCGGATTAACACTGATTTTTATTTTGAAAAAAAAATTACCATTTGGTTTTTTCTGCAAATCGCGAGACTAACATTGAAGAAATCACGTCACCATTTGCATTTAATAAAGTGGCTATTGGATCAACAAGAGTTCCCAAAATCATGGCTACGGGCAAAGCTTGTTCCATTGGCAATCCATAAACGGTGATCGCCAAAACTTCTCCTATGTAACCTCCGTTTGGGATTCCGCCTTCTACAATCGAGACGATTACGGTAATTCCTAATGCTAAAAGTATCGTTGAAGGTGAAGTGAAATCTTTTCCGAACATGGCAAAAAGAAAGGTGATTTTTAAAATGGATGACATACTAGAACCGTCTTTATGCAAAGGCGCTCCTAGCGGAATAACCAGATTGCGGACATGTTTGGGTATCCCCATTTTTTCAGCAGCGTCCAGATTTGCCGGAATTGTTGCAATACTTGAGCAAGTTCCCACTGCCGTTAATGATGATGTAATATTATTGGTCCAGAAAACTTTAAAAGCTCTTTTACCTCCTGCTACAAAAGCGTACAAACTGAAAAACACAAAGAAATAAAAAACACAAGCTCCGTAATAAACACCTAATGGTTTGGCATAAATTCCAAATAATTGCGGTCCAAAAACGCCAACCTGATAAGCAAAATATGCACCCAGACCTATCGGAGCTAATTTCATAATCATATTCAAAAGCTGTTTCATAACTTCGTTTCCTGAATCCAGAAAACTTCTAAAAGCATTTCCTTTTTCACCGGATTGTAAACTTGCAAAACCTATCAGAAAGGAAAATATAATTAATGCCAGCATACTTTTTCGGGACAATAATTCGAAAAAATCATTTACGGTAAGCAATTGTGCAATTTGATCGCCAATACTTCCGGATTGAATATTCTCTAAAGGAACTTTAGAAATGATTACGTTTTGATGAATTGGAAAAATATAAACAGCAATAATCATTACCATTCCTGAGATCAGAACCGTGCTTAAAAAAACAGTTATCATGACCACAAACAGTTTTCCTAATTTTTCTGTTCTTTCTAAACTGGCAATTGAAGATGCGATCGTAAAGAAAATAAGCGGAATAATAGCCGTAAAAAGCAGGTTCAGAAATATATCTCCGATAGGTTTTATAACCTCAACTTTCTCTTTAAAAACTAATCCAAATATACTTCCAACTGTGATGCCGCCCAAAAGCAGCAAAATACTGCTGTAACTTTTTAGAAAATTGATTTTTTTAACCTCCATAATTTAATCGTATAAGAATGTGGAAATAGAAACGTGAAATAAAAATCAATTAAAGTAATCAAAAATAGAATGCTAAATTGTTTTTTTAATGCCACAGATTTAAATGATTTCAAATGATTTTTTAATCTGTGTTAATTTATGAGATCAAGAGTTGAAATATGCCGTAAGTATTAAATGTTGGCAGAAATCATTGAATTAAAACAAATTTAATTGCTCCTTATACGTAGTATCTAGCGACACAAAATAAATAGTTTCAATCCTTGATTCGTATTAATCACTACTTTTCTAAAACTAAAGTTGTAAAAGCTCTGTCAACTAATTCGCCAGTTTTACTTTTTATCTTTTCGGTTAAAGTTTCCGTTTTTATGATTTTAAAAGGTGTTTTCTCAATTAAGTTTTCGGCTTTTTCTGTGCTGTAAAGTTCGAATTCAAATTGAGTAAAAGGCAATTGTTTCATGAAACTTTCTTGGCCAAAAGTGATGCATAAAATTCCTTTTGGTTGTAAAACCCTATAAATTTCCGAAAGTAATTTTTCAGGTTCCTGCCAGAAATAAATGGTATTTACTGTAAATATTTTATTGAAAAAAGAATCTTGAAACGGAATAATATTCCCATCATAAAGTGAAAAGAAAGCTTGTTTTTGAGATACATAATTTCTGTTGATCCGTCGAGCTTCCTGAAACATTAATTCAGACATTTCAAGTCCATAATATTTAATGTTTTCACCTTGCTCGAAGATAAAATCTACATGTCCCGCATTTCCGTGACCTAATTCTAAAATTGTATTTCCTGTTTCTATATTTAGATTTTGAATCGAATGACGCGTCATATTGATGTTGGTTTCATTCATCATGTTCGCCATTTCAATTCCTTTTTCTCCTGTTGGATGTTTTAGCTGAGATGCTATCGCTTGTAATTCTTCTTGTTTCATAAAATTTCAATTAAAAAATTCCAAATTCCAAACTGTTTTTCATTTCGAGGACCAAACTCCAATCCTTTATCTTACTAAATGTCTTAATTTAACTCCTAAATGTTCTAGCCCAGATGGGAGCGGCATCCTTTTGTGGCGGTCCCGAAACTTCGGGAGCCACAAAAGATATAGCGGACAGCTGGAAATAGCTCCTAAAAACTTTTATTCTCTTATCATTAAGAAATTCCAAATTCCGGGCTGTTTGTCATGACGAGAAACGAAGCAATAACACTAATGTTTTCAAGGCTTTTGTCATTTCGACGAAGGAGAAATCACATTAGAAACTCCGTAAAGAAAGTTGTCAATCTGTGTCGAATCCCGCGTGTGATTTCTCCTTCGTCGAAATGACAACTTTGAACTTAATCTCTTAAAATAAATGGCTCGCGATCTGGCGAATATTCTCAGATTTTCCCATTGAATAATAATGCAATACAGGAACTCCGGCAGCTTTTAATTCTAATGATTGTTGAATTGCCCATTCAATTCCCACTTGTTTAATCTCTGCATTATTCTTGCATTTATCAACCGCATTAATTAAATCTTCGGGTAAATCGATGCGGAAAATTTGAGGTAAAACCTGTAAATGTCTTTGAACTGCTATAGGTTTAATTCCAGGAATAATAGGAATTGTGATTCCCATTTCTCTTGCTTTTTCAACAAAGTTGAAATATTTTGAATTGTCGAAAAACATTTGTGTTACTACGTAATCAGCTCCGGCATCTACTTTTTCTTTCAGTCTTTTTAAGTCTGATTGTAAAGAAGGAGATTCTAAATGTTTCTCCGGATAACCTGCAACACCAATACAGAAATTCGCCCTGTTATCAGCATCCATTACTTCGTGAAGATATTTTCCCTGATTTAGTAAACTAATTTGTTTTACCAAATCAATCGCATAATCGTTTCCTCCTGCTTTTGGCATGAAATATTGTTCGTCTTTCATGGCGTCACCACGCAAAGCCATCACATTGTCGATTCCAAGATAATTACAATCTACCAAAAGATATTCGGTTTCTTCTTTCGTAAATCCTCCGCAAAGTACGTGAGGAACGGTATCTACGTTGTATTTATGTTTTATAGAAGCGCAAATTCCAAGCGTTCCCGGACGCATACGAGTTAGTTTTTTATCTAAAAGTCCGTTGCCTTTATCAATATAAATATACTCCTCGCGAGAAGTTGTTACATCAATAAACGGTGGTTTAAACTCCATCAACGGATCAATATTGTCGTATAATTCCTGAATACTTTTCCCCTTTTGAGGCGGAATAATTTCAAATGAGAATAATGTATTTCCTTTGGCGTTTTCTATATGTTGTGTTACTTTCATGATCCTCCCCCGACCCCTCCAAAGGAGGGGAGAACTCGGGTAATTTTAATTGAACAATATTTTTTTATCTCATTTCGGCTACTCCCCTTTGGTGAGGCTGGGTGGGGATTTAATCTGCTATATTAGGGTTTAGCCATTTCATGGCTTTATCTGTTGAAATGCTTCTGCGTTTGGCGTAATCTACTACCTGATCTTCTTTTATTTTTCCGAGTCCGAAGTATTTACTTTTTGGATTTCCGAAATAATATCCTGAAACAGATGATGCTGGCCACATCGCCATGCTTTCTGTTAAGGTTACTCCAATTTCTTTGTCTACATTTAAGAGTTTCCAGATTGTTGGTTTCTCCAAGTGATCCGGACACGCTGGATATCCTGGCGCAGGACGAATTCCCTTGTAATTTTCTTCTATCAGATCTTCTGTCGAAAGTGATTCTTGAGGATCATAACCCCAGAAATCCTGACGTACTTTTTCGTGAAGATATTCGGCGAAAGCCTCAGCAAAACGATCGGCTAATGCTTTTACCATAATCGAATTGTAATCGTCAAGATCTTTTTCAAATTCAGCTGCCCATTCGTCTACACCAAAACCAGTTGTTACACAAAAAGCTCCTATATAATCTGTAATTCCTGAATCTTTTGGTAAGATAAAATCAGACAAAGCGATATTTGGCGCTCCTTTTGTTTTTTGTGATTGCTGACGAAGCGTTAAAAATTTCTCCAAAACTCTTCCGTTTTCATCACGCAATTCGATATCGTCGTCATCAATTTGATTCGCTGGGAAAATTCCGTAGATTCCTTTAGCTGTTAGTTTTTTCTCTGCCAAAATTACTTTCAGCATTTCCTGTGCATCTGCAAAAACCGAAGTTGCTTCTGTTCCCACAACCTCATCCGTCAGGATTGCAGGATATTTCCCGAATAATTCCCAAGTCCTGAAAAACGGCGTCCAGTCAATATATGGAACTAAAACATCAAGATCAACTTCAACGATTTGTTTACCAATAAATTTTGGTTTGGTTGGCGTATATTCAGACCAATCCAGTTGTAATTTGTTTTTACGTGCTTGTTCAATCGTCAGGAAGTTTTTATCTCTTGAACGATTCAAAAACGTTTCTCTAAACGCATCATATTCTGCGCGAATATCGCTTGCATATATTTTACGGTTATGATCTAATAAATTTCCTGCAACGGTAACGGCACGCGAAGCATCGTTTACGTGAATTACAGTTTCTCTATATTGAGGTGCAATTTTCACGGCTGTATGCGCTCGCGAAGTAGTTGCCCCACCAATCATAATCGGGATTTTAATTCCTTGTTTGTCTAATTCTTTGGCCAAATAGACCATTTCGTCAAGCGAAGGAGTAATTAATCCGCTTAAACCAATAATGTCTACATTATGTTCAATCGCAGCAGCGATAATTTTTTCCGGAGGTACCATTACACCAAGATCTACAATCTCATAATTATTACACGCTAATACTACCGAAACTATGTTTTTACCAATATCGTGAACGTCGCCTTTTACGGTTGCCATCAGGATTGTTCCTGCCCCCCCCGCCCCCGAAGGGGGAGCCTCTAAAGCATCTTTTATAGTAGTTAAGACTTTCTCTAATCCTATTAAAACTTCTTTATTTGTAAATCGTAAAACCTGAAATCCCTGATTATTTAGCCAAGCTGTTCTTTCTAAATCGCTCGCTATATTTTCTGGTAATTGATGAATTAACCCATCTACTTCGATAATAATTCGCTCTTTTAAACAAACAAAATCAGCAATATAATCACCTATAATATGTTGTCTTGTAAATTTATATCCTTCTAGTTTTTTACCACTTAATTGCGCCCATAAAATCTTTTCAGTTTCGGTTGGTTGGTTTCTCATTTCCAAAGAAAACGCCTTTAATAATCCATAATTAATTGGATTTGCAGTTTCCCAATGTTGTGAGGTTTTTACTCCCCCTTCGGGGGTTGGGGGGCGTTTTTGCGCATCTATAAATGGCAACAAATACGCCACGGCTTTTTTCATTACACGTGCTGATTTTACTACCTGTGGCAGGAACATTTTTCCGCTTCCGAATAAATCTCCAACCACATTCATTCCCGTCATCAAATTGATTTCGATAACTTCAATAGGTTTTACAGCTGCTAAACGTGCTTCTTCGACATCTTCTTCAATAAAAGCATCAACTCCTTTTACCAATGAATGCGTAATACGTTCCTGAACCGTTCCTAAACGCCATTCCTGAATCGCTTTTTCATCACTTTTTACTTCGCCTTTTACATTTTCAGCAAAATCCAAAAGTCTTTCCGTCGCATCGTCACGTCTGTTAAGGATTACGTCCTCAACGTGTTCTAATAAATCTTTCGGAATATCATCGTAAATCGAAAGCATTTCCGGATTCACGATTCCCATTGTCATTCCGTTCTGAATCGCATGGTATAAAAACACTGAGTGCATCGCTTCACGAACGTGATCGTTTCCTCTAAAAGAGAACGAAACGTTACTTACTCCACCGCTAATATGAGCGTGTGGCAAGTTATCACGAACCCATTTTGTGCCTCTAAAAAAATCAATCGCATTCAATCGATGTTCATCCATTCCGGTTGCAACGGGGAAAATGTTCAAATCGAAAATAATATCCTGTGGAGGAAAACCAACTTTATCGACTAATATATCATACGAACGCTGGCAAATCTCAACTCTGCGCTCAAAATTATCCGCCTGACCTACTTCGTCAAAAGCCATGATAATTGCCGCAGCTCCGTAACGCTTGATTAATTTGGCGTGATGAATAAAGGCTTCTTCGCCTTCTTTCAACGAAATCGAGTTTACAACGCTTTTTCCTTGTACTACTTTTAGACCTGCTTCAATGATTTCCCATTTCGAACTGTCGATCATAATCGGCACTCTCGAAATATCCGGTTCTGATGCAATTAAATTCAGAAATTTTGTCATGGCGTAAACACCATCAAGCATTCCTTCATCCATATTAATATCGATGATCTGCGCTCCACCTTCTACTTGTTGTCTTGCAATATCAAGTGCCTCGTCATATTTCTCTTCCTTAATTAAGCGAAGGAATTTTCTTGAGCCTGTTACATTTGTACGTTCCCCAATGTTTACAAAAACACTGTTAGGCGTAATAATTAACGGTTCTAATCCTGCTAATACAAGGTCTCTTCTGTTTTCTGCCATTTCTTTTTTTCAATTTTCAACGGAATAAATTCCGTTGCTACAATATGTTTCGTTCCTCCGGAACTTTTATTTTAACGTCTTACTTGTCCTTGTGAGGAACGAAGCAATCTCATCCCAATATTTATCCTATTTTGGGCGTGTCCCTCCGGGTCGGGCTATCCGCTATTAGTCCTCGCTCTTCCTTCGTCAGGCTGTGGGCTAACCGCTTCTATCCCTCACGCAAACTCGGTTTCAAAACTGCTTTATAATCTTCACGATTTCAATTATCGTTTTTTAAAAACTTTGAACCTAATTAAATATGTCGTTCCTACGGAAATCTTATTTTGTGTCCTTTTTATTTTCAACGGAATAAATTCCGTTGCTACAAACATTTCGTTCCTACGGAACTTTTTATTCTCAATTCAACCTGCAAGGTTTTCGAAACCTTGTAGGTTTAGTTTTTATTCGGTTACAAATCATACCCACAAGGTTTTGAAAACCTTGCAGGAAACGTAAATGTTACGCAAAAACTGGCGCTATTCTCGGCTTATAACCCTTCGCAACTTCTGCAATTAATCTGATGTGATCCGGAGTTGTTCCGCAACAACCACCAATGATATTAATTAAATTATCGTCTAAATATTCTTTGATGAAAGCCTGAGTTTGTTCCGGTGTTTCATCATATTGTCCGAATGCGTTTGGTAAACCTGCATTTGGATGTGCCGAAACATTAAAACTTGTATGTTGTGCTAATGTTTTTAAATACGGTTTCAACAAATCGGCTCCAAGGGCACAATTGAATCCTACGCTTAATAAGGGAATATGTGATACTGAGATCAGGAAAGCTTCAACTGTTTGCCCAGAAAGTGTTCTTCCCGATGCATCAGTAATTGTTCCTGAAACCATGATTGGAATATCGATATTACGATCGTCTTTTACTTCTTCAATTGCAAAAAGTGCTGCTTTAGCATTTAAGGTATCAAATATGGTTTCCACCAAAAGTAAATCGCAGCCGCCATCCATTAAGGCTTCTACTTGTTGTTTGTAGGCAATACGTAAATCGTCAAATGTTACGGCTCTGTAACCCGGATCGTTTACGTCTGGTGACATACTTGCGGTTCTGTTTGTTGGCCCGATTGAACCGGCAACGAAACGTGGTTTATTTGGATTTTTGGCTGTAAATTCATCGGCTACTTCTCGGGCAAGTTTAGCCGATTCGTAGTTTAATTCGTAAACGTACTCTTCCAGGAAATAATCGGCCATACCGATTGTGGTTCCTGAAAAGGTGTTGGTTTCTACAATGTCTGCGCCAGCTTCGTAATAAGCAGCGTGGACATCGCGAATTGCCTGTGGTTGTGTTATGGATAGTAAATCGTTATTTCCTTTTAACGGATGCGGGAAATCTTTGAAACGGTCTCCTCTAAAATCTTCTTCGGAGAAATTATAGCGCTGCAACATGGTTCCCATTGCTCCGTCAAGGATTAGGATATTTTTTTTTATTGCTTCCTGAATTGTTATTGCCATGACTTATTTGTCTTTTAGCCACTAAGACGCTAAGGCGCTAAGATGCTAAGTTTTTTATTTAATTATAATTTTTATCTTGAATATATAATACCTAACAGGTTTTTGAAACCTGTTAGGATACGCTATTTTAATTCACTTTAATTCCAAGAATTCACTATTGTGGCTCATTAGCCCCGATTGAAGTGGAAATCCTTTTGCTTTTTTCTTTAAAAAGCAAAAGATTGCAACGAAAAGCGGGAACGATGTTGGCAAAAATGCGCCAATGATTCGCTCATGATACCGAAGTGAATTCAGTAAAATAATATTGTATGGTTGTCAGGAAGAGTTTTGGGAAATACGTTTTATGTATTTGTGTTATCTATCTTTAATACTATGAATTAGTATAAAGTAGAATGTAGCACCTTCTTTATGATAAAGGGTTGCTAAGGTTTCATTGGGTCTTTCCCTCCGCCTTTCGTGATAACTTTCAATAAATTTAAGAACAGTGCAAAGCTATGAAATAGCCTCGCGATTTGCAAGTGTTTTTTTAAAGTTTCTGAGGTTCTGAGTTACTAAGGCTCTAAGTTTTTTTTAAAGGTACTAAGACACTTAGATAAAGTCCTAAGTTTAAATCTCTAGTTATTGCTTTACTTATATAAAAGCTTCAGAGAAGCGTAATGTTTATAGCCAACAATTATCAGTTTGACCAAAGCTCCAGCGGAGCGATATGTAATTAATATGTCATCCCCGATGGAGTTTTCGAACAACAAATATCGGTAATTCTATAAATATAACATCCCGTTGGGATTATATACATTATGAATAAAAAAAGCTCAAACTATATTACAAGTTTGAGCTTTATATATAAAATCTTAGAAACTTAGTCGCTTAGCAACTCAGAACCTCAGACTAAACAATCGCCTTAACAACTGCTTTCGGCGCTTCTTTACGAGTTCCGTCGAAACCGTCTACACCTGAAACTGTTGTATATTTAAGCACATATTTTTTACCTGGATTGATGATTTGATATGCTGCCTGACACATTAATGTCGCTTCGTGGAAACCACAAAGAATCAGTTTTAATTTTCCTGGATAAGTGTTAACATCTCCGATAGCGAAGATTCCCGGAATATTAGTTTGGTAATCTAATGCGTTGTTTACTTTAATGGCATTTTTCTCGATATCTAATCCCCAGTCTGCGATTGGGCCTAATTTTGGTGTTAATCCGAAAAGCGGAATAAAATAATCTGTTTCAATAGTACGATGTGCACCATTTTCTTCGATATCTAACGATTCAATATGTTCAGCACCATTAATACCGATTACTTCTGCGGGGGTAATTAGTTTGATTTTTCCGGATGTCTTTAGTTCCTGTACTTTTTCTACAGAATCTAAAGCTCCTCTAAATTCGTTTCTGCGGTGAATTAAAGTTACTTCTGAAGCTATATTCGAAAGGAAAATACTCCAGTCTAATGCTGAATCTCCTCCTCCGGCAATTACAACTCTTTTATCTCTGAATTTCTCCGGATTTTTAATGAAGTATTTTACTCCTTTGTCTTCATAAAACTCAATATCTTCAATAAGTGGCTTACGAGGCTCAAAACTTCCTAAACCTCCAGCAATGGCAATTACCGGCGCGTGAAATTTAGTTCCTTTATTTGATGTTACAATGAAACTTCCGTCTTCTTGTTTTTCGATTGTTTCAGCTCTTTCTCCTAGTGTATAACCTGGTTCAAATTGTTTAATTTGTTCTTGTAAATTATCAACTAAATCTCCTGCTAAAACTTCTGGGAAACCAGGAATATCATAAATAGGTTTTTTTGGATACAATTCTGAAAGTTGTCCTCCTGCTTGTGGTAAAGCATCTAAAATATGACATTTTAATTTTAATAATCCTGCCTCGAAAACGGCAAATAAACCTGTTGGTCCTGCTCCAATTATAAGTATATCTGTTTTAATCATTATGGTGTTGTTTATAATCATTCTTAATAACACAAAGAAACGAATAATTTATTCTTCTGACAATGATTTTTATCATTGATTTCTCTGCCTAACATTTCATCGGGTTAATCCCGAAGCCTCGGGACGACGCTACAATATGAACCGTTCCTCCGGAACTCTTACTATTCTTTATTTTTTAATGATGCGGTAATTTCGTTCATCTTTTTAACCTTGTCTTCAAAATCGCCTTTCAACGTCTTTCGATACTCATTGAGGTTTTCTACCATTTTATTAATATCCTCCGGAATTACTTCTTCAAAAAACTCCCGTAATCTTTTGGCAGTTGTTGGCGATTTTCCGTTGGTCGAAATGGCGATTTTTACATTTCCTTTCGTTACGATTCCGCCTAAATAATAATCACATAAATCCGGTGTGTCGGCAATATTGCAAATCAAATAACGCTTTCTGGATAAATCGTATACTTTTTTATTGACTTTTAAATCATCGGTACAAGCAATTACCATGTGACGTTTTTTGAGCATCTTTTTTTTGAACTTCGCCTCTGTCAATTTAATTGAAGGATGATTTTCAGCTAAAACTTTAATTTCTAAATGAAAATCCGGTGCTACAACCTCAACATTTGCATTTGGACTTGACTTTAGTAAAAAAGAAAGCTTTTCTAATCCTACATTTCCTCCTCCAACAATTAAAACATTCAGGTTGTGAAGTTTTAAGAATATTGGATATAATTCGTTCTGTTCCATTTTAATTTATTTTCATCCAATCAAAATTAGATGATTTATTCTTAACAACGTCGAATTAAAATTCGACGCTTCTTTGACAACATCGGTTGAAACCCCGATGCTATTATTATACAACCAGTTAAAATCCGACGTTATAATCAAGCGTTCATCGGGTTAATCCCGAAGCCTCGGGACGACGCTACAATATTAATCGTTCCTACGGAACTTTATCTTGCAATTTCTTTTGATAGAAACTCTTCGTAGAATCCTTTTAATTTATTGCTTTCGCGGACAACTTCGCCGAGGACAATAATCGCTGGCGAACTCAACTTTTGTTGTTTTACAACTTCTAAAATCGAATCAACTGTTCCAACGCCTACTTTTTCATCAGAAGTTGTTCCGTTTTGAATGATCGCTACGGGTAAATTGCCTTTGTTTTCTTTTTGAAACAAATCGATAATTTGAGGCAATTTGTGCATTCCCATTAAAATAACGACTGTTGCAGATGATTGTGCTGCCAAAGCTACATCTGAAGATAATTTTCTATCAGAAGTTGTTCCTGTAATTGCCCAAAAACTTTCTGAAACTCCTCGTTTTGTAATCGAAATTCCAAGACTTGCAGGAACTGCTACTACCGAAGAAATTCCTGGTACGACAATTGTTGGGATTCCGAAACTTTCTATGAATTCTATTTCTTCGCTTCCACGCCCGAAAATAAACGGATCTCCGCCTTTTAAACGCACGACATTTCCGTACGTTAAAGCATTATCTACAATTAACTGATTGATTTGATCTTGCGTATAAGTGTGATTTCCTATTTTTTTTCCAACAAAAATTTTGATGGCATTTTTAGGAGCGTGTGCTAATATTTCTTCATTGGCCAATGCATCGTATAAGACCACATTCGCTTCAGCTAGTGCTTTTACGGCTTTCAGCGTAAGCAAATCAGGATCTCCCGGACCTGCGCCAACTAAAGTTACTTTGGGTTTTATGATATTAAGCATTTGCTAATTCTTGAGCTCTGTATTTTTCTATTGTATCAAAAAATGAAATTCCTTCCTGAATATATTGTTTTGCAAACGCTTCTGAAGGTTCTGTTTGATTGATTTGATACACTAATTCTCTAAATGTTGTTGGCAATTGAATTTTATCGGTTGCAATAAAAACGGTGTCAAATAAATCAACAATCCCGGCGTGATTATTCGTTTTTTCGTTTTCTGAAAGCAACAAGGCTTTTGCACCATTTACAAATCCTGCGTAAGCATGATAAATTGCATCTGACCATTTATTTTCGTCGAAAGATTCTTGTGCAAAAGTCAATTTATCTTTGGCTTCTAATAATAAAGTCGCTACTAAATCTATAACAACTCCGGCACATTCTCCAACTCCAACTGCTTTTACGTAATTATCAGCATTTCCCCAATCAACAAAATCAGCTTCGGTTAAATTGGTTACGTCTGCGAAAGGTTTTAAAATTTCATAGAAATACTTTTCTCCTTTTAGATCGTAATAATTAAGGAATTTTTCTCCGTTTGCATTGGCATCAAAATCATTTAAGATCGTACGCAACGCATCTGGTCCTCTACGACTTGGAATTTTGATTACTTTATCAGCAAAACGTCCTGATCCGTTTCCTAATCTTCCTCCTCCTAATAAAACCTGCAATGCCGGTGCTACTAATTTTCCTGAATTGATCGACATTCCCTGAAAACCAATTGCAGACATATTATGTTGACCACAAGCATTCATACAACCAGAGATTTTAATCTCGATCTCGCGGTTGTTTAAGTACTGTGGGTATTCTGCATTTAAAACTTTTTCAAGTTCTTCTGCAATTCCGGTACTACTTGCAATCCCCAAATTACAAGTATCTGTACCGGGACATGCCGTAATATCTGCGGTAGAATTATATCCTAAATCTACAAATCCTAATTTAGTCAGCTCCTGATAAAAGAATGGTAAATTTTCATTTTTTACGTGACGAATTACAATGTTTTGACGCAATGTAAAACGCAATTCGTTTGCGGCGTAATTCTTAATTAAATCTGCTAATAATCTTGCCTTATCTGTATAAAAATCTCCTAATAAAACTTTGATCCCAATAGCCGAATAACCTTCTTGCTTTTGAGCAATTACATTTGATTTTTTCCACGCTTCATAAGCTGCAGTATCATCAATAGTTACTGACGGAACTGGCAATAATGTTTCGGGAATTGGAGTTTCAAAAGCTGTTGTGTCTATTTCGTATGTTTCAAAAGCGATTGCTTTTTTCTCTTTTTCGACCAAATCCATGAAAGTATCTCTTCCTATTTCTTTGATTAAAAATTTCAAACGCGCTTTCATTCTTTTTGCACGTTCTCCGTATCGGTCAAAAACACGAATCACCCCTTCTGCGGTTGGAATGATTTGGTTTGCAGGAACAAATTCCGAAAGTAATTCGGCATGTGCTGGCTGAGATCCTAAACCTCCGCCTAACATGATTTTGAAACCACGAACGCCATCAACAATTTTTGGAATAAATCCTAAATCGTGTAAATAACTCAAAGCCGTATCTTCATCAGATGATGAGAACGAAATTTTGAATTTACGTCCCATTTCCTGACAGATTGGATTTCTTAATAAATATTGAAATAAAGCGTGTGCATAAGGAGAAACATCAAATGGTTCGTTTACATCTACACCAGCTAATTCGCTTCCTGTGATATTTCTAACGGTATTACCACAAGCTTCACGCAAGGTAACATCGTCTTTTGCTAGATTTGCCCAAAGTTCCGGAGTTCTGTCAAGACTTACATAATGAATCTGAATGTCCTGACGCGTTGTAATGTGCAAACGTCCTGTAGAATATTCATCAGAAACCTTAGTAATACGCACCAATTGCTCACTGGTTACTTTACCATAAGGCAACTTAATACGAATCATTTGAACGCCTTCCTGACGTTGTCCGTAAATTCCACGCGCTAAACGAAGACTACGAAAACGCTCATCATCAATTTTTCCTCCACGGAATAAATGAATCTTTTTTTCTAAATCGATGATCTCTTTCTGAACAATCGGATTTTCTATTTCTGTTCTAAAACTTTCCATTTTTATTTGCTTTCCCCTCCCCAACCCTCCCCGAAGGGGAAGGAGTAAAACTGGAGTATTATTATTTTATAGACTCTTTAATCATTTCCCCCCTCGGGGGCTTGGGGGATTTACCTAATAAATCCTACTCCTGCTGTTGTGTTCGTTGCGGTATCAATTAAGATAAAAGCTCCGTTTGATTTATTGTCGTTGTAAGCATCAAAATATAAGGGCTTACTTAATTTAATAGTTACTTCCCCAATTTCGTTTATGGCTAATTGTGAAGCTTCTTTCGTTCCGGAATAATCAGTTGAGATGGTATTTTTGATACTTTCTACTTTTGCCAAAACTGAATTGGTATTATGCTGAACGATATATTTTGTACCTGCAACCAGTTTTTTACTGTCCATCCAGCAAACTGTTGTGGTGATTTCTTTTTCAATTTTTGGAAGTTCTGATGATTTTACAATCATATCCCCTCTTGTTACATTGATATCATTTTCTAATTCGATTGTAATCGAAGAACCTGCAACGGCTTCATCAAATGTTTTATCGAAAAAATGTATTTTTGCTACTTTTGATTCGGTTAAAGAAGGCAAAACTGTTACAGCATCCCCCACTTTAATGGAGTTTCCGTATAATTTTCCTGCGTAACCTCTAAAATCATGGTATTCTTCTGTCTTTGGACGAATAACAGTCTGAACCGGAAAACGTGCTTTTCCTGTTTCAAAAACATCCGAAGAATGTAATCCTTCTAAATGCTCTAAAACGGTTTGTCCATCATACCAAGGCATATCTTTTGACTGATCAACCACATTTCCGCCATTGATTGCACTTAACGGAATGTAACTTACGTTTTGTTCTTTGAAAGTACTTTTAGCATTTAATGCCTGAAAATCTGCTTTGATTTTGTTGTAAACTTCTTCAGAATAATCAACTAAATCCATTTTGTTGATCGCTACAATTACCTCTTTTACTCTCAATAAATTATTGATAAAAAAGTGACGGTACGTTTGCTCGATTACTCCTTTTCTGGCATCAATTAAAATAATAGAAACCTGAGAAGTCGATGCTCCCGTAACCATGTTTCTGGTATATTCTACGTGACCCGGAGTATCGGCAATAATGTAACTTTTCTTTGCAGTCGAAAAATAAATATGCGCAACATCAATCGTGATTCCTTGTTCTCTTTCGGCTACCAAACCATCAGTTGCCAATGAAAAATCAAGATAATCATAACCTTTTTGTTTACTGCTTTTTTCGATTGCTTCTATTTTGTCAGTCGTCAATGATTTTGTATCGTACAATAATCTTCCAATCAAAGTACTTTTTCCGTCATCTACACTTCCTGCTGTTGCTATTTTTAAAACTTCCATTCTGTTATTTTGTTTCAGGTTTAAAATTTTTGTTTCAAGTTTAATGTTTCAAGTTGTTGAAACGCTTTCACTAAATTTTAAAAGCTGTATGTTTTTTTGATCTAACTTTTAATTAATTCTGAATTGCATTAATAATTTATAATTCACAATTAATAATTAAAAATACCCTTGTTGTTTTCTTTTCTCCATTGCGGCTTCAGAACGTTTATCATCGATTCTGGCTCCTCTTTCAGAAATTGTCGAAGTTCTGATTTCTCCAACAACTTCCTGAATGGTTTCGGCATAAGAATCAACTGCAGCAGTACAAGTCATATCTCCAACGGTTCTGAAGCGAACAATTCTTTCTTCGATTTGTTCGTCTTCTTCTTGGTACACAAAAGGAGAATGCGACCAGATTAAACCGTCTCTCAAAAAAACTTTTCTTTTATGTGAAAAATAGATTGATGGAATCTCGATATGTTCTTTTTCGATATAACTCCAAACATCTAATTCTGTCCAGTTTGAAATTGGAAAAACACGAACGTTTTGTCCATTTTCTATTTTTCCATTCAAAATATCAAATAACTCCGGACGCTGGTTTTTTTCATCCCATTGACCAAAGTCATCACGAACTGAAAAAATACGTTCTTTTGCTCTTGCTTTTTCTTCATCACGACGCGCGCCACCAATACAAGCATCAAATTTAAATTCTTCGATAGCGTCTAAAAGTGTGATCGTTTGCAAACTGTTTCTACTGGAATATTTTCCGGTTTCTTCAACAACTTTTCCTTCATCAATAGCATCCTGAACATTACGAACGATTAATTCCAATCCTAATTCCTCAACCAATTTGTCTCTAAAAGCAATTGTTTCAGGAAAATTATGTCCTGTATCAACATGCAAAAGAGGAAACGGAATCTTAGCAGGAAAAAATGCTTTTTGTGCCAAACGCACTAATGTTATAGAATCTTTTCCTCCAGAAAAAAGTAAAACAGGTTTGTCAAATTGCGAAATTACTTCTCTGAAAATGTATATCGCTTCACTCTCTAAAGCGTTTGTTTTTAATACTGAACTCATTTGATATTTTGTTTAATGCTTGACAGTTTTTAGTTTCAGATCGCTGTGAGTTTAATCTAAAACCTATAAGACTATCGTTATGCTGTGTTTTTTGTTTTTGTTTTTCAACGGATTGAAACCCGTTTTTGAAATATCTCCATCAGGTTATTCCGAAATCTCGGGACGACGCTACAATATAAATTATTTTCTATTTCAACGATCAAAATCCATTTTTGGAATCTCCATCGGGTTGAAACCCGTCGCTACAATATAAATCGTTCCTCCTCTATCGGGTTGAAACCCGACGCTACAATATGAATCGTTCCTCCTCCATCAGGTTGAAACCCGACGCTACAATATGAACATTTCTCCTCCATCAGGTTGAAACCCGACGCTACAATATGAATCGTTCCTCCGGAACTTAAAATCTATATTCTTTATTCTATTCTCTTTAATCTTGCCTCTCTAATCTTGCCTCTTTACTCCTTCTTCGCCCCATGCAAACCACATTCTTTATGGCTGGATTCCCACCACCATCTTCCGGCTCTGATATCTTCGCCAGGAAAAATGGCTCTTGTACATGGCGCACAGCCTATGCTTATGAAGCCTTGTTTGTGTAAAGCATTTTGAGGAACATTGTTTTCTGATAAATACGTTTCAACTTCTTCTAAAGTCCATTTTAATAACGGATTGAATTTGATGATTTCGAAACCTCTGTCGTATTCAAACAATTGCAAGTCGTTTCTGTTTTCAGATTGTTCAGCTCTTAAACCTGTAATCCAAACTGAGTTTCCTGCTAAAGCTTTCCTTAACGGAACTACTTTTCGAATAAAACAACATTCTTTTCTGTTTTCAACCGAATCATAAAAGCTGTTTGGTCCTTTTTGCTTCAGTAAACTTTCTACCGCTGTTGCTTCCGGAAAATAAACCTCAATTGGTTTTTTGTATTTTTTTAATGTCTTATGAAAAACATCGTACGTTTCCTGAAATAACCTTCCGGTATCTAAAGTAAAAATGGTAATATCCTGATTACTTTTTGCAATAAAATCTGTAATGACCTGATCTTCCTGACCAAAAGAAGTTGAAAAAATTACTTTTCCCGGATATTGATTGGCTAAAAAAATTAATGTTTCGTCAAGCGAAAAATCCTTTGTTATGTCTAATAATACTGTTATATCTTTTGCATTCATGTTATTCTCCTTCGTAAAAATCTATTACAATAATTTAGATAATGTTTTTAAACTCAATAATATAATTAAAATTCCAACTGCAATCATCATTGGTTTTCTTTGGATTTTGTTTACCAAATAAGCTCCAACCGGCGCTGCAATTACTCCTCCTACAATTAAACCTATAATAACCTGCCAACCGTGGATTCCGCCAAAAAGCATGAAAGTGATTCCGCTGGCAAATGAAACCGCGAACTCGGCAGCATTTACAGAACCTATTGTATATCTTGGGTTTCTTCCTCTTCCTAATAACGTCGAAGTTACAATTGGACCCCAGCCTCCGCCGCCAACAGCATCCATAAAACCTCCAAAAGTGGCAAGAATTCCTAATTTCTTAGTTTTCTTTTTTACGATTGTTTTTTTTAATGCTTTTCTGATAATTATAACCGCTAAAACAATCATATAAACTGCAATAAATGGCTTTATAACATCTCCATTAATAACATCTGACAATAAATAAGCTCCAATAATTGAACCTAAAACTCCTGGGATTAATAAATTTTTTACCAGCTTTTTATTGATATTCCCAAATCGATGATGCGAAATTGCCGATGCTCCGGTTGTAAACATTTCTGCAACGTGTACTCCTGTGCTGCTAATAACCGGCGGAACTCCGTAAGCTAATAAAAATGACGTAGAAGTTGCTCCGTAACCCATTCCTAAAGTACCATCAACTAATTGTGCAAAAACACCTATCAGGAAAAAGGCTAGAAAATCCTCATTAAAACCTTCAACAAGTCCGTTCCAGGAAAAATCAGCGTAATGATTGTATATTAATACCGTCAACAAACCCACTAATAAAGCAACAGGTATTGCTACCCATAATTTTTCTTTTAGCGCTGTATCAGACTTAAAATCAACACTGTTTATTTTTAATTCCTTCTCCATATGATAATGTTTCATTTTATTTAAACTATTACCCTATCGGCTTAATAGATTACTACGCAAAATTACTACTTATTTCTAAATATCAAAGTAATATTTAATTTTTTTACATCTCTAGTTCTCTTTCATTTAACTTGAAAAGCACTTCAGGGAATTTCACAAATTATGAGAATAAGTTAAAACAGGTAAATAACTACAAAACAACAACATAACAACTGAATTATCTCCATTATTAAAATAGCCTTTTAATGTCTACCACATCCATAGGATAATTATAAAATTGTTGTTATTTTTACAGTAAATATTTATAGATGGATTTTCAAATAGGTCTTGTTATTGCAGGTTTAGTCGTTGGTTTTATAGTAGGGTTGACAGGTGTTGGAGGCGGTTCTTTAATGACTCCAATTTTATTGTGGTTTGGAATCCCACCAACAACGGCAGTAGGTACGGACTTATTATATGCTGCGTTTACTAAAATGGGAGGCGTATTTGTACATCATAAAAAAGGCAATATCAATTGGCAAATTACGGGCTGGCTTACTTTAGGAAGTGTTCCTGCAGCATTGCTGACTTTGTGGATTTTGAACAGTATTAAAACAGATATTTCGACTATAAATGCTGTCATAAAATATAGTTTAGGCTGGGCTTTGCTTTTTACATCAATTGCCATTTTATTTAAAAAGAAATTATTAGTGCTTTCTCAAAAACATGCCGGAGATCGATTTCATAGCGAAAGCCATACTCAAAATATGTTAACTATAGGAATTGGCGTTTTATTAGGTGCAACCGTAACTCTTACTTCTATAGGCGCAGGTGCGTTAGGGACGGTTACATTATTTTTTCTTTATCCGCTCTTGCCAACGCCACGTTTGGTAGGAACTGAGATTGCTCACGCCGTTCCTTTAACGCTTGTTGCCGGGATTGGACACGCCTCAATGGGAAATCTCGATTTAGTTTTACTAGCTCAATTATTAATGGGATCGCTTCCGGGGATTGTTATAGGAAGTATGTTAAGCGGAAAAGTTCCTGATTTATTCCTTAGAAATGCTATTGCAATAATGCTTTTTATAGCCGGATATAAACTGATATTTTAATTTCTCCAACCATATAAGTGATATAAGTTCATTTAATACAACTTACTAAAACTGATATTTTAAAGCAACGCTTATATTGCCTTATATAACTTATATGGTTTAAAATATAAGTTTATTTACTAAAACTGATATTTAAAGCAACGCTTATGTTGCCTTATATAACTTTATATGGTTTAAAATATAAGTTTATTTACTAAAACTGATATTTTTAAAGCAACGCTTATATTAACTTATATAACTTATATGGTTTAAAATTAAAAAGCGATATCTGCCAAAGAGTTACTTTCTAATATCTTAAGTGTATTATCTCTAACTTCCATCATTAAACGTCTTGCTGCACAAGTGGTTTCATCATCGCAGTCATCGCATCTTTCATAAAAATTATGACTTGCACAAGGCAGTAATGCAATTGGTCCTTCAAGAATACGATATACTTTTGCCATACTGATATCTTTGGGATCTTTTATCAGATAATAACCTCCGCCTTTTCCTTTTTTTGCACCAAGGAAACCAGAATTTCTAAGTAAAAGCAAAATACTCTCTAAAAATTTTATCGAAATATGTTCGCTTCTGGCAATTTCGGCAATTTGTACAGGTTCGTTATTTTCTCTCCTTGCCAAATATGTTAAAGCTTTAATTCCGTATTTTGTTTTCTTTGAAAGCACTTATATATATTTTAGATTTAGAATGTGATTTTAGTTCCGATAGCTTTCGGGTAAGCTAAAATAACAACTGAATATTTTTCTGCAACAAAAATAAGCTTTTTGAACGAGAATAATAACAGAATGAAAAACTAAGTTCTACTAAATTAGTATAGTTTAAAAAAATAGCGATTTTCACTGTATTATTTACAGCTGAAAATCGCTATTTACATATATCGAAATGTCTTTAACTTTTAAATCTAAAGTCTTAAATCTAAAATTTAGAATTAAGCAAGTGCTTGTTCTAAATCAGCAATTACATCTTTTACGGTTTCTAAACCTACAGAAACACGCACTAAACCTTGTGTAATACCTACTGCTAATTGATCTTCTTCAGATAATTTACTGTGTGTTGTTGAAGCCGGATGTGTTACAATTGATCTTGTATCACCAATATTAGCTGATAATGAACACAGTTTTATTTTGTCTAAAAATTGTCGCCCTGCTTCAATTCCGCCTTTGATTTCAAATGCAATAATATTACCACCTAAAAGCATTTGCTTTTTAGCGATTTCATATTGCGGATGTGATTTCAGGAATGGATATTTCACACTATTCACATTTGGATGCGCTTCTAAAAACTCCGCAACTTTTAATGCATTCTCACAGTGCTTTTCAACACGAACTACTAAAGTTTCTAAACTTTTTGATAAAATCCAGGCATTAAATGGTGACAAAGCCGGACCTGTATTTCTTGAAAACAAATAAATTTGTCTGATTAAATCTTCGCTACCAACCGTCACTCCACCTAAAACACGACCTTGTCCGTCAATTAATTTTGTAGCGGAATGTACTACTAAATGTGCGCCAAATTTTATTGGCTGCTGAATATATGGCGTTGCAAAACAGTTATCGATAATTAAAATCAGATTGTGTTTTTTAGCAATATCTCCCAACAATTGTAAATCAATTACATCAACACCAGGATTTGTTGGCGACTCTGCGTATAATATTTTCGTATTTGGTTTGATTAAAGCTTCAATCGTTTCTGGTTTGTTGATTTCAAAATACGAAGTTTCAATATTCCATTTTGGGAAATACGTCATAAACAACGCATGAGTTGAACCAAAAACGCTGCTTGCAGAAACGATGTGATCTCCTGCATTTAGTAAAGCCGCAAATGTTGAATAAACTGCTGCCATTCCTGTTGCAAAAGCATAACCGGCTTCTGCGCCTTCCATTTTGCAAATTTTATCTACAAATTCAGTCGTATTTGGATTACTGAAACGGCTGTAAATATTTCTTTCCTTTTCTTCTGTAAAGGAAGCTCTCATATCTTCGGCATCTTCAAATACAAAGCTTGACGATAAGTATAGTGGCACCGAATGCTCCAGATACTGAGTTCTTTCTAATTGTGTTCTTATGGCTTGAGTTTCAAAACCAAGTTCTTGTTCGTTCATTGTGTGTTTTTTGTCCCCTCCCCAACGCTCCCCAATGGGAAGGGAGTTGAATACGGAGAAATTCATATTAATTATAAGCAAAAATATTTTTTCATTTATTAGTTGCTAGTTCCCCCTTCGGGGGTTAGGGGGCTATTATTCAGAACAACCTTGTATTTTATTGTAGCTGTTGGTTCAACCGTTTTGGCTACTGAACAATATTTCTCGAAAGAAAGTTGTGCAGCACGATGTGCCTTTTTAGGGTTGATATCGCCTTCTAGATAAAAAACGACATTGATTTCTTTAAAAGGTTTTGCTTCGCCAATTTGTACACGTTCACCTTCTACCTCAGCATTAAATGAGGTTATTTCCTGACGCTGTTTCTTTAAAATCGAAATCATATCAATGGCACTGCATCCCGCAACTCCCATCAATACTAATTCCATTGGACTTGCACCTAAATCGCTTCCGCCAAATTCGGCTCGGCTATCAACATCAACTACATGTCCACGCTCATTTTTGAGTTTAAAATGAAACGCGTCGTTTACTCTGTTTAAGGTTACTTTCATGTTTTTTGTTTTTTGTTTTGTTTGAGTTCAAAATCTAAAATCTGAACTCTATCCCGAGTCTTCGGGACTAAAATCAATTACCCTTTATCTGATAATCTTAAAATATCTCCAAAAACTCCTCTCGCTGTTACAGCAGAACCTGCACCGGCTCCCTGAATTACAATTGGACGATCTCCGTAAGATTCTGTGTATATTTCGAAGAAAGAATCTGAACCTTTTAATCCGCCTAAAGCTGTATCTGATGGTACTGAAACTAATTTCACTTCCAGAATTCCTTTGTCGTTTTGTAAATCTCCAGACAATTCACCAATGTATCTTAAAACGTGATTTGGTTTTTGATCGGCTTTTATTTTCTCGTAAATTGGGTCAAATTCTTTTAGTTTAGTCAGGAAATCAGCAACATTTCCATCACGTAAATGTTCCGGAATTAAATTCTGAATAGAGATTTCTTCAAACTCATTTTGTAAATCTAATTCTCTGGCTAAAATCAATAATTTTCTTCCTACATCATTTCCGCATAAATCCTCACGCGGGTCCGGTTCTGTATATCCGTTATCAATTGCTTCTTGCAGAATCTCGCTAAAAGGAGCATCTTTTAAAGAAAAATTATTGAATAAATAACTCAAAGTTCCTGAGAAAACTCCTTTTATTTTTGTGATATTTTCACCCGAAAGATGTAATAATTTTATGGTGTCAATTAATGGTAATCCTGCACCAACATTAGTTTCGTACAAATAATTCTTCTGATTATCTGCTAAAGATTTTCTCAATTCTTTATAAAAACCATAGCTTAATGTATTGGCAACTTTATTAGATGAAATCAAGTCAAAACTACTTTCTATCAACGAAATATAATTTTCTACAAAAGTGGTACTTGCGGTATTATCAATCGCAATTAAATTTTCAAGATGATGTTGGTTTGCATACGCAATTACATCATTGATCGTATATTCAAGTCCGTCTTTCTGAATGTCATTTTTCCAGTTTGAAGTTACGCCATTTTTATTTAAAAGTAATTTCTTAGAGTTCGCAATTGCAAAAACATTCAGCTTAATATCTTTACGTTTTTCGATCGCTGCGGTAGATTCCAAGATTTGGTTGATTAGAGTTCCGCCCACTAATCCGTGACCAAAAATAGCGATGTTGATTTTCTTGGAAACTCCAAAAATCTCTCCGTGAATTACGTTTAATGCTTTATTAAGTTCTGATTTTTTAACAACCAAACTCACGTTTTTACCCGTAACGGTGTTGTTAAACAAAATTGGAACAATTTTATTTTTAATTAATGCAGTATATGGTTTGTGGAAAGTACTTAAATCCTGACCAATAATCGAAATGACCGAAACGTTATCTGTTACTGTAATCTGGTTTACATCTTTAGAATAAAAGTCGTTTTCGAACTCTTTTTCTAATTCGATCATTGCTGTAGTTGCTTTATCTGTAGCGACAACCAAACCGATTCCTCTTTCTGAAGAACCTTGCGAAATAATACTTACGCTGATATTATGATCGCCCATTACCTTGAAAATTCGCGCATCAACGCCTGCTTTTCCAAGTAATCCGCGACCTTCAAGATTTACCAATGATAAATTCTCTAAAACCGAAAGTGTTTTAATTCCTTCTTTAGTCGAATCTGAAGTAATTAAAGTTCCGCGATTTTCATGATTGAAAGTATTTAAAATACGAAGTGGAATATTTTTTTCTAATAAAGGGATTATTGTTTTGGCATGCAAAATAGTTGCTCCAAAATTCGCCAACTCATTCGCTTCATTAAAAGATAAAAATTCGATTTTTTTAGCATCGGCAACCAAATCAGGATTTGCCGTATAAATTCCGTCAACGTGCGTGAAGTTTTGAAGTTCTTCGGCATTTAAATAATTAGCAATTAACGATGCTGTATAATTACTGCCGTTTCTGCCTAAAGTTGTAGTATCATTATTATTGTTTGAACCAATAAAACCGGTTACAATATTAACCGTTGAACCGTTATGCTGTTTAAAATAATTAATGACATTTTTCTTAGAAAGTTGTTCTAGAGGCTGTGCATCCCCAAATTTTGAATCGGTTTTAAGTAATTCACGTGAATCAACAAAATTAGCCGGAATTCCTTTTTCTTTTAAAATTGCAGTTAATAATTTTGCCGAAAGCAATTCGCCTTTAGACAAAATCTGATCTTTGATTTTGTTGCTGTAATCTCCAATTAAACTAACTCCTTCAAAAAGTTTTTCTAAAATATTAAATTCTTCAGATAAATCTACCTCAGGATAATCTGAAATTTGATAGGTTTTGAAATTCTGAAATAATGGTTTGTAATCACCGTTTTTAGCGGCAAGTTTCAAAATATAATCTAATTCATCTGTGGCTTTTCCACGAGCGGAAACGACAACTGCAATTTGTTCTCCTTGATTTACTTTATCAGAAATGATTGAAACTACTTTGTTAAGTCCTTCTCCATTTGATAATGATTTACCTCCAAATTTTAATATTTTCATTTTATTTTTCTATTGTTTCTGCCTTAAAAATATCGGCAAGTAAATGATCTAATTGTTTGTACTCGATTAAAAAAGCGTCATGTCCGTGAACAGAATCTATTTCGCTGTAAAAGACATTGTCTTTGAACTTTTTTAATTCATTAAAAGTTTCCCGATTTTCTTTTGGTGTAAAAAACAAATCAGAGTTGATTCCGATAATATGAATCGCTGCATTTGTTCTGGACATTAAAGTTTCGAAATCGGCACTATTTCTGGTAATATCTATGGTTTTGAGCAATTGGTTCATCAGCTTATACGATGCCAATTGATATCTCTTTTGTAATTTTTCGCCGTGATGTGCGAGCCAGCTTTCGATATTAAAAATCAAAAGTTGGTTGTTGATCGTGCGTTGAAATTTTTCTTTGAATGATTCAGGAGATCGATAACACAACATTGCATGGATTCTGGCGTCTTCAATAGGTTTTGAAGAATTGTTAAGGATTTGCTCTTGTAAATAACAATTGGCAATCATCCAGTCTGTAGATTTCCAATCTGTAGCAATTGGAATTAAGTTTTGTGTGATATGAGGTTCTAGTGCAAGGATTTCCCAGGCAATTCCTCCACCTACAGAACCGCCAATAATAGCGTAAACCTGTTGAATATTTAAGGCTTCTAAGCCTTTTATAAAAATACGGGCAATATCTCTGGTTGTAAAATCCTGATAGTTTTCGATTACAAACGAATCATTTCCGTTTCCGGGAACGTCAAATGCCAATATGGTATATCTGTGGGTATCGATTGTTTTTTCGTTGCCAATTAAATCATTCCACCAGCCGTTTTCACCTGTAACCTGAGCATTTCCGGTTAAAGCGTGATTGACCAAAACAATAGGCGCGCTATATAATGGCAAACCAGAAATGGTAAAACTTAATGGTAAGGAATGATATGATGCACCACTTTCGGTGATGAAATCATGAATTATAATGGGACTTGGTATATTTTCCAATTTCAAATCTTTTTATTATTGATTTGTATGTGGAAATATTAGAAAGAAAGTACTAGAATGAAACTAGAAAAATTCTTGTTGTTATCTTTCCACGTTTGGGCGTGGTAGAATGCAGCACCTTCTTCGAATTAACGAAGGGTTGCTAAGGATTCATCGGGTCTAATCCCTCGTCCTTTCTTTATAACATTTCAATACGTTTTTGAACTTAAAGGTGCAAATTAACTACTAATT
>NZ_JAYSPC010000042.1:0-52623 GCF_043722275.1 Flavobacterium sp. | reverse complement strand
ATTAATACTTTAGTCACATAATCAAAAACACGCACTACAGAATAAGTTTGTAATCCTAAGTTATCTCCGCTAAACAATGTTTTTGCAGAAAAAGCCATTACTTTTCCGTACTCGTTTACCATAGGAACTAATCCTAAGTTTTCAAGATTTGCAATTTCACTTTTCTTAAGATCAAATTTTACGCCGTCAACTTCATTGATTCCACCAAACTTTTTACCTGCAGTAACCTGAGACATTAATGTTTTGTAAATTTTTCCTGCAAGTGCTGCAGACGGAGCTATGTGTAAATCTTCACTTTCACCAATTTGGTCAAATCTACCGCGGCCTACCAACCAGTTACAAGTCATGATTACGTTTGAACGATATACTTCACCACCAGTTAAAGCAGCAGCATCAAACATTTCCATTACATCATCCGGTTCATCAAGATGTTCGAAATCTGTAACTAACATTACTTTATTTTCATGTGCAATTTTGGCCCATTTTTCAATTACTTTATTTGAACCTAAATAACCAGGAATTACTAAAATACCGTAGTTGTTTTTAAGGTCTAAACGATCGTAATTATCAACTAATTCAGAGTGAATTGCATCGATAAAACGAGTATTATCAAGATCTTTTAATTGCTCTAAATCAGCATTTACGATCGTAACGTTTTTAACTTTATCCGTTTCAGTGTTTTTGAAAAACAAAGCGATTGTTCTGTAAGCAGCTTCGATTTCTCTTGTATCTTCAACAGCCTTAATCAAATTCTTTTTTAATAATGCTTCAGATTCTTTGCTTTTGTCTTCACTTTGCGCAACCATATCCGTCAAAGCCTCATTGCTGCTTAAAACCGAAGTCCAAAGTTCTAATGTCTTTAAAAGTGTTTCTCTTTCTTTAGCTTTGTTGATTTCTCCAAGGAAAATTTTTCTTCTTGCTTTTCTCTCCGGATTTAGGTTTTGAATTCCTTCAATTGACATTTCCAATAAATCAAAACCACCGTATTTAGCCAGTTTCTCAACATTTTTTTCAATTGAACCTCCACTTACTTTACGTTCTAATACTGCTGTATCGACGTCACTGCTTTTATATGCTTCTTTATTTGACATATCTTATATTTTAAAATTCTTATTTGTTTTCTTTTAACTCTTTGATCAATGTTCCCAGGCTTTCTAACAAAGCTTGTTTTGCTTCACCATCTTCTAATGCAGCTTTCAAAATTTTATTCGATTTTAGCTGACGAATAATTTTTTGATATTGATCTTTTTCTGTCTCAAGATCAGATAAAAAACTACTCTGTGATGTAATTCCTTTGATACCAAAATCGCCCAGGTTTTTAAAGTTCAAAGCTTCAACTTTTGTAGCTCCGTCAACAGTTTCAAAATTTACTTTAACCTCTGGTTTAAAATGCTCAAATGCTTTTTCAACACTTGTAATTCCTTCAACCAATTCTGGTTTTACGGGTGCGTCAACAGTTAATTTTTGAGCAACAAGTGTTCTGTTTTGAGGGATTGCAGTGATTGCTTCATCTGCATCTAATTTTACTTCATTACCTCCAATTCCATAATTTGATAACATAATTTTAATTTTTTAATGATTATTTTATTGATTTTGTACTATTATTTATATCTATTGATTTTGATAAATCTGACGGCAGACATCTAAATCCCTGCTTACTTTTTCAAGTTCTTCTTTATACGTTTTAGCCGACTGGTTTAAACTGTCTATTAAATGAGAATTATGAGTAAGGCTTCTGATTTGCTTTTTATAATCAATAATATTCTTGTATGCCAGAATAACATTGTTGTATAATTTTTTATTCTCAGTAGTATCTTTTGGTACTTTTTGATACATATTAGCAATCATAACATTTGCCAGACGCTGCTGAAAATCATTATCTACTTTTGGCGAATTAATCGAGTCAATTGTCATTCTAATACTATCAATTTTTACCGAAAAACTGGTTTGATAATCGTATTCTCTTTTCATCATTTCATTCTCTGCTTTCAGCATTTTATTTTCTGCTTTTGGCATATAAAAATTGAATGATATTGCAGTTATCATCACCACAAAAGTGAGGGAAAATGCAACCAGAAAAGCAAAAAATGCTTTCTGACGTTCTTGTTTGTTTAAAACTTCCATAACTTATTACTATTATATTTTTAATCTTTTATAAAAAAACCATGTCGTTTTGGGTTTTGTACAATATCTTTCTTGTCCGTTTCTGCAACGAATAGTTCGATATTTTCTCTTTTCTTCCCAATATAATCCAGCTTGTTTAGTGTTTCAAATAAGGTTTCAATTTTTGCCAGCGCATTCATCGTCAGTGTAGCAGTTTTATCAATATGTACATGGTCGTAACCGGCATTAATAAGTGAGGTAAATAATATTTCAAGATCTCCTTGTGAAAGATCACACCATTCAGCAAAATAATTCAGTAACTCTTCTTTTCCGGCACCGGATTTTGAATCGATAAAATTTTTCATCACTCTGGCAAAAGAAACCACTGTGCTTAACATCGCGGCAGGATGCTGATGCAGGGAAAACCAACGAAACTGCGTAAGATGTGTTCCTAAAAAATATCCGGTATTGTCTGCCAATTGCATTACCGTTTGTGGTAAAACCCCATTTTGATGTACCCGGTTAATTTTTTGAGAAATCTGTACTGAATAAATTTCAATCTGACCAAACGAACGTGCAATTTGCGCCTGCATGTCTACCAATTTTGGATGACAAGCCACTGTAACAGATGGCGGAATATAATTTTCGTCAAGAACCGTAGTATCGCCAATTAAAACTTTACCAATTGCCAGGTAAAAACCTCCGTATCCTATCCCTGTACGAAATTCTTCGGCTTTGATTAAGTGAAGTTTATATTCCGGTTGCGTGTAGGGATATCTTGGCGGAACTTCGTCCGGATCCGGCTCACCAAACGGAATCCTCTTTTTAGAATTAACAGATATACAGGCCAGTAAAACTAATTGTTCTCCTGCTTTGATCTCATAAGTATCTTCCGGATATGGAACCTGAAGATCTAAAGTATCTGTATTGCTTTTACTAATTTCAATTCTAGAACCGTTTGGAGTAATCGCATGACATTCTTCAACGCGTACACGAAGTAATTTATGATTATCGATTCCTAAAGTAATTTTTGTTGATTCCTTGTTTTGATTACCTGAATCCAGTAATCCATAACTCATAGGTGTTGTATGTATACCTATTGCATCGTTTACCAACTCAGACACATTATCCTGAATCGATAAAAAATGGCTCTTATTGATCTTCATCCCATCGATCCAGTTTACGGGAAAATGATTTAATTTTTCTATCATAATTCTAAATTTTTATTTTGAAATAAGATGTATTATTTCTTATCCTCTTATTTTATTTTCTACTCTAATTATCGCATTGTCATAAACTGTATTTTCCTTAAACTCTTTTGCAAGTTTGTAATAGTTTAATGCTTCCTCAAAATCATTGTCGTTCTCAAAAATCTTGGCAATATTGTAATATGCACTTGCTTTGGTCGTGTTAATTGAGTTACCGGCAGCGTACGTTATTGCTTTTCTGTTTGAATAAATGGCTTCTGCCTTGTAACCTTTTTTAATATACATCAACCCTAAATTTCCATACGCCTGACCAAATACAGGATTGTATTCAATAGCTTGTTTATAAAAATTTAAAGCTGCATCAACATCTTTGTCCTGATAGGCTAAATCTCCTTTTTTATTTAATAAAAGCGCTGTTTTCTTATCGTCATTAGATACATAAACCTCCTCCTGATTATCATCGTTTGATGATCCGCCAATACCAACTTCGTCTACTGTTTTTGAAATTATAGTGTTGATATCTATGATTTCTCCGTTTTCATTTATTTTAAATAAATTCCAGACATTTCCTTTCTTATTTTTTGGGATGTAATATGTTTTAACCAATGACTGGCCTACGTAAACAAATACTTTTGCCGCACTGGCAGATAATTTTGAAGAATTTAAATCCTCTTTATTCGAATAATCATGCACAAAATAATGATAGGTTTGTCCGAATTTTTTATTGTTAATCGTTATCGTTTCAGGACCATAACTATTTGTATCATCAACATCAAGATTAGAAGAACTTCCTTTTTTGTGATCAAAATAAATATGATTCCCCGGAAAACTCAAATGCGAATCCAGATCTTCTGGATATTTTCCCCAGTTTAAAACGATTCTCATTCCGTCCAGATTTTTCATTACTGGACTTAATGCGTATGTTAAATCGTTACAAGGACATTTTACAACCAAACTTGAATAATTTTCTTTTTTAATAATCAGTAAAGTATTCGAATCATCCTGAAAGCCGCCATTAATTGTTGCTCTACCGCTAGAATTGGTTACTCTTTTTGCTGATGATTCTCCATTTCTCTGAATCATCACTTCGGCATTAGCTAATACTTTATCTTTTTCTACAGCTGATAAAACTTGTATGGAAATATCCTGAGCCCTTACACTAAAGCCAAAAACAAGAAAGAGTACTAAAAAATTTATTTTCATTTTATTTATGTGTTTACAATATATTGATTTTTAACATTTACATTACTTTATAACAAGCTTTTTCGGGTTAAAACATAACAATAGCGTGCAATGAGACCATTTTAACTCTCAGGTTTCTTTCAAAATTAATTAACATTCTACAGCTATCTGAAACTATTTTTAGATTTAGATTTTATTAAAACAAACCCCCAATCTCCCGAATTATCAATTAAAAAGAGGTTACTATGTTAAATAATATGAAAATTAAGAATGTATTAATTGCTATTTTTTTTATCTTCATTATCTCTTTAATTATTTTAATCATTTTTCTTCATTTTAATTAGCCTAAAATTCCTCCAGCTAACAAGAGCATCCCGCTCTTGCCAGCTGAGGTTTTTCTTTCAATATGTCAAGGAGCTTTATTGTTTATTTACTACTCAGATTTAATTTTAGTTTTATATATATATCCTTTTTTTCCGGTTTTAGATTGTACTAATAACCAATCGTCTGAGTTATCTAATACTTCTACACTTTCTTCAGTTTTAATTTTTTCAAGTATAGTTGATGAGCTGCTCTTTTTCTCTCGTAAATTCGTATATCCATCTGAGTCATTTATTTTTGTATAATATTTTAAATATCTACCATAAAGATTATAATTGAAATCTTTTAAAGAAATTTTATCATGTACAATTATTTTTACTTTATATTCTAAATCCTCTGTTAAATTCGAATTTGTGATGAAAACATTATTTAATTTAAAATCACTACGATCATTTAAAAACTCGTATTTTATTTCAACAATTTTTGAATCAAGTATCTTCATTTGTTTAAAACTTAACGTATTCTCCTTATAAGATAAGTCACTATAAGAATCTTCTCCTCCTGTTCCTCCTGTACACTTTATGCAAGGAATAATATTAGGGTTTTTCAAATTCAAGACATATCCATTTTTACTATCATTTAACAAAATCATAAATAATCTTGATTCATTATTTTTGAATTCTTGTATATCTGCTAATACAATTATCTTATCTAATAATTTGTCTGTATTTATATAACCTGACAAACTATCTAACATAATATATCCTTTTGGTATAAAATCGTTTATTAATTTTAGTTTATTCGCTTTGTTTTCAGTAGTAATTTCAGAAACTAGATTTTGCTTTTGAATTAATTTGATTTGTCTTTCTAATGAAAAATACACTTTATCACAATCAATTTTTATTTTTTTTAAATAATCAGGGACTGAAGTTAAAGGCTGAGGAGAGTCCAAATAAAATAACCAAAAACTATCTATATCTTCAAGTTTTCTGTTTTTTAAAAGCTCACAACTTAAATTAGAATTTTTAATAAATAATTTTTCAATATTCATCTTGAAATAGCTAACACCATCTGCTTGATATTTTCCTCCTAAACCAATATCAACAATAAGAGTTAATGATTTTTTTGTTTTGTCTTTCGAAATTATTTCGAAAAATTTATCTATATATTTCGTACTATCTTTATACAAAGGATAAGCTTTATCTAAACTATCATTCCATCCAAAAACGGATTTAAAATTTTCAAAATTTTTAGGGAAATTTTGAATGAATTCCTTATCGTTTTTTTCTAAATATGCTTTTTTAAGTTTTGATAAATCAAAATTATCCTTTGCATTCATATTACAAGAAATCAATAATATGAAAATTAAGAATGTATTAATTGCTATTTTTTTTATCTTCATTATCTCTAAAAACATTTTAATTATTTTAATCATTTTCTTCATTTTAATTAGCCTAAAATTCCTCCAGCTAACAAGGGCATCCCGCTCTTGCCAGCTGGGGCTTTTCTTTTCAATATGTCAAGGAGCTTATAAAGTTTAATATTTACTTTACAAGAGAAAAAATTATTTAATCTTTTCTATTAAATAACCGTATTCTCAGGCTTAGTTATTATATCACTATCTATCCATTTTGACCGAATAAAATATTTGTTGTCAAATTCAACTAATATAAATTCAGGAATCATCTTTGATCCAAGATTATATCCACTTAAATTTTCTACATGATTAAGTAATAGCTTCCTATCACTCTCTTTAGCTGTTAACAAATCTTTAAATCCTATTTGATAACCTTCACCATTTGCCGTTATGCTTTCTTTTGTTATATCAATATCGAGTGCCCAACCCGCATTTTGATCACCAATTTTTCCATAGTTTAAATAAATAGAATATTTTCCTAACCACTTGTCAGAAATTTATTTACATCATTTTTACTGTTTGATTCAATAATAATTTTATCAATATAATTTCTTCTCCATTCATTTTCTTTTATATCATCTTTTTCATCTGAGACCTTAAAACTTTGAAGTTTGTCCCATTTATTTTTAGAGTTTAAATAAAACAAATCTGTTATTCGTGGAATTTTTAAATTATAAGATGAATCTAATCCAACATATTTGGTATATTTTTTATCTGTGAAAAACACCCAAATATTGAAATCTTTACTTGTAATTTTACTTTTTTTAACTTTCTCGATTAAAGCGTTATTAACTTCATAAATTTCTCCTTTTAGATTTTTACTTTGATAATCATACCATTTTTTTGCCCCTATCTTAGGTATAATAATAAAAAACAATGAAGATCCTTCTTTTGTGAATAGTTCGTCACAATTTTTAAAAACTCCATCATCTTCAACGCAGATATCTTGCAAATTTTTTAAAAAATCAATATTTTGATTTTCTTTTTCATTGTTAATAACAACACTATTTTCAGAGATATTTTTCTTATCCTCAAGCTTTCTAGAATTTTCTTGACAGCTAGATATTGCATAAATAACTAACGCAATTAGTAATATTCCTTTTTTCATTTTATAATTTTTTTATATAATTTTTTGGTCTATAATAACCGAATCATCCGTCATGTCCTTACAATGCCCACGCTCTTCGAAGTCTCCTGACTTCGTAATCGCTCCAACATAGTTTCAAATATTTTAAACGTATTTTTCCATCACTCTGCTAAAAAATGAAAGCATAAATTATTTTAAGAATTACAAAAAATAAAAAATAACCGATTACAATTATTAAAAATTCCTCCAGCTAACAAGAGCATCACGCTCTTGTTAGCTCAGGCTTTTCTTTCAATATATCAAGGAGCTTTATTGTTTATTTACTATTCAGATTTATCGCTCTTGCCAGCTGAGGCTTTCTTTTCAATATTTCAAGGAGCTTATTTCTTTAATTAATAATAAAGTTTGTTTTTTTCCATTTCAACATCTAAGGATTCATCAAGATAAAAAAGTGAATCTGTTTCAATCTTTCCGTTTTCCATTATTTTCTTTTTTTCATATATAATATAGCCTACAGATTTATCTACTGGAGAAGAAAAATACTTTAATTGCCAAATATTTTTTACTTTTAAATCTAAATAAGACAAACAGGTATAATTACTAGGCTCATATTTTAAGTCATCAACATTTCTATAAAATTCGATCGAATCTTTCTTTTCATTTTCAATTAATGTGTACAATACAATTCTATATTTTTTCTCTTTACTCAAAAATTGCTTTTCAAATTTAAATTTGATATTACTCCCATCAGGTTTAGAAATATCATAGTTTTTAAAATTTGAATATTTTTTTTGATATAAATCATTCTCTTTTTTTAATATGAAATATGCTTTTTTATTAGTTAAATTTTTAAACCAGTTTTTCGCAGCTAGAGTGGAATCCCCTAAAAAGTGTGTTGTATTTTAATCCTTAAATTTAACTGAATTGTCTTGTTTCCCGGTACAAAGCAATAAAACATGTTAATACGATAATTAATTTATTTTTCAACATAGAACAATTAGTAACAAAAGTTAAATTTAATCAACATACACGAACCCTTTTTCCATTTTATCCACGTTGTGAAATCTTTGTAATTCTCTACATATTCACAACTTGTTTTAATCGATTTTATTTTCATAGAATCTCCTTTAATTTGTAATGCTTGATACCAATAATTTTTCTCCTCAATACTTATGTTTTCTACATTTGGAGTCAATTCTATAAATGAAGATTTAATATATTTTTCCCACAACATAAATGTATATTTGATGTTTTTCTTATTTATAAGCTTTTTTTCTCGGTTCACATATACAATCACAAAATCTTTATCTGTTTCTGGAAATTCTGCATCAAAACTAAAAACTTGAATTTCTATATCAGGTATTATTTGTCTTACTATTGTTTTTTTTGGTAGATCAATTTTATATAAAGTTTCATCATCATTTTCTATTAAAGAAATATTACCAAATACCGTTTTATCTAGATTTAGAATCTCAACTTTTTGATTTATGGAAATAGAAAGAACTCCTTCACCTCTCAACTTATTTTCAGTATAAAACTTAATTCCATCATATTCACTAGTCTGCGACTCTAATGAGTCAATTGTACAATCATCCTGCAAATCTGCTGAATTATTAGTCTTTATTTGTGCTGTATGATTTTTTATATTTCTCACAACAACTTTAGATGAATCTTTAATATCATTTCGTTTTAAGCAAGAACTAAATAGAATAGTAAGTAATAATGTTATATAAAGTCTTTTCATAGTTTATTTTTTATAAAGTTCCTCCAGCTAACAAGAGCATCCCGCTTTTGCTAGCTGGGGCTTTTCTTTTCAATATGTCAAGGAGCTTTATTGTTATTTTTTATTTTATTATTTCTAGTCCTCTTTAGTGGTATTAGAACATTAAATATTTTATTCAGATTTAATTTTACTTTTAGAGACAAATCCTTTATTTCTAAATTTTATTAAAACAAACTGCCAATCTCCGGAATCATCAATTTCGTAAATTATTAAAAAGCTTTGTTTCCAGTATTTTAGTAATTGTCTTATTGATTTTAAGTTTTCCTTTCCTTAAATTAATTTAGAATAAATAATTGACTTTAAATCTAATTTGTTTTCTTTTTCAATAATTGCCAGTCAGGATTTATAAATCTTTTACTTTTTATATAAAATTGATTATTTTCCTTTTTAACAAGAAAAGTACTTTCGTCTTCATCTGAAGTACAAGTACCCTCACCTATATATTGCAATTTTAAAAATTCATTATTTTTCGTAATACTATAAGTTCCCTCACAATATGCTTCAAGTGAGTTTTTTGTCCCTATAGTTAAAATAGCTTGTTGAATTTCGAATTCAAAATAAAAATTAACCTCAATTGGGTCTCCTGTTTCAACACTTGATACTTTAGTTTTAATAAAATAATCACCTTTTAATTCTACTATTTTCTCCTCTCGTGATAACTGTTTACTAACTAAAAATTGAGCTTTCCAGTTATTATATTGTGAATCATTTTCTTTATTTATAGTTAGAGCAGTTATATTTTCCCATGCACCATCTTTCCATTTAAAAATCACTTGCTTGAAAGGATACTTTGGATAATATGGAACATCCATTTTATCATTATGAATTAAATATTTTTTATCTATAATCATTATATAGATATCAAAGTTTTCTTTTAAATTATTAATAGCCATTTTACCCACTTTGTCCTCTTCTCCTTCAACATCTATTCCTTCAACTAATCGTTCTCTAGGAACTAAATATATTTCTGCGTTTCCTAATGTATTTATTGCACTGGACTGATATATACACCCATAATCAGGCACAGTAAAATAACCATCCATATATGAATAATCACCACATTTTAAAAGATTATCTAGTAATTTTTCAGAATAGTCATTATTACTTAAAATCAAATTAGTACTTAATGTCTTTGGTTCCATAATCAAAGATTTTTCATTATTATTCTTACATGAAATAAGAATAATAATTAAAAGGCATATATATTTTTTCATTTCTATTTTTTTTATAAAATTCCTCCAACTAACAAGAGCATCCCGCTCTTGTCAGCTGAGGCTTTTCTTTTCAATATGTCAAGGAGCCTTATTGTTTTATTATTGACTATTCGGATTTAATTTTAGTTTTATATATATATCCTTTATTTTCAGACTTTGTTATTACAAACCACCACTCTCCAGAACCGTCAAGCACTTCAATTTTTTCTCCAGATTTAACTTTTTCAATTATTGTAGACGCACTATTCTTTTCCTTTCTTAAATTAGTATAACCATCTGAATCATGAATACTATAAATATGTATTATATAATTTTCAAATAATGAGCTGAATTCATCATCATAATATTTTTTCTCAATTTCATCTAGATTAGTTTTTATATTCCTCTCTAACGATGGTAAAATATTATATTCAATAATTGTTTTACTTTTCCATCCAGAAGCGATGGATGGTGAAAAATAAGCATTTACAAAAGGCTCTTTTTTTATCTGTTCTTTTAACTCTTTTATAGATAGTTTATCAACTGTTTCTTCATCAATCAAAAGACTGGTATTTTCTACATCACATTCTACTAAATTATCAACAAAATATTTTCGATTCGTTAGTAATGCTTCTGGTAATGATTTATTTATATAATTAACTAAGTCGTTCTTCTTATATAAACTAGCACCTTTAATGAAGAAATTTGGTTTATAAAGAAATAATTCAAATAGAGACAGCTCATAATCCTGTAAATGATAACTTAGCGAATTATCTTTAAATAATTCATTTAAAATATAATATAATTCTATATCGTTGGTTTGTTGTATTCTTACTAATAAGATTTTGATGAAAAATACTTGCTCATACTCACCGTTATCAAATTTTTTTTTATTTAAAAAATTAAAAAATTTCATACGGTACAAATTATCTTGTAATGAACTTATTTTAATATTTTCTATAAAATCATTTTCATATTTAAATTTGTGAAATTCAATATCCTTAATGAATGACTTAGACAGAGTTATACCATCCAAAAGTTTAGCATCATTTTTTACTTTATTAATACTGTTTTCATTATTTAAATTTTTACTTATATTTTCTTTACAATTTGTAAATACTAAAACTAAAAGTGTTATGCTTAAAAATCTTTTCATAGTTTATTTTTTATAAAATTCCTCCAACTAACAAGAGCATCCCGCTCTTGCTAGCTGAGGCTTTTCTTTTCAATATGTCAAGGAGCTTTATATCAATTATTATATTATTATTACTATTTATGCTATTTAATATCTTCTTGCTTTGATTTAATTAATTCCCACTTATTATTCTTTAACTGGTAAGTCATTTTATTTATTTTACAACACCCAATAGGATTTACAGTAGTTAGTGTTTTTTTTTCTATATTAATTTCAGAAGGAAAAACTCCATTTTGAAGAGGAAAACTCTTATCTTCAAAAAACTCTCCATTTTTGTTTTGAAAAAAATATGAAAATAAAGCCCCTCCATTACCGCCTATATCCCATATATAAGCAAAATCTTCCAATCCATCGAAGTTATAATCTGCTATTATAAAGTCATGATGATTTTCCAAACTTTCATTTATGCTTTTTTCTTTTTTAAAATACGAAATTGCATTACACGGTACATTATCAAAAGATATCCATGAACTAGGTTCAAAACGAATATCTTGAGTTAAAGAAGGATCACTTTTTTGAACAATTATTATTTTTGCAATTAAAGGGTTTAAATTCTTTTCCTTATTTTCAAAATCAGTTCCTATTACCTTAAAATTAAATTTGGATGAAAGGTTGCTAACCTCACATACAACACCTTTAATAGTTTCTTCCTGTTCACATTTGCTTTTTTTAACTTTATTTAACTTTAATTGATTTACATATATATCTCCTTGATAATTATCTAAAGTCCATTCAGAAATTCCTTTTTCTCTGTCTATCCATTTAAACCTGTAAGAAGAAAGCTCTTTTTTATCTAAATATAAATAAGTAATTCCATCTTTTTCTTTTACATGATCAATTGTAAAATCTGAATCCTCCATTGGAGTTTTTTCATGTATTACAGAATTATTAACTATAATTGATTTTGAAATATCGGTGCAATAAGTAAACTCGTTATTTTGTCTTTTTTCTACAAACAACCAAGTTCCAGTATATTGCTTAACATCTTCTGTTTTAATATTACTACTACTTTTTTCAACTATTGCATTATGCTTTTTATCTTGAGAATTACATGAACTTAAACTAAGTACAGATATTACAAAGAATAAAATTATTGAGCTTTTCATATTTTTAATTTTTTCTAATTTGTGTTACAGTATAAAAATTTCCATTATAAACAGTTTTCCCTTTAAGCGAATTGTCAGAAATGTCTAAATAAAGACGGTTACTGTCGCTAGCGCCTTTTTTTTCAAAACTAGTACCAACATCATAAAAAGAATAATAGATTTTCCCCTCATCACATCCCCTACCAATTATTACAATAAAGTGATCGGTTGAATGATCCGCATTATTATTAATTTTATAATTTAAATCATGATCTACACCTACTTGAACAGGATTTCCTTTCTCCAATTCACTATCTAAATACTCCACACCTTTTTTAGAAACCCCTGTATCTACAATTAATTTTGTATGTGCATCATTTTCAATTGCAGTTTGAAATAATCTTGAAAGTGAGGTAGCTTTTAGTCCATTTTTTATTAATATATCATCACAAGTTTTTTTACAAGCTTTATCTTGCGCCAATTTATTTCCCCACTTTGAATCATACTGACTTTGCCATTTAACTTTATCCGTAAGGTCGATATGTATCTTTTTACAAGATTTACAATTTGCGGAATCATCTGATTTGCTATCGCTACAACAATTATAACCGAACTCTTTAAGAAAACCTTTCTGTAGATATAAATTTGTCTTTCCAGCGAGTTCTTCTTTTAAGCATCTATCATATTCTTTTAATGCTCCATCCATTGTTTGAGTTGGTTGCCCATATCTTCCAGGAGGCAAACTTGCCCATTCATAACTTCCATATTTCTCAAGAGCTTCCTTGATTTCATTTTTAATTATTAGATCTATACTTCCTTTTCTTTTATGCTTTAAGATTATTAGACATAATTTATCTTGAGATTCATTTTTGAAATCTTTTATATTATATCTTTTTATATAATCATGATCTTTTTCATATACTCCAGCTTTTTTATTCTTACTGTTAAGCTTTTCACCATTTAACCAATAATAGGTATAGCCCATAATTTGATAAGCTCCTGCTGCAGATGAATAATAATTACCTGAATGTATTATTTCTTGTGGATGATTACTCATATCTGAGAAACTTCCACCTCCAAATTGTTTTGTATATCCGCTTTCTCCTTGAGTTCCCTCCCCTTTTCTTAACATTCTCATAAATGCTCTTACTCTAGCTTCACACTCACAAACAGAATTTTTCTCCCCTTTCTTCTCCTCCTTTTTATCAGGTGTAAAAAGTTTTGCAAGACTATTAACAATCTCTATAGGATCCGGTAAAATTGTGGGCATTGCTTTTAGCATTGATTCAGCCCAATCATAGATGGTTCCGCTATCAGTTTTTGGCACTCCCTTTTCCTCTTTTTTTGATTGTCCTTTTTTCGCGGCTGGTGGTGTTGGTTTTGCTGCAACAGGTTTTGTTACTGGTTTTTGAGGGGTTGCTTTTGCTTTTGTATCAGCAGTTTTATTATTAGGGTTGGTTACATTAATATTATTGCTGCTTTTTGTTTCTTGCCTGAATATTTCTGCTGTTACATAATATTCATGCGTTTTGCCTTCGCTTTTATCGCCTTTTGCCAATTGAGCATCTGCCATTTTTGCAAAATCAGGTGCGAGTTTAAATTTAACGTCTGCAATACCGTTTGATACCAGTTCTGACTTTGTTATCGCTTTATTATTTTTATTTATTTCATTATGTCCTGCGCCCGGAGCATCGTCTTCCCATAAGGTAACATGAACTGCACAATTATCAAGATTTAAGCAATGTACTCTTGCTAAAACAGTCTGACTGTATGCAAAAGGTTTGGTCTGCAAGTTTCCTAAGGCATCGCATAATTCTACTTTTACTATTTTGCGTTCGATAGTATCAAGAGGCTTAATATCTAATGTTGCTTTTTCATTACCCAAAAGGGCAACTATTCGTATACCTTTCCTTTTTAAACTTACTGCTGTAAAAGTATAGTTGGCAGTGGGTCCTGTTTTATTATTTTTTTCTTTTAAGATCCACTTTCCGTACTCTAATATATAGATAGACCACTTTACCTGTTCAGTAAACGGGTTAGTAGCGACAGGATTTATTTGTCCCGGCAAGCTTGCAGGAAAATTTGAAATACTTGTTTTGTAAATTATTTCTTTTCCTATTTCAGGATTTTCTGGACCTATTATTTTAAAATTTGACATACGCTATATTTATTTTCAAATAACTTCATTATCATCCATACCCGCCTGAAACATTGCCATATCTACCATTGGGTTAATTTGGCTATGTACTTCAGGATCTGCTTCTTTAAAATTTTGTTTTCCTGCTTCGGCTTTTTGTCCGTGTTTGTCTACTTCTATACAGTCAGGGCCTCCTATTGGGCATGTTCCTTTACTGTCTTCAACCAGTATTTTTCCTTTATTGCTTAACGTTATTTTTTCATAGAAACCTGTCCACTTTGTAATAGTGGCCTGACATGGCAAATAATCACCACTTCCGTTTGGCTGCATTTTGCATTTTCCAAAAGTGTTTTTTTCTAATGTCTGTCCAATTTCCTTATCAGTGGCAATGAGTTTTTTTTCAGCATCTTTATCATTAGAATAATGCTTCTTTTGCGATTTTACCTTTAATGTATCCGTTTTAGGCTCTACGCTAAACTTACATTTTAAGGTTGCTCCCTGTACAACCAGATGCTTTTCACTCATAACTTTATTTTTTAATAACGTTTAAAAAGTCCTTTAAAAAAACCGTCCTTTTTTTTCTCTTCAGCAATAAAAATAGATTGCCGGCTTGCTATTGCAACTTCTTTTTTCTCATTAAGATTTCTAATTTCTATAGTAACCTTTCTTGGAGAAGCAATATTTAGCGTACATTCTAATGCTATTTTTTCAATCGAATAATGATTTGGATTTAGTGAATATACTGCACTATAATAACCTGCAATTTCATCATCAATTAAATATTTTTCTTTCAAATCCTCATCTGTAAATTCTCCATTTTGCTTAATTACAATTAAATTGGATGCATCCAGATATTCTTCTATTTTTTGTTCAGCATCTGTATTTACAATTGCTTTTTTAGGCATGATTGAAAAACGGGTATCTTTTTCTATTACTAAATTTGATCCGTAACAAGTGTGAACTCCATTAAAAAACACTTTTAAAAACCAATCATCAGAAAGTGATTTCAGCAAACTTTCCTCATTTCTTAATGTATATTCTATAGCATCAATATATCTAAGAACCTGTTTTCCGTCATAATAATCAAGAACCTTGATTTTTTCATCTTCCCAACGTTCCTTGATTGTTTGGTAATTAAAAATATCGATCCAGTTTCCGTTTTGATCCACCACAACCTGCATTGGATATAAAATACTAGACGCCATTTCTGCCAATACATCTACTTTGGTATCAGCCTCACTTCCGTCAATTAACACTTTTGATAATCTGTCAATTTCAAAAAAGCAAATACCATTTTTGTCTGCACGCAGCCATTTTACACTTACGTCAAACTCTATTTTCTTTACTTTATCTCCTTTTTCAATAGCATATTTTACTTTATAACTATTATTAATATTTATAGGATAAAAAGGAATAGTAAAAGCTTTGCTGCCAAACACTACTCTTTTACGAACAGTTTCAACTGATGATGTTGTAACTTCGATATCTTCCGGAGCCAGAATCAATAATTCTAAATAACTTTTAAAATCAGCCTCAATCAAATCCGGAATATTGCAACGCATATTGTGATATCGCCTTAATTCCTGAGCCTCTACTCCAAGCTCACTGGCTACACTTTGCAATGTATCTCCCTTTCTTATCTTATAGGTGCGGTAATTGTCGTATGACGGCACCTCAGATTCATTTATATAATACATGCTTTCTAAATATTAAACTTGTTCTACTGCTACTTTTTCATCCTGCTTTACATCGGTGGGAGCCTTATGTTCGTAAACAAAGTCAGGATCTTTCAACTTATCTTTCTCCTTGACAGTAGCCTCTTTTTCCTTTTGTCTTTTACATATAATTACGGAGTTCTCTGTAATACCATTCATTCCTAAAGTATAGTTAGCATCAACATACTTGGCTGATTCATACCATTTAGGCTGAAGGAAAAACACCCAATTGCAATTTTCACCGTTATGGGTCAAATCTATCGTACTATCTGCATTGTGATCATTATATCCTGAAACAGTGTGATAAAATAAGTTTCCAAAATCAATTCGAACAGGACCTTTGGATCGTAAAGAAGTAAACTCCTCGCTATTTTCTTTTTTCTGAATCAGTAAAGAAATAAGCAATAAATCTTTCATTTCTATGCCTTCAACTACGGGAAAAGGATTATCTCCAGGTGGGATTTTCCAGGTAACAAATTCTTTTGGCGGGATTTGCATCATAAAATTAAATACGGCGTAAACTCCTGTTGGTACTATGAAAACCATAAAATGCGAACACATCAGGAAAGTCAAAGTAATTCCGTTTAGTGCTGTATAAATAATTATAAACAAAACACTTGAATACAATGTAATCACAAAAGAAAGCAGCAATTCAATACCAACATCTCCTCTTTTATAAAATTCCTCAAGATAAAATCGATACAGGTAAACATTTAGAATACCGAACAATAAAGAGGTTATTTGATAAAAAAGAAATTCATCAGACAGTTCTGTAAATAATTTGTTATATCCTAAAAAGGCTACCAAGGCATAAATAAGCACAAACGAAAAAACATAGATATAAAATTTTCTTTTATACTTGCTCACAAAATCCTTTACTTTATCGTTAAATACCATTGTAAGTATAAAACTTACTGCTATAATTATTACTAAAAATACAATAAGCCTAACGTCAATAAGTGCTCCTAAATGCTTTTTTATCATTACTAAATTCTTGTTGTATACCCTAAAACAGGTTGTTTACTAAAATTAAATTCTTCAGTTTCCTGATTCATCACCAAGACTATTTTTACCTCTACTTCCATCGGGAAGAAATGTTCGCAAAAACAATCTATAAATATTTTTATTTCTCCATCGTTGACATAATCCCCAAATGGTTTATTCTGTATGGGTCCAATTTCGATGGTAAGATTCATAGAATAATCCATATAATTATTTCCACTTATAAAATCTACGCCCAATCTATTTTCTCCTAACCTGATCTCCTCGCCCTCATCGCTAAATTCCTTAGAACTCGTTGATGTAAAACTAACTTTCTCTTCTATAATACTTGATAAACAGCGACAAGCCATATCAATATCTCCAACAATTTTATAAGCATATGGCAAAAGCTGAATGAACTTAGATACCAAAACTGCTGGATAAATATGCGGTAAACCCCAAAAATCATAGAAAAAATCCAGCGGCTTACTTCCGTTTAACTTGTATAAAAAATCTCTTTCAACGCTTTCTATTTTTGTTTTGTAATGAAAAATTTCATTTTCAAAAGGCATGAAAAAATTACGTGCTTCGGCTTCCTGTTTTTTCTGATGTTTATGTTCCCTGATCATCTGTTTTACAGACTTATCAGCATTATTTTCGGTTAAACTATGTACAAATCCCTCCGGAAGCGCATCATACATACTATCTCTGGACAATTGTATGTTAAGATATTCCTGCTTATCATAATTATCATCCTGAATTGTCGCTCCTAAAACATCGCTCCTGTACGCTCTTGAAAATTGTCCCTGATTTGAAATCGTAATTTCATCAGGCACTACCTCATTGCTCTCCAGAAGTTCATTTGCTATAACTTCGGCCCTGATATCATATGAAATACTTTCTATTTCATGCACCAGATCCTCAAGACTTTTTTTACTTTTTCTTTGCATCTTCGTTGATTCGTCCTGCGCCTATGTAACGTAATTGAAAATATTCGTCGTTGAAATTATATATAGCAAGCCCTTTATCAGTACAAGCCAAAATTCTGTCATTGTGCAGGTATAAACCAACATCAGAAATAGGATGATCTTTGTCGTATCTAAAAAATACAAGGTCACCTTCGGTCAAAAAACTTCTTCCCGTAAATATCTGAATGGATTTTGATTTCCACATTCCTGCCGGATCTTTCGGCAATGTGGTTTTGTAAACATCACTATACAAAGACTGTAAAAAATAGGAACAGTCAATTCCTTTTTTAGAAAAACTTTTCTCTTTATACGGCGTATTCAGCCACGGATCTATGTATGCGTATAATTTGTAGTTGGTAATTTTGTTAGGCATCACTGCCAGTACTATGGAGTATTTTTCCTTAAGTGCTAAAACATCATCACTTAAATTTTCTGAATTGTCATTTACAACTGATTTATTCTTTAATCCAACTTCTTTCATTTGGGATTGCTTTTTTAGCAGATCTAATGAATAATCGTATTTGAACGGAATCTGTGATATATATTTTTGAGCATGACATTCAATGCACAAATGCATCATCAGAAATAACAAAACTGCCTGCTTCATAAAATATATTATTTATTATTTTACCGCCATTTCAAATTTTGGTAACAATTAAATTCTAATTTTTAACCTTTGCAACTCCAGAAAATAAATTTATTTTATATTTTCGATTAGTTTAAAAAACTAAGAATTTTCCTTTTTATATGCTAACTTGCTTACAATTAAAATTTTACGAAAATATTTACTTTTTCGGATCATCAAAAACAAACGTACCAAATTATTTTGTAAGAATACAATTTTTTTTTGTAGAATTTATAGTAATAATATAAAGTTTTTTAAATATTTAAAAGCTACTTTTGTTTTCCTTTTGTTAAAAATAATCTGACGTTGTAAAAAAAATAAAATTTTAAAATGTTTAAAAAAAATATTGATATTAGAGTTGTGTTTTTCTTTGCCATCTTGCTGTTAATTGGAATTATTGTTTTTATTGTCCAGTTTTTCAATCATGTAGATTGTGAAAATGCTAAGTTTTATGTCTTCTCAGACAACTCGCAAACCGAGGAATCTATTGAGTTTTTTGACAAAACGCCTAATGCAAAATCATGGCAATGGAATTTTGGCGACGGCTCTGAAACTGATGTAAGAAAACATACTTTTCATATCTATAAAAAACCGGGAAAATACTTTGTAAGCCTAACGATAAATGGGGATTGCATGCACACAAAAGAAATTGATATTAAAGACAAATATGCTGTCGATAAATTAGGAACTCCTCAGATTATTATCCCCAAAATTATTACGGCGGGTCAACCCACATATTTCAAATCTGTATCTGCAGAAGCTAAAACCTGGGAATGGGCATTTGGTGAAAACAGAGGTATTGATGAAACTTCGCCGGACCCTGTTTATACTTTTGCAACTCCGGGTGAAAAAACAATTACTCTTGTTATAAACGGAAACTTTAGCACAGTTGCAAAAAGGGTTATTTATGTTCATCCGAGGGTGATAAAAAAGACAAATCCGCTAGATGTGACCTCTTATGTTTATGAAAAAAGTGCCGAAGCTTTTGCATTACCAAGAGGAACAGCAAAAAAAGATCCACTAGACGAAATGCTGCAATATGTTCCGGTTGCGCCAAAAAATAAAACAAAAAAAGATAGTGTTGAGGTCGTTAAAAAAGCGCCTAAAATATCTGAAGATCAGTTTGAAATTTTACTGAATAAAGTCGCTGAAGGAAGTAAAGTAAAAGATGATTTTGCCGAATATTTGTGTGATGATCTTGATATTCCAATTGTGAAAAATGATGCCGATCTGATTACTTTTTCTCAATTATGTGCAGCAATCAAAGGAAAAAAAATCAGGATAGAATCAATTCGCCTTAATAAAGACAAACAAAACAATTGTATTAAAGGATTAAATATCAGCTACAAGGTCAAAAAATACCTGATCTGGTCTAAAGATTAAATTTTATGGAAGAAGAAAAAAATGTTTTCAGCATAGAATTATTAAGCGCACTGGAAATTGCTAAAAAAATTGCTAAAGCCAATTTAAATAAGTATTACTCAGCATCTCATTTATTAAAAGCTGTTTTAAACCGGGATTTATCTCTTTTAAAACGTCTTGAAGCTATGGGCAAGGATGTTTATTATCTTGATGAATGGGCAGAAGTACGCATGGAAGAGGAACCGAAGACAACTAATGTTCTCGATGCCGAACCAAGTGATTTGATTGATGATATCATAAAAGAAGCAGAACAAGTGCGAATTGCATTAAATGAGGATGAAATTAGCCTTTATGCCATTATTGCAGCGATCAGTTCGCCTGGCGTAGGTTTTAATTTTGACCAAATGAAAACGTATCCTATTTCGAGAAATGAACTGCTCGAAGATCAGGTAATTATTCCACAAAATGAAAATAATACCAAACAGGAAGTAAAAAAAGGATTTTTAGGTAAATATGCTATCCATAAAAATATTGAGAAAAAAAAGAACCGAATACTTGCCATTGGTCGTGAAACGGAATTAAATACGATAAAAGAAATTCTTTGCCGATTCTCTAAACCCAATGTGCTTTTAATTGGTGACCGAGGAATTGGGAAATCGATATTGATTGATACTCTGGTTCAAAATGTAATCTCGAATCAGGTTCCGGATGCATTGAACAAAGTGCAGCTTTTTGAATTGGATTTATCGTCGTTAATTGCCGGAGCTTCCTATAAAGGCGAAATCGAAGATCGCTTAAAAAACTGTATTCAGGAATTGAAACAGTATCCAAAAGCAATTCTTATAATTGAAGAAATTCATACGCTACTAGATAAAAATGGAGGGGATTCCGGAGTTTCGAATGTATTAAAAGGTGAATTAGCAAAAGGTTTGAATATAATTGCTACTTCTACAATTGATGAATATTCAAAAAGAATTGAAAAAGAACAAGGTCTTTCGGGAATGTTTGAAATTGTAAAACTCGAAGAATCAGATGATGATACTTTATTCCGAATGATTCGTGAATCGATTAAAACCTATCAGGAACATCATAAAATACAAATTGATGATGAAACTATATCAGAATCAATACGGTTATCACGCCGATATTTAAAAGAGAAAAGCTTACCAGAATCTGCCATAAATCTTATCGATCACACGATGTCAGTTTTGAAAACTTCAGGTGAAACTTTTTTAAAGGAAAAACAATCTATTCTTGATAAACTTTCCAATTTAAAGCAAAATGATGCTGCTTTATCAGAAGATCAATTAGTTAAGGAAGCTAATTGGTTTTTGACAGATTTAATTCATAAAACAGCATTTTTAATGGATGTAGATGAGCAAAATGACGATAAAAATTTTGACAATTCTACATCGATAATCAATTATATTGAGAGTCTTATTAAAACTCTTGAAGAAAAAGCATTAGATAAACGTGTTCATATTGAAGCATTTGACTTATCGCTAATCATTGCTAAAAAAACCGGAATTCCTGCGGGGAAACTTAAAGAAGAAGAAAAACAGAAACTTAATAATATTGAAGAAGTTTTAAATAAAAGAGTTATTGGTCAGGATCATTGTATTGAAACAGTTGCAGGGTCAATTTTAGAATCAAGATCCGGATTGAGTAAAGCCGGACAACCTATTGCGTCGTTCTTTTTTTTAGGACCAACCGGAACGGGAAAAACAGAATTAGCAAAAAGTTTAGCCGAATTTCTTTTTCAGGATGAAAACGCCATAATCCGATTTGATATGTCGGAATTTAAAGAGGAACATTCAGCAGCGTTGCTTTATGGAGCGCCTCCCGGATATGTAGGTTATGAAGAAGGCGGATTATTAGTAAACAAGATCAGACAAAAACCATACTCCATTGTTTTATTTGATGAAATTGAAAAAGCGCATGCTTCTGTTTACGATGTCTTTCTTCAAATTATGGATGAAGGAAAATTACACGATCGATTAGGAAAAGAAGGTGATTTTTCAAATGCTATTATTCTTTTTACCTCAAATATTGGAGCTGATCATATTGTTGATACATTCAATAGTGGTAAAATTCCAACTTCAACTTCATTGATGGAGATTATGGGAAATTATTTCAGACCTGAATTTTTAGGACGATTGACTGAAATTGTACCTTTTGCGCCTATCAGTAAGGAAAATGCTTTGAAAATATTCGAAATCCATCTTAAAAAAGAATTCATGGATTTATTAAAGAATATCAATATCAAAGTCGAAATCCCGATGGAAGCTAAACTTTATCTTGCCGAAAATGGATACAATGCAAAATACGGAGCAAGACCTATTAAAAGTATTATAAGAAGTCATTTGCGACGACCATTGGCTAAAAAAATAATCTCCGGAGAAGTAAAAGATGGTGATACAATGACGGTTATTATTGAAAATAACGAAGTAAAATGGATTAAGCAAGAATTGATAAATATTTTAGAAAACTAATTCCAAGAAAAACAATTATATAAAAAACGCTAAGATAATCTTAGCGTTTTTTTTATTCTATTCACCAAATCTATTGCCAATCCTAACTTAAATTTTGTTTCAAATTGAATTATTTTTTAGAAAAGTCACTTTCCTTATTAAATAAATAAATTTTATTGTTGCTTAAATTTCTTTTAGAAAACTCGCCTTGAGAATCTGGCGTTCGATAAAGCTTTTTAGTTGAATATCCGTTCTTCTTTAAAGTCACTTTAAGTCTGGAATTTGATCTTACTTTTAAATAAAAATATCCTGAACTATCTGTTTGCAATTTAATACCATTGATATCGATATGAACATTTTCGATAGGTCTATTAGTGTCATAATCATAAACATGTCCATAAAATTTATTATTTGTACAACTACAAAATAATAGCACTATAAAAATGAGTTTACTCTTCATTTCTGCCTTTTAATTCAAAAATAGAATTCCATTTTCAATACTATATCCCTTATAAATTATAATAAATAATTATAGGGTTAACTATTAAAAATGTCAAATTAAAAATACAATCCTTTCAAAAATAATGCTGCTTTTATAGCCGAGAATAATAAATTAAAGAAAAATAATCTGAAAAATTAAAAATCAAATTATAAAAAAACGCTAAGATAACTTAGCGTTTTCGTTTTATATTAATCTAAAACTAAACCTATCTGACCGTCGTCATCAAGTTCTGTTTCTACAGTTTCATCTATTTCTGGTTTTTCAGGAACTTCTTCAATTGGTTCTTCATAAGGCAATGGATCGAGTAAATTAACTTGTTTTAATTTATCTGTTGTCAGTTGATTTCCTAATGCTTTGAAACCTTTTACAGCTATAAAATCTTCAACATCTATGTGCAAATCTTCTTTTTGAACTCCTTTTACTTTTGCAAAAATTAATTGCGCTACCGGACGATAATCTGTAGATACAATTTCTAATTGCGAGTTTGGATGTTCCGTAATAAAGCTTTCCTCTTTATCCGTTTCAACGAGAAAACGTTTTAAATAATAACGTTCTTTTTCTCCGTCAAAATAAATAGCAGAGATTGGTTTTTTAGGATTAAATTTCTCCAAAACAATCATGTCTTCATCAAAATGAGTAGATAATTCAGGAATAATAACCTTTAATTTACCACTTTGATTAATGATTAGTATTTTATCACTAGGTTTAAATTCACCCAATAATTCACCTCGCGCATCAACATTTAAACGTTTTACAGTATCGTCAAACCAAACTTTTCTTGGTAATAAAGTCGAAATTCCTTTCTCTTTTAATTCAATTTTTTTGATTGGATATTTAGTTACCAGGTTTCCTTTTGAAGCTCGGCCTTTAATTGCTAATTTGGCAAAATCAATATCAAATTTCAATTTTTTAATCGTTCCTACCTGACGCAATAAAATAGTAATTACCTCAGCTTCTCCGTTAGGATTGTGTGAAAAATAAACGACTTGAGAACCAGCTGTTTCATTTGTTAAATCATAAGGTTTATCACGTGTCACGCCGGACACATTGAAACGCTTAATATAAGACGGACCTGATTTTCCGTCACGATACATCATATTGTAAATCGTACGTTTATCACTCTTATCAAAAATCGCAATATGAATAATATCTTTACCAACAAATGTTTTGGCATCGACTTTTGTTACCAGCATTTTTCCGTCACGCAAAAACACAATTACATCATCAATATCAGAACAATCTGTAAGATATTCGTCTTTTTTCAAACTGGTTCCTACGAAACCCTCTTCGCGGTTTACATACAATTTTGTGTTACGTAAAACTACTTTTGTAGCCTCAACATTATCAAAAACACGAAGCTCAGTCTGGCGTTCACGGCCTTTTCCATATTTTTCTTTTAACTTCGCGAAATAAGCAATTGCAAAATCTATCAAATTAGCTAAATGATGTTGTACTTCTTTCATTTCATCTTCTAACTTAGAGATGAAATCATCGGCTTTATCAGAGTCAAAACGAGTAATACGAATCATTGGAATTTGAGTCAGTTTTTGCAAATCATCATCAGTGATTTCTCTAACAAATGATTTTTTGAAAGGCTCAAATCTATCATATAAATATTTATACAGCGATTCCCTATCAGAATATAATTTGAATTCAATGTACATTTCTTCACGAATGAAGATTTTTTCTAAAGTAGAAAAATGCCATTTATTTTTTAATTCTTCTAATTGAATTTCTAATTCCTGCTTAAGTAAATCAACCGTTCTGTGTGTTGAAATTTTCAACATTTCAGAAACTCCAATAAACAACGGTTTGTTATCTTCAATAACGCAACCTAAAGGCGCTACAGAAGTTTCGCAAGCTGTAAAAGCAAACAAAGCATCGATCGTTTTATCCGGAGAAACTCCAGGGAAAAGATGAATTAAAATCTCAACATCTGCCGCCGTATTGTCTTCGATTTTCTTGATTTTGATTTTACCTTTATCATTGGCTTTCAAAATACTATCAATCAAAGTTGTGGTATTGGTCGAAAACGGGATTTGCGTAATCACCAATGTATTTTTGTCTAACTGAGCAATTTTAGCACGAACACGAACACGTCCACCACGAAGTCCATCATGATAATTTGACACATCGGCAATACCTTGTGTCATGAAATCCGGATATAATGTAAACGGCTTTCCTTTTAAAATCTTGATTGAAGCATCAATCAATTCATTAAAATTGTGGGGTAAAACTTTAGTCGAAAGTCCAACCGCAATTCCCTCTGCTCCTTGCGCCAAAAGTAACGGAAACTTTACCGGAAGATTGTTTGGTTCTGCACGACGGCCATCGTATGAAACACCCCAATCCGTAATTTTTGGGCTGTAAATAACTTCTAAGGCAAATTTAGATAAACGTGCTTCAATATAACGAGAAGCCGCTGCACCATCGCCCGTTAAGATATTTCCCCAGTTTCCCTGACAGTCAATTAATAATTCTTTCTGACCTATTTGCACCATTGCATCACCAATACTTGCATCTCCGTGTGGGTGATACTGCATGGTGTGACCAACAACATTGGCAACTTTATTATAACGACCATCATCCAACTCTTTCAACGAGTGCATAATACGACGCTGAACAGGTTTAAAACCATCTTCAATTGCCGGAACTGCACGCTCCAGAATTACATATGAAGCATAATCCAGAAACCAGTCTTTGTACATTCCCGTTACTTTTGTAATAATGTCGTCTCCTTCTTCTTCCTGATTTTCGTAAAAATGCTGTCCTTCAAAATTTTTAGCATCTACGTTGATAATTTCATCGTTATCTCCTTCCTGATTTTCATCAATCTGGTTCTCTTCAGAATTATTTTCGTCGTCGTTTGGAATTATGTTATCGTCTTCTTCGTCTTTCATGTATGTGAAATCTATTTTTTATTTAAGATAATCAATTTTCAAATCTTCCCTTACAAATTCCTCTTCCTTTTCCATAATTAATTTAAGTCTTAATTTTAGAACTTCATTATCATCCAAATCAGCGTAAGCATCCCGAATATCATCAGTAATAAATAATTCTGAGAATTTACCTTTATATTCCTGACTTAAAAGAAAAGATAAATCTTTATGTTTTTTATTATTTAAAATAGAAATCGTGTCTTTAATTAATATTGGTAAATAAACTAAATTTTCTAAAGACTCCGATTCTTTATTAATTAATTTAATTGTTTCAAAACCTAAACAATTTTCACTCGAAATTTCATAATCTTTTAATTGAAACAATACATTTGCACAAAATCGAACAGAACCAAAAGTAGAAAATTTATATTTTGGAGAGGAAATTGGTTCATTTGGCTCATCATTAAAAATTAATTCGGTTTCTTCTATACCTTTAAAATAATTTTTAAATTGTAAAAACGCTCTACCTCTTTTACTTGGATTTGATGCAATTAATGTAAAATAATTAGAATACACGGTTACCCAAAACCACTTTTTTAATTCATTTAACTGTGTTATTGTAGGCTCCTCTACTATATTAAAAAACTCTACAATAAAAATTAATTGCCAATTTGATGGTAATAATTTATGAGATAATACATTAATATTTTCAAATAAAAACTGTACTGCCTTTTCTATAGAAATAATAGTTTTCTGCGTAGTAGTAATAAATGCACTTCTATCTTTTTTTATTAAACTTACTACATCTACATCAAATGAAAGTTTACCAAATGAGCTTTGAATACAATTAAATAAAATATCTCTTTTTATTCCATTAAAATTATAAATTTTAAGTCTCTCAATCAATAAATCCATTTCATCTTTTAATTTAAAAGTAGAATCATTGGTTAAAGCATTTACAATCCAATCTTTAGAAATCTCTAAACCTTCTTTGTTAACTCTCCAAAATATCTCAACAGCTTCTTCTACCGATGCATTAAGTATGTCAACAGAAGCTATTTCATAGTCATTTAAAATATTTCCCAAAACATCTGCCCTACTTAGATATAAATCAATCTTAGACTCATCCTCAATTTTTTCTATTGTTTGTCTAGAATATTTTCTAAAATCAGTAGTGTTTATTAAAGCATAAAGCGGAACTTGAAATTGTTTTGGCTTTACATTCCTTCTCAAATAACAAAAATTTTGATCTTCCAAATCATAATAAATTCTAAACTTTTCATCATATACTTCTTGATTTAAGTCTAATCTATCCTTATTGTATTTTTCGGGATTAATTAAACAACCAAAAAGAGAAGATAATCTTTGTAATCCGTCTAATATAAATATTGGTTTCGGTTCTGTTGAATTTTTCGTTACTCGATACGGACCTATTTTAACATCTTTATCCAACCAGACTTCACCTTCTTCTGCTGGTTGCCAAAATTGAATAGATCCAATAGGATATTTATTTTTAATTGAATCAAATAGCTGTAAAATAGCAGGTATTTCCCATAAAAAATCTCTTTGAAATGATGGAATCTGAAATGCACCTTTTTCGAATTCTCCAAGAAAATATTTTAAAGATCTAACTCTAGTATCAATTTTTAATGATGACTTCATAATAAATTTGAAATTTTATTAGCAATATTTTGTAGTTCGCCTATTCCATCTCGTACTTGTAAATTTTGTCGATTTACAGTCGATTTTTTGAAAAGATTTGGAAATTCTTCCTTAAAACTACCACTTGATTTTAAGTTTCCAACCTTATCAAAACCTTGAAATTTAAACCCTTTATCTAACTTTTGAAAATTTACATCAGTAATTGATAATGAAAAAAAGTTTAATATTTCTTGTTTAACATTCCTCCTTGCTCCTACAATATCAAATTTATCTTTTTTAGGAGGAAATCCATCAGATATATTTAGATAGTCCATTTGTCCTTTATTGGTTAAATTCAAATATACATCTAACCAATCTTTTAGATCTCCATTTTTAATAATCGAACTTTGACCTTTTAATTCTTCAAAGATATCTTTTGGGAGATAATTCTCCATCATTCTTTTTTCTAAAATATGTACATTGCTCTCTACCCCTAATATTGTAAGTTTTTTAATTAACTCTAAATGCTTACAATCCTGTATCTCAAACTCTTTATCACTATCAATAATGATAATTCCCCTAAAATAATCCGAAACACTCTTATTATTTTTATCTGCAATTACTTTAAATTTTTTTAAAAATCCTTCTATAAAATTAGAAATATTTGAACATCCACCTGCATTTTCGAATTGTATCCATCCATTATCCAAATGTTCTTCAGCTTTATTTATCCCTTCTATATCCCCAAAATGTTTTATAATAGCTATAATAAATTGGCTGTCATTTTTATTGTTTTCTAGAACAATGGAAACAGGTTGATTAAAAAATAAAATTGATTCCTCAATATTAAAATTCCCGCTTTTTACTTTATAAGATATTCTATAAGAGATGGTTGAATGAGAATTAGCAAAATCAGAAAATTCTATATCTAAAAATTCTTTTAGATTTTTTTCGATAGATGAAAGTTTAATAAAATTCGTAGTATGTTTTACAGCTTCTGTATCAACAATAATATTATATCTTGGATTACTATTAGATGGATACCAAGAAAGAATCTGATATAAGAAATTTAAACTCTTAAATTCAGCCTTCTCGAAAATTTCCTTGGTTAAATTAATCCACATTTCTTAAATCATTAATATTTGCATTCATTATAGCTCTTGCTTCTAATACTGTTTCACCAAATACGCCAACTGGCCATCTTTCAACCCCGCCACCATTATCTACTTTTATTTCTGTCAATTCACTTTCATTTTTCATTGTATTAAAATCTACATAATAAATAGCTAAATCCTCTGATTTTAATTTCCCTTCTGCCACTAATCTTCTCATTCGTAAAACAAAATTTTGTGAATGAGTTTCAATTAGATACTTTTTATTTTGATCAATTGCTAAAGATTCAAAAAATAACTGTGCTACTTGCGCATGTGCGTAAGGATGTAAATGACTCTCAGGTTCTTCAACAATTATCAAAGTTTCTTCTTTACAAGGTTTAAACGCTCTAATGATTAGAGGTAAAACTTGGCAAATACCCATTCCTGTTTGCGAAATATTTATTTTTAAACCTTTATTCTCTAATTCTATTATTGCTGGTATTTCTTTTTTATAACCATCAACGTCTATTTTTAGTTCCCATCCTTCAAATTTTTCACTTAGCCAATTAGATACTTGAGTAAAATATTTCTTATCAGTTGATAAATAATCTTCTATCAAAAATTGATACAAATTACTCCCATCACTTGCTGATTTTTCAGGAATGATTGCTGAATATGGGTAATTTAACTTGGATTCTTGTCTAATAGCGCCAATAAAATCTGTAATAATTTTAAAACTTGGTAAATCTGAAGATGACGGTTGGGGCAAATCGTCAACAACTTCAATTGAATTTAAATTAATTCCCTGAAAATGTGTTTCATGAATTTTATTTGTAATCTCATTTTGATAATTATCTTCATCTTGCTTAAAAAGATTAAAAAGATTATTACAATTCCAACTTTCAATTATTGGCTCATTATCATTAATATAAATTTTAGTCTTCAAAAAATCTATTTCATCAGATAAATGTTTTTTTTGAAAAAGTTCTAACTCTAACTCTTTAAAAGTTCTTCCATACACAATATCTCTATATTCATTGGCAATCTTAACCCCTTCATTTTCTAATTCAAATGGTTGAGAAAACTTACCACTTAAACTTCCAGAAATTAATGTTGGTAATTTTAAAACAGCGCTTTTTCCACTGTTATTTTTACCTATCAATATTGTAATTGGCTTTAAATCGAGTGTTTGCTTTTCCTTAAACACTTTATAATTTTTAAACGATATTTTATTTATCATTTTATTTTATTTTTATAGTAATCTATAATAACTACATTTTGAATTACGAAATCAGTGATTTCGTAATTCAAATTATTAATTCCGCAACACTGTCGCGGATTTTTATATCTCAAAAACCGCAGTCAGTGGCTGCGGTTTTCATATTTTCATTTTCCTTTTAAACATCAGCTTCAACAGCATCCAACTCAACCTTCAAATTCTTGATGATAAACTCTTGTCTGTCCGGAGTATTTTTTCCCATATAAAATGACAATAATTGCTCTATCGAGGTGTTTTTATCCATCATAATTGGGTCAAGGCGAATCGTTTCTCCAATGAAATTTTTAAACTCATCAGGTGAAATTTCTCCCAAACCTTTAAATCGAGTGATTTCCGGTTTTGGTTTTAGTTTTTCAATCGCATCTCTTCTTTCTTCATCTGAATAACAATATATCGTTTCCTTTTTATTTCGAACCCTGAAAAGCGGTGTTTGTAAAATATACAAATGTCCTTCTTTGATCAATTCGGGGAAAAATTGAAGAAAGAAAGTAATCAATAACAAACGAATGTGCATTCCATCGACATCGGCATCGGTTGCGATTACGATATTGTTGTAACGCAATTTTTCCAGTCCGTCTTCGATATCCAGCGCCGCTTGAAGTAAATTAAATTCTTCATTTTCATACACAATTTTCTTCGTCATTCCGTAGGAGTTCAAAGGCTTACCACGCAAACTAAATACGGCTTGAGTATTTACGTCACGCGACTTTGTAATCGATCCGGAAGCCGAATCTCCCTCGGTAATAAAAAGTGTACTTTCTAAGTTTCTTGGGTTTTTTGTGTCTGGAAGATGCGCTCGGCAATCCCTTAATTTTTTATTATGCAGATTCGCTTTTTTAGCACGATCTGTTGCCAGTTTTCTAATTCCGGATAACTCTTTACGTTCGCGTTCTGCCTGTAGAATTTTACGTAATAAAGCTTCTGCCGTTGGTGGATTTTTATGTAAATAATTATCTAGTTTATTCTTTACAAAATCATTTACAAAAGTACGGACAGAAACAGCAGGCGTTCCATCATCAGAACCCATATCTGTAGAACCTAATTTGGTTTTGGTCTGAGACTCAAAAACCGGTTCCATAACTTTAATACTAATCGCACTCACGATCGATTTACGAACATCCGAAGCTTCGAAATTTTTGTTGTAAAACTCACGAATGGTTTTTACAAGTGCTTCTCGGTAAGCTACTAAATGCGTTCCTCCCTGCGTGGTATTCTGACCGTTTACAAAAGAGTGATATTCCTCGCTGTATTGCGTTTTGCTGTGCGTTAATGCAATCTCAATATCATGATCTTTTAAGTGAATGATTGGATATTCAAGATCTTCGGCACTAATTGTTTCTTCTAATAAATCTCTAAGACCATTTTCAGAAATGTATTTTTCGCCATTAAAAATAATTGTCAAACCATTGTTTAAGTAACAATAGTTCTTCACCATTTTAATGACATATTCCATACGGAATTTGTAATTTTTAAAGATCGATTCATCTGGCGTAAAGGTTACTTTTGTTCCTTTTCGCTTTGTTGTTTCAATTATATCTTCTTCTAAAACTAAATTTCCCGCAGAAAATTCAGCTCCTTTTTGTTTGTCATCACGAACTGATTCTACACGAAAATAATTCGATAAAGCATTTACGGCTTTTGTTCCAACGCCATTTAAACCTACTGATTTCTGGAATGCTTTAGAATCGTACTTTCCTCCGGTGTTCATTTTTGAAACTACATCGACTACTTTTCCTAACGGAATTCCACGTCCGTAATCACGAACCGAAACCGTTTTATCCTTGATAGTCACCTCGATAGTTTTTCCTGAGCCCATTACGAACTCATCGATACAGTTGTCTAAAACCTCTTTTAAAAGAATATAAATACCATCATCCGGCGAAGATCCGTCTCCCAATTTCCCGATATACATTCCGGGACGCATACGGATATGTTCCTTCCAATCGAGTGATCGAATATTATCTTCGGTATATTGATTTTGCTCTAGCATAAAGTAAATTGGATTTTTGGCTAATGTACCATTTCTATGTAAAAAATAAAAGCGTATTTTTTTTTTGTTATGATTAATAACAGCTTTGAATTCTATTTAAATTGATTTTAAAATAATACTCACTTTAAAAGTAGAAAAAATCAGTTCTGAGACAAAAATTTATTATTTGATTCCCAGTACTTCTTTTGCCAAATCAATCATTTCAGGTGTTCCTGTATTTTTATTTTTTTCGTCAGAAAGTTTAACAACGCCTTGCCAATGTGTGTTATCAAGTTTAACTTCGGTTAATTTTATAACCATATTCATTGGCGGCAAACCTACATCATTTGTAAAATTTGTTCCAATACCAAATGACATTTTGATTTTATCTTTACAGAAATCGGTTATGAGTTTTACTTTATCATAGTTTAATGAATCCGAAAAAACAATCACTTTCGATTTTGGATCAATTCCCATTTTTTCATAATGCGAAATCACTTTTTGCGCAAACTCAATTGGATCTCCGCTATCATGTCGAACTCCATCAAAAAGTTTAGAATATTTTTTATCAAATTGTTCAAAGAAAACATCGGTTGTATAAGTATCTGTTAAGGCAATTCCGAGATCACCGCCGTAAACCTGAGTCCAATGTTCCAAACTAATTGAATTGGCCATTTTAAAACCATATTGAGCCGCATGAAACATAAACCATTCGTGCGCATGTGTTCCTAAAGGACGAATATTATTGACCATTGCAAAATGTACATTACTTGTCCCAATGAAACTTTGTGAGCCAAAACTTTGTAAAGTTTCATTAATCAAAACATGAACATCATAGGAATGACGGCGCCTTGTACCAAATTCTAAAATTGAAAATCCTAATGTATTATAATTATCAATTTTGTCTTTGGTTACACTTTTTATTGCTTCATCGTTTAACCGAATTAAAAGATTTGCTTTATAAAAAAGTTCCGAGATTAACGCCATTAAAGGAACTTCCCATAAAATAGTACGATACCAGAAACCTTCAATCGTAACTTTTATTTCTGAACCTTCCTGAGTTATCTGAACTTCGGAAGGATCAAAATTATATCCTTGCAAAAAATCTAAGTAAGTAGGATCGAGATAAGGGCAAAATTTAGCTAAATAGCGCTTTTCATTTTTTGTGAGTTTCAAATCTGCCATTGCATCAACAGATCGTCGAAGTAAGTCAGCAAAACCGGGAGGAAAAATATGTTTTCCTCTATTTATAAAACCGTAACGCACTTTTGCTTTTGGAAAAAGTTTTATTACAGCATGTTGCATTGTAAATTTATAGAAATCATTATCTAAAATTGATTTCAGAAAAGTTGTTTCCATAATTCTGCTTTTATATTATTTTTTAAAAAATCCTTAATTGATAAAGATACGGCAATTCAATAAAAGAAGAAAATGATATAAATCAACTTGTGCTACTAAATAATTATTTTGAGATTATTTTAAAAGAAACAATACTATAAGAATCTACAAAAATGGTGAGATATTCTCCAATAGTTTTATCATAAGTGATTTGGAATTCTAAACCACCTCGTTTTTCTTTGGCGTTTTGAATTTTGACCGCCTGATTTTTTTTATTCAAATAGAAAACAAGATCTGATTTTGAAATGTTTTTGATTTCGACAGTTATTTTATCGCCGGATTTTGCTTCGATTATCCCATAATCTGGCGATTTAATTTTATAGTCGTTCTGAATTGTCTTATTATAAATTAAAGGTCCGTTAAGAAAGTCATCTTTGCTTAATTTATTTCCTAAATAAGAACCGGAATCGGGAAAATGTTTAGCGAAAAAATAATCAGGATCTGTATCAAAATAAACCGCATCAAAATCATTTACCATTTTTCCTTTACTGCCGTCATAATATCCCTGACCCCAGGTAACATCAATTAATCGCCACTTTTTATCAATCAAAACAATATTCCATGCGTGATTTGAAGAGGTATTTTTTCGACCAATATCGGCTAATCTTGTTTTAGAATCTCCTCTGATTATCTCGGATTTTAATCCTGTTAATTCGGCTAAATTTTGATATAAAGCCGTAAATCCTTCGCAAACTGCTTTTTGGGAATTAAATGTTTTCTGAATCAGTTTATCATTGATTTGCTGAATTTTTCTTTGTTTTTCAGCCTCGGTAGAATAACTAAAACCCTGCGTTCGCTGTGGATTTAAAAACGAAGCATAATCGTATTTTACATTAAAGGCAATCCAGCTGTAAATTGCTCTCGCCCTATCATGTTCTGAAGTGAAATCCTTCTGAATTCTTTCTGCCAAATCTTCTGTTGAATCAAATTGTTTTGGATATTTTAAAACTATTTTATCAACTTCACTATACTTTTGAGAGTATGATGAATGCAGAAAAATTAAATTCAGAAATAGAAATATAACGGTAATCTTTTTTATTGTCATCGATTAAAAACAAGCTTTAATAATATCTTTTAATTCTTTATCTAACTCTTTATTCGAAATTTTATTTTCTTCCAAATTAAAATTAGCGCTAAAGGTTGGTATGAAAAAGTAGCCTTGATTTGTGCGCCATATCTTGGTAATGCATTATTTGAAATTTCTAAAACTGATGCTCCACCTCGGGCTCCCGGTGAAGTCGCCAATAATAACATTGGTTTAAGCTGAAAAACATCTTTCATTATTCGTGAACTCCAGTCAAAAAGGTTTTTGAAAGCAGCGGAATAGTTACCGTTGTTTTCTGCCAAAGAAACTACTAAAACATCAGCACTTTCAATTTTAGCAAGAAATGCTTTTGCGAGTTCGTGCTGACCAATTTCTTTTTCGAGATCTACACTAAATAAAGGCATCGCATAATTGTTTAAATCTAAAACTTCAACATCTGCATTTTCAAATAAACTTGCTGCATAAGTTGCAAAATGTTTGTTGATAGAATGCTGACTGTTACTTCCTCCAAAGGCGATAATTTTCATATTTAATTTTTAATATTTAAACCATTTAAGTCAAATAAGTTCATTTAATAACAGTACTTAAATTTGCTTAGTTAATAACAAAGAACATTTATGTAAATTCATTATGGTAAAACTTTCATTACCTTAAATTACTTATATGGTCCAAAATTTATTTGGGTTCGATTTCTAAAATCTCTTTTTTTATTTCTACTGAGTATTCATTTGGTGAAATTTGACCTCCGTAAGATTTTGCATATACTTTAGTAAATTCGGCTCCAAAATACAGAATAATTGCCGAATAATAGACCCAAACCAAAATAATAATTACAGATCCTGCTGCTCCGTAAACTGAGGCAACTGTAGAACTTCCTAAATAAAAACCAATTGCAAATTTACCTATCATAAAAAGTACAGCGGTAACTCCTGATCCTATAAAAGCATCTTTCCATCTGATTTTTCCGTCCGGTAAAGTTCTAAAAATAATTGTAAAAAGTAGCGTTATACTCGCCAGCACAATTAAGGTATTGACTACATAAAACAAGTAAACGGTACTTTCCGGAAAATACATTTTTAAACGAGTACTCATCACATCTAATGTCGTATTTACAAAAAGACTGACTAACATTAAAAAACCAACAGAAGCAATCATAGAAAATGACATTAACCGATTTTGTATGAATTTTTTAACTCCTTTATCCGGCTTTGCACGCAATCCCCATATAAAATTTATTGAACTCTGAATTTCAGCAAAAACTCCTGAAGCACCAATGAGCAACATCACAACTCCGAAAACAGTTGCAAAAACATTACTTCCTGAAAGCTGAACATTTTTTATTGCTTCCTGAATTTGAATTGCTGCGCCATTACCCACCAAACCATTGATCTGACCGTAAAGCTGTCCTGTAACGGCGTCTTCCCCAAAGAAAAATCCGCAAATGGTGATTATAATAATTAATAAAGGTGGCAATGCAAATATGGTATAATAGGATAATGCAGCACTAAGTTTAATGGCATTATCATCATTAAATTCTAAAAAGGCGTTCTTGAGCAGAAACCAAGACTTTGAGAATATATTTTTGATTTTCACGATATGTGTTTTTTTGGATATTCTCTCAAATTTAGTCAATAATTTGAAAAAATGAATTCTTGGTTTTTGGAGAAATTTTACATTTTTTCCATGTTGTTTATTATTTTCGATGATTGGATGATTGGATAGTCCCTACGCGCAATGTCATTTAAGTTAAGCTTTTAAAAAATAAAATTATTGCAAATCAAATCCGTTTTTATCCGCGTTTTTACGAAGTAAATCTGTTTATCCGCTTCAAAATTAGACGCTGATTTTACTGATTCGCTAAAGCGAAAACGCTGATAAAAACGGATTTTTCTAATTACTTTTCTTAATTAAACTGTTAAGTAATTTTATAGATTTCCCCTTAACTTAATGACATTGCCCTACGGGACAATTGGATGGGGTAAATTATTTCTATCGCGACATTTTCTGTAATATTTTCCTATCAACATTTAACTCCTAAAGGAGTATTTTGTATATAATTATTTAAAAATATCTCGTAGAGATTAAATATTGCATAGAAAAAACATTATTTATTTTGTCCCGAGGGACTACACAAATCAAATTATAGATCCTATTTTGAAACTTTTTTATATTTTTTATCCGTTCCAAAATTTTTGATTTTTAAAATATTTTTAAATTCACGACGTGTTGGCTTAATTAAATACGAAAGTGAATCTAACATTTTGCCTTTTATCAACGTGACCGAATCAAATTTCCTTAAATCTTCTGGTAAATTAATTTCTTTTATTTTAAGAATATTATTTTCTAATGATATTGTTTTCATTTTCCAAAGAACAGAATCTTTAGTATTTAAAATCAATTGTCCGTTAATACGTTTTGCTTTTTGATTATATGAAAGCCTGAATAATGTATCTATGAATTTTTGTGCCAACTCAATTGAATCTCCTTTTCGATATATCTTATATTTTTCTTTTGTATCCTTAGTAATCAATTTTGCATCAACAAGATTATATTCAGATTTTAGGGAATCCATTTTTTGCTTATGAACTTTAAATTTTATAAAATATTCCTGCAAAATCCTGTCTTCTTCAATTCTTAGATAAATTGAATCCTTATCCATGTACAAACCCTTAAACTTTGAAGGAAATCCATTTAACTCGGAATCATTTTCAGGTTGCGGACTTTCAAAATAAAAATCTAAACAATTTTCACATTCCGGACGATCTGCCTTTTTACAAGAAGCAAAAACTGTAATTAAAATGAATACTATAATTATCTTTTTCATACACTTCTATTGATAATGACAAAAAATCCCTTTATCATAAACCGTCCATAAACTTGCTTTTTGGTTGGCGGCTTTTAGAGCGCAATTTGCCCAGGTATTACACGTAAAAAATAAACTATAACTTCCTTTTGCTTCATAAAATGCATCTTTCTTTCCGTAGCTATAACCTTGAATCCATTGTGGATGATTGGGATCAAGAAAACTTTCTGAAATATAAGTCACTAACTTTTGATAGTTTTCTTTTGAAACTAAAATGCGTTTGCAATCTTCGCCTTCTTTTAATTGTTTGAAAAATGTTGTGTGCATTGCCGATGAACTTACTCCAAATGCAGCTTTTAAAGCCGTACTTGCTTTTAGATCTGACCATTCTGGCGTATGCAAATAAAATCCTTTATCGCCCCAGCCAAAACCTATATATTGCATTGTACTATCTTTTGATTGTGTCTGACTGAATTGAATTTCATTACGCCAGTCTTTAATGTCATTTACAACTGGAACTACAATATCTGTATGAACTCCGTTTGAAAGGATGTAAATAGGAATTGCGTCTTTTTCTTCGATTTTAGCAATATCTGAATTAACGGTTATTTTAGAAATCAGATAAACGGAGATCAGATATAAAACAAGAAAAGTAATGATTCCGAGGATGGTCCAGCCAAGAAATCTGAAGGTTTTTTTTAGCATTTTGATTGTTTGTTTTTGGTTTGTTAAATGTACATTTTCAACTAACCAATTTTTGAGCCAAAAAATTTAAAACTTCAATTTTACTTTTCTAAATTTCTTTTAAAATACTAAACATCTTAATTCCGTTTCTACCCCAGATTGAAACGGAAAGCATTTTTTATGAATTTATATTTTTTGTGGCGATAAAAAAGCGACTGGAAGAAGCTCTTTTTATGCCGAACAAAAAAATAAATTTGTGAAAAATCTTGAAGTGTAAAGCTGGAAATAGGTACTTAAAAATGGCACACGGATTATACAGATTCGCTAACGCGAAAGCGCGGATTAAAACGGATTTTTTTCTATGCTTTGTGTTTTTTATTTCTCACAGATTTTGCAGATTGAACAGATTTTTCTTTTGAAAAAACTGTCGTCCTGAGCGAAGTCGAAGGATCACGTTAATCTTTGCGGAGTTTCTTGTGTGATTTCTCTCTTTGATCAAAAATTGACAAAACTGTGCGGGGACTTCGACTTCGCTCAGCCTGGCAATTGTGATTGATAATGTTTGCGTATAAAAAAACTGCTGAATCTCTTCAGCAGTTTTTTCTATCTTCTTTATTCTATCTTCTTTATTTTATCTTCTTTATTCTATTATCTAAGACCTAAACGTTAAAACGGAAATGCATTACATCACCATCTTTTACGATGTATTCTTTTCCTTCGACTTTGAATTTTCCTGCTTCTTTTGCTTTTGCTTCAGATCCGTAGTGAACGTAATCTTCGTATGAGATAACTTCGGCACGAATGAATCCTTTTTCGAAATCTGTGTGGATAACTCCGGCTGCTTGTGGCGCAGTAGAACCAATGTTGATTGTCCAGGCACGAACTTCTTTTACACCTGCGGTAAAATAGGTTTGTTGTTTTAATAATTTGTAAGCTGCACGAATTAAAACTGATGCTCCAGGCTCTGTTAATCCCATATCTTCAAGGAAAATCTGACGCTCTTCGTAGCTTTCTAATTCGGTAATATCAGCTTCTGCTCCTACTGAAAGTATAATAACTTCGGCACCTTCATCTTTTACTAATTCACGAATCTGATCTACATATTTATTTCCGTTTACTGCTGAACTTTCGTCAACATTACAAACGTATAAAACGGGTTTTGAAGTAATTAACTGGAAAGCTTCCATTAAAATTTCTTCGTCATTATTTTGAGGAATAATTGTTCTTGCAGATTTTGCCTGTAATAATGCTTCTCTGATTCGGTTTAACAAAGCTTCTTCAGTCTGAGCTTCTTTGTTTCCGGTTTTTGCAGCACGTTTTACTTTTTCTAAACGTTTGTCTACCGTTTCTAGGTCTTTTAACTGTAATTCGATATCAATTGTTTCTTTATCACGTATTGGATTTACGTTTCCGTCAACGTGAACAATATTATCATTATCAAAACAACGTACAACGTGAATAATAGCATTACACTCTCTGATGTTTCCTAAAAACTGATTTCCAAGTCCTTCACCTTTGCTTGCTCCTTTTACCAAACCTGCAATGTCAACAATATCAACTGTTGCCATTTGTACGCGCTCTGGTTTTACCAATTCTTCTAACTTATTGATTCTTGGATCCGGAACGTTTACAACTCCAATATTAGGTTCGATTGTACAAAACGGAAAGTTGGCACTTTGTGCTTTTGCATTGGACAAACAATTAAATAGTGTCGATTTTCCAACATTTGGTAATCCTACAATTCCTGCTTTCATATGTAGATAATATTTGTTTTTTTATTTAATTTATCGCTGTCAGGCGCTGTTATGATTGATTCTATTTCAATTATTTAGCCTCTGATTTGAACGTTATTTCTGCTTTTATTTTTTTTGCCAAAATGATAGCTTTTCGCCTTAAAATTTTGCAAATATAAGATTTAATAGCTCGTAACTAAACAAAAAATGACGATATATGTTTTTTTACGACTTTTCTTAAAAAAAATTCAACTTTTTCGTAATGTTTTGTTAAATAATGTTATTTTTATCACAATATTTAATAAACCAATAAAATATTTTAACCAAAATTAGATTACACATGAAAAAAATTGCAGTATTATTATTTTTATTTAGCACAGTCGCGATTTTTGCTCAACAGCAAGTCTCGGGTGTTGTAAAAGACAATTCCGGTAACCCCCTGCCTGGAGTAAATATTGTCGAAAAAGGTACAACTAACGGAGTATCTACTGATATTGACGGATCTTACAAAATTACAGTAAAAGAAGGTGGATCATTAGTGTTCACTTATATGGGGTTTAATAGTGTTACCAAGCTTGCAAATGCTTCAAAAATTGATGTTTCATTAGCCGAAGAATCAGGACAAAATCTTGATGAAGTTGTTGTTACAGGTTCCAGAACTGCAGCCAGAAGTAATACTACGAGCGCATTACCTATTGATGTTTTATCTGCTAAAGATTTAACTTCTACAGGACAAGCGACATTTGATAAGGCGCTGCAATACAAGATTCCGTCTTTTAATACGGTGCAAACTCCTGTAAATGATGCAACATCATTACTAGATCCGTACGAAATTAGAAATATGGGACCAAGCAGAACTTTGATCCTTATTAATGGTAAGCGTAAAAACTTAAGTTCATTGCTTTACGTGCAAACTTCTCCGGGACGTGGTGAAACTGGTGCTGATATCTCTGCTATTCCAACTGACGCTATTGAGCGTGTTGAAATTTTGCGTGATGGTGCATCTGCTCAATACGGATCTGATGCGATTGCAGGAGTTATGAATATCATTTTGAAGAAAAACACTACTGACGGATCTTTAACTGTAAGAAGCGGAATTACTTCTGAAGGTGACGGAGAAATGTTAGGAGTAAGTTTAAACAATGGTACAAGTGTTGGCGAAAAAGGTTTTTTAAATTATACAATAGATTTTTCTAAGGTAAATTTAGCAAACAGACCTGGAAAAGTTGATGCTCAAGGCGATGCAAATGACTTTTTAGGCGGAACACCAGCTGATGTTGCTACTGTTCAATCTTTTCTTGACAAATATCCTGATGCAAGAAACGTAAATGGTTCTCCAGAAACTGCTGCTGCAAAATTCTTAATTAATGGTGGAAACGATATTAGCGATAATACAAAATTGTATTATAATGCTGCATATGTTTACAAAAAAGTAAAATCGTTTGCCAATTTCAGAACGCCATATTGGAGACCTTTATCTGGTGATCCTTATTTGAATGATTTTTTCGGAAATGGTAATGACGCAAATCCTTCTTATGAAGGATACGGACCTACTTTTGAAGGAGATCTAACAGATTATAACGGAACTTTAGGTTTTAAAAACGTGAAAAACGGATGGAATACCGATGCGAGTTTAACTGTGGGTGGTAACAAACAAGTTTATGCTGTAAATAATTCTGTAAACAGATCTGATATTGTTGATGCAGATGGTAATAACGTTTACAGAGAAAATAGCCCTATTTCGTTTAAACCGGGTGGAACATCTTTTAATCACGTAGTGGGAAATATTGATGTTTCTAAAATTGTATCCGAAAAAATCAGTATTGGTTTTGGTACTGAGTTTAGATCTGAGTATTTTACTGTTATAGAAGGTGACAAAGCATCTTGGGACGGAACCGGAGCTGACTCTTTTGCAGGAAACAGACCTGAAAACTCAGGAAAATGGAACAGATATAATGTGGGTGTTTATCTTGATGTAGCTTTTGATATCACAAAAGATTTCTTAGTAAACGGAACTGTTCGTCATGAAGAATACAGTGATTTTGGTGGAGCAACTGTTTGGAAAGCAAGTACAAGATATAAATTCCTTGATGATAAGATAACTTTAAGAGGATCTGTTTCAACAGGTTTCAGAGCGCCTACTTTACACCAAATTTATACTCAAAAATCACAATATTCTTTCGTAGCTGGTGAAGGAATTCAAATTAGCGGAATCATTAATAACGTTTCTCCTCAGGCACGTCAATTAGGAATCCCATCTTTAGATCCTGAAAAATCAACAAACATTACGGTTGGTATTGGAGCAAAACCTTTTAGAAACTTTAATTTTACTGTAGATTACTATAATATTAAAGTAGAAGACAGAATTGTTTTAGGAGACAGACAAGATACTCAATTTGGAAATGTGGCTTGGTTTTCTAACTCATTCGATTCAAGAACTGCTGGTTTAGATGTTGTAGCTAACTACAATAACATTGGTATTGGTGAAGGTAAATTAGGATTTAATGTATCTGGAAATATTACTTTAGAAAATAAAAGAATTTCTCCTGTAACGAACAATTCATTTGGAGAAATCCTGAATTCATTGACTTTTACTTCAAGACCTGATACTAAATGGATTCTTGGAATAAATTATGAAATTGGTAAATTCGGATTCTCTTTGAATAATACTTATTTTGGAAAAACTACCTTTAATCAGGATGGTTTAGCTACAAATGATCCTAATGCTCCTGTTACTTCTCCAGAGTATTTAGCAGCTAATTTAAAAACAGAGTTTATTCCTAAAATTGTTACTGATTTAGGTGTTAACTTTAGTGCTACAGAAAAATTAACTATTGCATTAAATGTAAACAACTTGTTTAATATTTTGCCTGAATGGAAATTCGTAGCAGAAAATGAAGCTGGAGCTGCATTACTTGCTGATCCTGCACAAACTAAACAACAATCTAACTTACTTACATTTAATCAGCGTTATTCAAGAATGACTTATGATGGATTCCATTTTAGTCAATTAGGAACTATGTTTAACTTATCTGTAAATTATAAATTCTAAGTACAACACTTTGTTTAAATAACTGAAAGGGTTGTCTTTAATGACAGCCCTTTTTTTACTTTTATATAAAAAATTAAAATTATGGCAAGTTTATATGACGGGAAAATGGCGGCAATTTATGATGCGATGTATCAAACTTTTGTCAATTATGACGAAGAATACGCTTTTTACAACAACCTAATTCAGGAAAATAAAGCCTCAAGTATTCTTGAAATAGGAAGCGGAACAGGAAACCTGGCGAAACGATTTCAAACAAATAAGCAAAATTACCAAGGTCTTGATTATAGCGAAAGCATGATTGCAATTGCAAAAGAACGAAACAAGAATTGCTCTTTTCTTCAAGGAGATATGCGGGAATTTAGACTGGATAATCCTGTAGATGCTATTTTAATTACCGGAAGATCTACAAGTTATTTGATTACAAACGATGATATCAACCGAACTTTTGATTCAATTTATAAAAATCTGAAGGAAAACGGCGTAATTATTTTTGACTTTATTGATGCGAATCGGTTTATTCCTTTTACAAAAGAAAATCCTCTTATAATTCATGAAGCCAAATATGAAAATGAAAATTATACGAGAGAAAGTCATTGGGATACGAACAATTCACTAGAGAATTTCATGCTCGAATGGACAGCGAAATATTATAAAGTGGTAAATAGTGAAAAAGAAATTATTGAGAATGATTTTTCAACCGTTCGCGTTTTTACACGTAATGAAATGGAGCTTTTTTTATACCTGAATAATTTCGAAATCATAAAAACAATCGACAGAAAAACGTATGCTTATGACACTTATGTTATTGTAGCCAGAAAAAAAATTACATCTTAAACTCTAATCCGTCTATAAGCCTTTTTTCTTCGTCAGTAGCTGTAAATCCAGAGATGTCCCAATATTTTGTCATCACTTTATTTTTTTTATTAAAAAGTGTTTTCTCCTTAAAAACATCACTATCACTATAGGTGAAATTTTGTCTGGTAAAATGGGTTGTAATAAAATTATTTCTCACCTGAATATTCTTGACTTTATCTTTTAAAATCAAATCATAAGCAATTTCTTCATTTGAACTTAGTAAATAATAATCTTCACCATCAATTCTGTAACTTACCTTAATTTGCGATCTGGTAATATTTTTAGAACCTACTTTTGTTTGTTCTTCAATTTGAACGAGGTTAGCTTGCTTTATAATAATACTAAATTCTACAATTAACTTTTTTATAGGATCGTAAATAATTTCAAAAGTATCAAACTCTTTTTTAGATTTATCTAACGGAGTTACAGACATTATATAATAATTCTTATTATTGGGATGCCCCGTTGTTGTAAACTCATATTCTTTTTTTGTTTTTGAATCTAAAAGAGGATCAAAATATTTAAAATTGGAATAATTCTCCATAATGTTATTCAAATTATATCCCATTAGATCATTACTAACTTCATCTTCCAGCAATCCATAAGATCTATTTTGTTCTACTAATAATGTCGTAGTTGATTTATTTTGATTTTCTTCAAATTGAAAATTTACCAATCCGTCATTATAGTACGAATATTTATTATCAAGCATAAAAAACTCTCTTACATATACTTTTAACCGGTATGAATTGGCAAGTTTTTGTCTTGAATTAGAAATAATTTTTTGAAGATTTTTTTCTGGTTTTTCTTTTGAAACAACAATTTCATCCAATTTATTGCTGTTATTTTTGAGATAAATTACAAATAGATCCGGCTTTAAAGCATCCCAGCGAATTGTCACTTTTTCGTAGTTGGTTTCAGAAACCTGAATACTAGACGCACCATCCAATGCAAAAATTACTTTTCCGTCCTTATTGCTTATTAATGTTTGTTTTGTTTTCATGATAAACACGATCGCATTTTCTATAGGCAATTGTGTTTCTATGTCTTTAACAACAATAGAATTTTCTTCGTGTTGCGAAAAAACATTCATACTGAATAATACTACAAATAAAAATATCAATTTCTTCATAGGCATTGCCAAATTTTCAACTAAAGTATTAATTTTTTATTAATAAATCAACAAGATAAAAACAAAACATTAAAAATCAACCAACTAGCTTTTTATCAAAAGTTCAAATCAGAGCAAAAAAAATCCTGAGCGTTGACTCAGGATTTATATTTTTATCAAATAAAAAGTTTATTCATTGTGTAAAAACGCTTGTCTGTTCAACAAGGTTTCTTCATCTTCAACGTGATTATCATCAGGCACACAACAATCAACTGGACATACAGCTGCACATTGAGGTTCATCGTGAAAACCTTTACACTCCGTACATTTTCCCGGAACAATATAATATACCTCGTCAGAAATTGGAGTTTGAGCATCATCTGCATCAACCTCAGTTCCGTCCGGTAAAATTACTTTTCCTGAAAGTCTTGTTCCGTCTTTATATCTCCAATCGTCAGCTCCTTCATAAATTGCTGTATTTGGGCATTCTGGTTCACAAGCCCCACAGTTTATGCATTCGTCAGTTATAATTATTGCCATTTGTTTTTAGTCTTAAAGTTAAAAGTACTAAAGTTAAAAAGTCTGAAAATTTAAAAAAACTCATTTCGATCTTTTGACTTGATGACTTTCGACTTATTTATCCTTATTTTTGTGCAAAATTACAATCAAAACAATTCATAAGCAAACAATATGACATTAGAAACAAAAAAAAGTGTTTTTGTTGAATTAAGCAAATTCTTAAATCAGTTCTCTGAAACAAATAATACACCAAACCCGTCAGTTTTAGGCAATGATTTGTTTTTTGATGATTTTATAAAATTGATACAACTTTCCCAATCACACAACGGATGGTATACGCCTGAACAAGTTTATTTTGCAATAAAATCATGGGCAGATGCATTGACTCAGGAAAATATTGACAAATGGTTATCTCAATATTCAACTGAATTTGCTCAAACTGACAAAACAGAAAAAAATGTTGCTTTAATTTTAGCCGGAAATATTCCGTTAGTTGGTTTTCACGATTTTTTATCCGTTTTAATCACAGGAAATAAAGCATTAATAAAAACATCATCAAACGATCACCATTTATTGCCTTTTTTAGCTAAATATTTAATTTATGTTGATGAAAGCTTAAAAAACAAAATCACTTTCGTGGAAGGTAAACTGGAAAACTTTGATACCGTAATTGCCACCGGAAGCAATAATACTGCCAGATATTTTGAATATTACTTTAAAGATAAACCTTCGATTATTCGTAAAAACAGAAACTCGGTTGCTGTTTTAAACGGTAAAGAAACCAAGGAAGAATTAGAAGCTTTAGGCGAAGATATTTTCAGATATTTTGGATTAGGATGCCGTAATGTTTCGAAACTTTTTGTCCCGAAAGATTATTCATTTGTTGCCTTTTTTGAGGCAATTTTCAAATATCAGGATGTGATTCATTACGAGAAATACGCGAATAATTATGATTACAATAAAGCGGTTTTTTTAATGAGTAATTTCAAATTATTAGATAACGGATTTCTGACTTTAAAAGAAGATCCGAGTTACGCCTCTCCTATTTCGAGCGTTTTTTATGAATTTTATGAAAATATAGATGATTTACAAACACGTCTTGGAGCTGATGCTGAACAAATTCAGTGCATCGTAAGCAATGATTTGATCAAAAACAGTATTCCGTTTGGACAAACCCAAAATCCTCAATTGTGGGATTATGCAGATAACGTAGATACTATAACGTTTTTGTTAACAACAAAGTAAAAATATGTTTAATTATTTCGAATAATTTATCGCTTTTTCAGCTCCTATTGCCGAAATTTGCGTCTTTAAAATTTTCGTCTATTAACAACAACCATGAAAAAACACAACTACAGCGCAGGACCAAGTATCTTACCTCAAGAGGTTTTTGAAAAAGCATCAAAAGCTATACTAAATTTTAATGATTCAGGACTTTCTATTCTTGAAATTTCGCACCGAAGCAAAGATTTCGTTGCCGTTATGGATGAAGCCCGTTCGCTTGCTTTAGAGTTATTAGGACTTACCGGAAAAGGATATCAAGCCTTGTTTTTACAAGGTGGTGCAAGTACCGCATTCTTAATGGCTCCTTACAACCTAATGAAGGAAAACGGAAAAGCTGCTTATTTAGATTCAGGAACCTGGGCAACTGCCGCTATAAAAGAAGCAAAATATTTTGGAGAAACTGTTGTCGTAGCTTCTTCAAAAGAAGAAAATTACAATCATATTCCAAAAGGATACGAAATACCAAGTGATGCTGATTATTTTCACTGCACTAGTAACAATACCATTTTTGGAACTCAAATGAAAGATTTCCCTGCAACGAATGTTCCTGTTGTTTGCGATATGAGTTCTGATATTTTTTCACGCAATTTAGATTTCTCTAAATTTGATTTAATCTATGCCGGTGCTCAAAAAAATATGGGTCCTGCAGGAGCTACTTTGGTAGTTGTAAAAGAAGATATCTTAGAGAAAAGCGGAAGAACTATTCCTAGTATGTTAGATTATGCTAAACATATCAAAGCAGAAAGTATGTACAATACTCCTCCTGTTTTTGCAGTTTACGTTTCACTTTTAACTTTACAATGGATCAAAGAAAAAGGCGGAGTTGCTGCTGTTGAAAAATTAAACGACGCAAAAGCTGATTTAATTTATAATGAAATCGACAGAAACCCATTATTTAAAGGTGCTGCTGCGGTTGAAGATCGTTCTAAAATGAATGTTACTTTCTTACTAAACAACGCTGATCATACAGAAACTTTTGATGCTTTATGGAAAGCTGCAGGAATTTCAGGATTGCCGGGACACCGTTCTGTGGGTGGTTACAGAGCATCTATTTACAACGCTATGCCTATCGAAAGTGTTCAGGTATTGGTAGATGTAATGAAAGCTTTGGAAGATAAAGTTTAATCGTTTTTTCGGTTAATCGTTAATTTGATTAATGTTTAATCGAATTTTCTGTTTACACGAAAACATCAATTGAATACCAAAATCCTAGCCCCGATAGAAGTGGAAATCCTTTTATTTTTTTCTTTAAAAAAATAAAAGATTGGAACGTCCCGAGGCTTCGGGAGCGGGATTAGCTCCTAAATCAAAAAAGAAAAATAATATATGTTTATCAACTAATCTATACGATTAACCGATAAAACAAATAAACACATAACCAAAAATGAAAGTATTAGCAAATGACGGAATTTCAAAAAGTGGAATTCTAGCTTTAGAAAAAGGCGGATTTGAAGTTATAACTACAAAAGTAGCTCAGGAACAAGTAGCTAATTTTGTGAACGAAAATAATGTAGATGTAGTTTTAGTGCGTAGCGCAACTAAAGTTCGTCAGGATATTATTGATGCCTGCCCGGGATTAAAAATTATTGGTCGTGGTGGTGTTGGTATGGATAATATCGATGTCGATTATGCAAAAAGCAAAGGGATTCACGTAATTAATACGCCGGCTTCATCATCAGAATCTGTTGCTGAATTGGTATTTGGACACTTATTTTCTGGTGTTCGTTTCTTGCATGATTCTAACAGAAATATGCCTCTTGAAGGAGATTCAAACTTTGATGGTTTGAAAAAAGCGTATGCAAACGGTGTTGAATTAAGAGGAAAAACTCTTGGAATTGTTGGTATTGGACGTATTGGACAAGCTACTGCAAAAATGGCGCTTGGTTTAGGTATGAAAGTAATTGCTGCAGATAGTTTTATTCCGCAAGTAGATATTAAAGTGGAGTTTTTTGACGGTCAGTCAATCACTACAACAGTTGTTTCTCAATCATTAGAATCATTATTTAAAGAAGCTGATTTCATTACATTACACGTTCCTGCTCAAAACGGCTATATTGTAAGTGAGAAAGAATTTGAAATCATGAAAGACGGTGTTGGAATCATAAACTGTGCTCGTGGTGGTGTTATTGATGAAGTTGCTTTGATAAAAGCGCTTGATTCAGGTAAAGTTGCTTTTGCAGGATTAGACGTTTTTGAAAGCGAACCAAAACCTGAAATGACAATTTTAATGCACCCAAAAATCTCTTTGACTCCGCACATTGGAGCTGCAACCGGAGAGGCACAAGACAGAATTGGAACTGAACTAGCTTCACAAATTATTACTTTGTTGAGCTAATAATAAAAAATAGATTAACTTTAAAGGGATTTACTACAAAATTGTAGTAAATCCCTTTCTTTTTTTCATTAAATTTGTCGTCTAATCTAAATGTAAACATCATGTTTGAACAATTGACCCAATTAGTGCAACAATACGGAAACAATGCTGTCGTGAACAACGATGCCGTACCAAATGAGCATAACGAAGCTGTATTAAGCGAAACTAGCAATTCTATATTTGCAGGATTGCAAAAAATTGCTTCAGAAGGTGGCGGCGAACAACTTGCCAGCCTGTTTAGTGGTAAATCACCTATTGATAGTTCTAATCCTGTTGTACAACAAATTACACAACAGTTATCTGGTACGCTTGGTCAAAAATTCGGATTGAGCAATGATGCTTCCTCTGGTGTTGCTTCAGGAATGATTCCGCAAATATTAAGTTCATTAGTAAATAAAGCAAAAGATCCAAACGATAGCAGTTTTCAAATTTCGGATATTATCGGTTCTCTTACAGGAAACGGTGGACAAGCTTCGGGAATTATGGAAACCATCAACAAATACGGAATGCAATTTGGTTTAGATCAAAATGCCGACGGAAAAGTCGACGTAGCTGATGTTTTGGTAGTTACTAAAACCAAAGGTGGAATTGCCGGATTTATTGGGAAATTGTTTGGGAGTAAGTAGTTTTAAAAAAAAAGGCTCAAAGCTTCAAAGGCGCAGAGGTTCAAAGATGTAGAGCCTAATTACTAAATATAAATTTTTAAGCTGTTTTTGCATTCAATGCAAAACAGCTTTTTTTATTCTAAAACCTTAAGTTCACTTTGAACCTCTGCGCCTTTGAACCTTTGAACCTCTTACAGAACTGTTAAATACCAAAAAACTTCTCTGATTTATTCGTAAATTTAGGCTTGAAACTAAAAGTTATGAAAAACTGTATTTACATATTAGTTCTCTTGTTTACGATAATTGCGTGTTCTACAGCTTCAAAAAATACTGTTGCTGCAACTTCTCCAGTTAAGCCAAATTTAGCTGTAAATGACACTGTGCGAATTGCGAATGATTCATTAGAATACGAAGTTATAATTATAGATAACGGTTTTAGTACGTGGTTGGCATCAATGGCGCTTCCTCGAAATTATTATTCATTGTCATATCTTGAAAATAAGAATTACTTATATGTCACTGAATGGAATAATCGCGTTTTGCAGCCACAAAGATATAGTCCGAATTTATATGAAATGACGATTGATTACCAACCAAATATTCATTACGGATACGAAGTAAATTATTTGATCTACAATTATATGATTTATTTTCAAAATACATACAAACAAAAGCTCGGCGGGTACGTTCCTATAAGATAATGTTCTTATATTTGTAATCATTGCAAGTAAAAATGAATAAATTAAAGAAACGCTGGGGAATTACCTCAAATCTACAAGCCATAATTATCATTGTTGTTTTTGCCATCACCGGATCGGCATCGGCATGGTTGTCTAAACCTTTTTGCGTTTGGCTTGGCATCACCAAAGAAGATTTTGGCGGTTGGTTTACTTTAATACGTTTGCCTATTATTTTCCCAATATATCAGGTTTTACTGGTTGCCATAGGAACCGTTTTTGGACAATTCCGCTTCTTTTGGAATTTCGAAAAGAAAATGCTTAAAAATATGGGATTAGGATTTTTATTTAAAGACTAAACGTCATTATTGCTTTTTTGAAAATAATAAGTATAAATCCATGTAATTGTAAATGATGGGATTATATCCGTGAAAGGCAATGCTTCTTCTATAAAAGTCAAAACGCTCGCCACCCTTCCCACTCTTCCTTTGTACATTCTGGTCATGATAAAAGCCGCAACCGGGGCCCAGATCACATCTGAGAATTCTCCCAATACCGGAATCGTAAACGAAATCATTCCAACTCCATCCAAAAGAACTCCAAGCAAAAGCTTTCTCATTCTGTCGTCACTTGTTACATTTACTTCCTGCATTTGTATAATATTTTAGATTAGTCTAATTTATAAAGAATTAGTCAAACAAACTTATTTCAAAATTTGATTTTCTTTCTTAATTCCCATCTAATCAATTTTCCTGCCATTTATATATTGCCCACAGATTAGGACGGGTTTAACAGGTTTCCACAGATTTTCTTTCAAGTTGTATTATTTTAATCTGCGACAACCTGTTTAATTTATCTTATCCGTGAGTAAAAAATACGGATTTAGACGGATTAAACAAAACGGATTATCACAGGTTTCCCGAAAGCTGTATAATTTTAATCTGTGACAAACTGTTTTATCCGTTTTATCCGTGGGCAAAAGTTCATTTATACTTAAAATTCTGTTACAACACATTTTTATATCGGCAGAATCTTTGTTTCTTTGTAGAAACAGTTTCAAAATGATCCACGCAAAAAATATACATAAGTTCTACGATAAATTAGAGGTTTTAAAGGGAGTTGATCTGCATATCAAAAAAGGCGAAATCGTTTCTATTGTTGGTGCTTCAGGCGCGGGGAAAACAACACTTTTACAAATTTTAGGAACATTAGATAAACCGGAAATAAATAGTGAATCCTCTTTAACCATCAATGGCGAAAATGTTTTGAAACTACAGGATGTTGAAACTAACAATTCAAAACAAGAAAAAACATTTAAAGTCCTTTCCTGGATTGGCGGTATCTATGCCCTTATTTTATTAATATTTTTATTATTTTTCAAAAATAAAATTGAAAATGACATAATCGGAATTAGTACAATTGTAATTCTGTTTTTACCTATTTTACTATTCGTATTTTATCTGAACCGTTATTTTAAAAAGAAAAGCAACCAGGATAAGGTATTATCCACATTCCGAAATTTAAATCTGGGTTTCATATTTCAATTTCATCAATTATTACCGGAATTTACAGCATTGGAAAACGTTTGTATTCCTGCTTTCATGGCAAATAAACCAAAAGCCGAAACTGAAAAAGAAGCAAAAAGAATCTTGGAATATCTGGGATTATCACATAGAATTCATCATAAACCAAACGAACTTTCAGGAGGAGAACAACAACGTGTTGCGGTTGCACGAGCATTAATCAATAAACCCGACGTTATTTTTGCCGATGAACCTTCAGGAAACTTAGACACACATTCTGCCGAAAATTTACATCAATTATTCTTCCAGCTTCGTGACGAATTCGGGCAAACTTTTGTCATTGTAACACACAACGAAGAACTTGCTAATATGGCAGATAGGAAATTAGTTATGGTCGACGGACAAATTAGTAATTAGAATCAGGAGCTATTTCCTGCTGTCCGCTATATCTTTTCCTGGCTAAAGAAGCCAGAAAAAGGATGTCGCTTCCATCAGGGCTAGGACACTCGAATAACAAGAACTTTCATTTTAGACATGAATAAAAAAGAACTCAAAGAATTTCTCGACGAAAAAGTCATTCAATACAATAATCAGGATTTCATCGAAAGTGATCCTGTTCAAATTCCGCATTTATTTTCTCAAAAAGAAGACATTGAAATCGCAGGTTGCAAATTCTGGTAAAAGTGAGCACCCCATTCCGGTAAAAGAGAGCAATTGATTCCGGTTCAAAGTGAGCACCCTATTCTTGTGAAAGAGATCAATT
>NZ_JAYSPC010000041.1:0-12163 GCF_043722275.1 Flavobacterium sp. | reverse complement strand
AGTATTGGCAGTAAAAAAAGGATTATTCTCCTCTTTTAATGACAAAACAGTATTGATTTCGTAAATTTTTTGTTTACGAATATTGACTTGATAAGCAATTGTGAATGCAATTATCAAACTAGCCAGAAACCATTTCCAGTAACTTAAAATTTTTAATAAAAATCCCTTAAAATCAAAATTCGAATGATTTTCAAAAATGGAAAAATCTTTTATATCTAACATATTTTGAATTTGGTTTTAATTTTTAAGCAACAAAAATACGGTTGTAGCTAATGACAAAATAGTAACAATCGTACTAATAGATTCTATCCCGGTTTTCCCAGTTCCCCATGTTTTTTGTTTAAGAGGTTTTACATAAATGTAATCGTTAGGCTGTAAATAATAATATGGAGATTTCATTACATTAACATCAGTTAAATCTAAGTCGTGCATTTGCATTCCTGTTGGCGATTGACGAATTACAGTTACAGCTTTTCTGTTTCCGGTAATTGTTATATCGCCGGCATTTGCAACAGCTTCCATAATATTTACATGTTCCTGAAACAATGTTTTTGTACCGGTACTTCCAACTTCACCGTTTATAGTATATTTAAAACCAGCTAGTTTTACAGTAATAAAAATATTAGCCTCGCTTTTAAAATATTCTTCAAGTAATTTTTTTTCAATTATGACTCGAACTTCTTCCAAAGTATATCCTATAACATTTATTTCGCCCAATATTGGCATTCTAATGTTTCCGTGATCATCCACTGTAAAACCATTAAAATATAACTCTGATTCAGATTTACCTGCTGAAGCATTTTGTGTTGTATTAAAAATCGACACCAATTTAGGATCGATTGCTTTTATATCAACACTCAAGACATCATTTACTTGTAATCTGTAAGGTTTTGATTCTACAGCAGCGATATTATTTTGTTCACCAGAATTATTTTTATCCTGCAAATACACTAAATCTTTTACAGGAATACACGATGTAAATAAAGCACCAATTAATAGTAATATATAAAAGCCGTTCTTTGTCATTATTAAAATTTTATCGCAAATATAGCTTTTCCTTTAATCTTCAGAAAATCTAAGTTTATTTAGGGTTTATTTAATTATTTTTGAAAGTTTTTTCGAACGGAACTCGATGTAAAATACTTCTTCCAAGTGTAATTTCATCTGCATATTCTAATTCATCTCCAACAGAAATACCTCTGGCAATTGTAGAAATCACAATTTCTGATTCGGCAATTTGTTTATAGATATAAAAATTTGTCGTATCGCCTTCCATTGTAGAACTTAACGCAAAAATAATCTCAATTACATTTCCTGATTTTACTTTTTCAACCAAAGTTGTAATATTCAACTGACTGGGACCAACTCCTTCTATAGGGGAAATTTTACCTCCTAAAACATGATAGATTCCTTTATATTGACCAGTATTTTCAATAGCCATAACGTCCCGAATGTCTTCAACTACACAAATTGTCTGATGATTTCTGGTCAAATTTGCACAGATTTCACAAACTTTAGTATCTGAAATATTATGGCAACTTTCGCAAAATTTTATATCTGCACGCATATTCAATAATGCCTGAGATAAAAATCCGGTTTGCTCTTTTGGCTGTTTTAATAAATGCAACACTAATCGTAATGCCGTACGCTTACCAATTCCGGGCAATTGTGACATTTCGTTGACTGCTTTTTCTATTAATTTTGATGAAAATTCCATGACGACAAAAGTAATACTTTTAATGGTTTAGTAGGTTTTGGGGCAACTAAATTCAGTTTTATCGAGATACTAATTCTAACTACAAAAGTTCTTTTCTAGCCCAGATAGAAACGATATCCTTTTTCTGGCTTCTTTAGCCAGGAAAAGATATAGTGGATAGCTGGAAAAGCTCCTGAAAAAAATTAATATTGATTAGTGGCCAATAAAACCAAAGTACAAGCAACTTCTGCTTTAATATTATTCAATTCCAGCAATTGATAAAATTCCGGATTTTCTGTACCAGGATTAAAAACTACTCTTTTAGGCTGAGCCTCAATAATATAATTATAATAATCTCGTTGACGAGTAGGATTTAAATACAACGTTACTGTATCTATATTTTTAACCGGAATGGCTTTGGTATGGATTTTTACACCCGCAACTTCTCCTGTATTTTGACCAATTGCCAAAACAGTGTGTCCTTTATCAACTAACATGTTTATGGCTTTAAAAGCGTAACGATCTGGTTTTGTGGTAGCACCAAGAACTAAAGTTTTTTTATTTTTCATTATTTTTCAAATATGTCACAAAAGTAATCAAAAAGAATGAGGTTAGTTTAGGTTATTGATTTAGAAATAATAACATTAAAAATAATATACTAACTTGAATTTGCTTTGAGGTATCAAAAATTAACTATTTTTACTTCATTAACTAAAACAGCATGGATTTATTCATTTATTTATTTGCGGCGCTTTTCTCCGTATTAAACCCAATCGGAACAGTTCCGATTTTTGTTGGATTAACACAACATGACTCTCAAAAAGAGCGCTCAAGAATTTCGTTATGGACTGCCATAAACGTATTTATAATTTTGATTGTTTCTTTTTTTATCGGACAATATGTTTTGTCTTTTTTCGGAATTAGTATTGACGCACTTCGAATTGCAGGTGGAATTGTAATTGTGAATTCAGGATTTTCATTACTTTCAGGGAAATTCAATAAAAAGCGGGGAATCAATAAAAAAATTGAAAATGAAGCACAACAACGTAACGATATAGCTTTAACGCCATTAGCAATCCCAATGTTAGCTGGTCCAGGATCAATTTCTTTGCTAATTGCTTTTCATCAGGAACATCACGGAATGGAAGAAATAATTATATCGTCTTTGGCAATTTTAGCGATTGCAGTTGCAATTTTTGCTATTCTAAAAAGCGCACATTATTTAGCCCGAATATTAGGAGCATCTGGAATTGTTGCTATTTCCAGAATTGTTGGTTTTATTGTTATTTCTATCGGAATACAATATATTGTAAGTTCAATTATAAATATTGTCAAAGGAAATTTGATGTAGATATCTTTTTATTTCATAAAAAATGCCCACATATTTACCTACTCTTTGGGACATTTTAATTTTACTCCTTTTGACATTTTAAAGTGTGCAAACTTTCGTTGGAACATTTAATATTAATTAGTGAAGTTCCACTATTTGAAGATGAAAACCTATTCGAAACATGGATATAATATCTGACAAAAGGGATATTTTACAGCATATTTTTTTATCTTTGAAATCATAATTTTAATTCAAATGGCGTTATCTTTAAGCCTTCAGAAAACTTATATTCATTAACTAAATAGTTGAGCCTTTTTAATATCAAATTTTATTATTCCGCTTTAAATTGCATTATCCAAAAACATAAAAAACAGTTGCAAACTTTTATTCGCAACTGTTTATCTTTCATCCTTGGATGCATTTTCGGTAAAGCTTTATTCTAAAAACGAACCTTAACTTCTTGGCAAAAACACTTCTGCCATCATACATCTTGCACTTCCGCCTCCGCAAGCTTCAATCGTATCAAGACTAGAACTCAAAATTTCGGCGTGATTTTCTAATTGAGCAATTTGTTTAGGAGTTAAACTTTGATGTGCCGAAGCACTCATAACAAGATATTTTTTATCATTTGTTCCTCGAACTTCTAACATATTACCAGCAAAATTATTTACCTGAGCTTCTGTAATCAGAATAACTTCTTTTTTATCTGTTTTTAGATTATCAAGAACCATTTTACGTTCTTTTTTATCGTCAATACAATCTGCACAAATAACTGCAAAAGTCTCGCCTAAACACATCATTACGTTTGTATGATATATTAATTTACGTTCACCGTCAACTGTCTGAAAAGCTTCAAAAATAACAGGAGCATAATCAAAATCTTCACAAAATTCAATAAACAACTCTTCATCTGAACGAGGCGATAATGCGCAATATGCTTTTGCATTGGCTCTGTCTAAAAGCAGACTTCCGGTTCCTTCCAGAAAAAAACCATCTTCCTCTGCAGATGTATAATCCATTATATTAGCAATCTCAAAACCTTTATCTTCAAGAGTATCTAAAATATCTTCGCGACGTTCCTGACGACGATTTTCTGCAAACATTGGATAAAGAGCTACATCACCATTTTCGTGGAATGAAACCCAGTTGTTTGGAAAAATACTATCTGGAGTATCTGTTTCTAAAGTATCATCAATCACAGTAACATCAACACCAACTGCTCTTAATTTTTCTACAAAAACATCAAATTCTTGTTGCGCTTTTGCATTTACTGTACTTGGTAAAAGACCATCTAATACTTTTTGGTAATAATTATTTACTGCCGTTTGCTCATTCATTCTAAAAGCAACTGGCCGAATCATTACAATTGCATTTGTCGTTTGTTTCATAATCTTTATATTTTTGTTTCGGGTTTCAAGTTTCAAGTCGAACGAACTTGACTTTGAAAGCTGAAACTCATTTTTTTTAGTCTCTAATTAACGGAAGTGTTGAACATCTTAATAAACCTTCTTGTTTTGCAATTTCGGCATAAGGAATTTCTTCAACAGTAAAACCTTTTGAACGTAACCAATTATTAAGTCTGGTAAAGTTCTTCTCTGAAACTACTACATTTTCATCGATAGAAAATACATTAGAAAACATATTATACATTTCATTTCTTTCAATATGAAATAAATTTTCTTTCCCAAAAAGATTTACTAAATAAAGATAATCAGCTTCCTCACGAAAACCTCTTTTATAAATAATTCCTTTATCTTTTCCTACTGGCTGAAAACAACAATCTAAATGCAAAGCATTATCACGAGCTTCGATTTTAGATTTAACCAAATCAAACTCCTTTACAATTTTATTTGGAAATAATTCTTTAATAAAATTTACACCATGCATATTCGTTCTAGCCGTAATGTAATCTTTATAATCGCTTCCTTTATATGTTCCAATAAAAATATGATCGTTCCAAAGCATAACATCTCCGCCTTCAATATGAACTTCTTCTGGCGGACGAACCACCTTTAAAGGATCAATTTGATCAAGTATATATTGAATTGCATCTAATTCACGTTCTCTATCAGGAAGAATATTTGATTTTACGAAAGTATCATCAATTACAAACCCGATATCTCTCGCAAAAATCTGATTATAATTCTCAATCATTTCAGGACGATATACTTTTACATCATATTTTTGAAAAACAGCATTAAAAGCATCCATTTCAGCAACCATATCTTTTTCAATTGGATATGTTCCTGCCTTAATATGTTCCAATGATTTAGGATCATAAGCTTCATCTAAAGATGGAGTTGGACCATTATGAACCGCAGAACCCAAAACTACTGCACGTAATCTGGACGTTTCATTCTTTATATTTAATTGCAACATAACTTTATTATATTTTGGCCAAAGATAAAAAAAGCTTCACAGTTATGTGAAGCTTTAAAATATTTTATTTGTTCGACTTAAATTTTCTCAGCGGATGCCCAGTATAAATTTGTCTTGGTCGACCAATTGGTTCTTTGTTTTCACGCATTTCTTTCCATTGTGCAATCCAACCCGGTAATCTTCCAATAGCAAACATTACTGTAAACATATCTGTAGGGATTCCTAATGCTCTGTAGATAATTCCAGAATAGAAATCTACGTTAGGATATAAATTTCTTGATTTGAAATAATCATCTTCTAAAGCTGCTGTTTCTAATTTTTTAGCAATTTCTAAAATAGGATCTTCAACTCCTAAAGTTTCTAATACTTCTTTAGCTGCTTTTTTAATTATTCTTGCTCTTGGATCGAAATTTTTATAAACTCTGTGACCAAATCCCATTAAACGGAAAGGATCATTTTTATCTTTGGCTTTAGCCAAAAATTTATCTGTATCTCCACCGTCTTTATTAATTTCTTCTAACATTTCAAGTACAGCTTGATTTGCACCTCCATGAAGTGGTCCCCAAAGAGCAGAAACACCAGCAGAAATTGAAGCAAATAAACCAGCATGAGATGAACCAACCATTCTTACAGTTGATGTAGAACAATTTTGCTCGTGATCAGCATGAAGAATAAATAATTTATCTAATGCATCTACAATAACCGGATTTGCTGAATAAGGTCCGGTAGGCAATTTAAACATTAATTGCATGAAGTTATCAACGTAACCTGTTGTGTTATCGTAATAATTCAACGGATAACCCATAGATTTTCTATAAGTCCAGGTTGCAATTACAAGAAATTTACCCATTGTTTTACAAATGGCCTCATACATTTCTTTTTCATTTTCAACGTTTACTGCTTTAGGATTAAATGCAGTTAGAGCGCTTGTCAAAGCTGACAAAACTCCCATTGGGTGAGCCGTTTTTGGGAATCCGTCAATGATATTTTTCATTTCTTCGTTTACCAAAGTATGTTTTTTAATACCATTTTCAAATTGCTCCAATTCTTGAGCTGTTGGCAATTCACCAAAAATCAAAAGATATGATACTTCTAAAAAGTTCGCTTTTTCAGCTAAATCTTCAATTGAATATCCTCTGTAACGTAAAATTCCTAATTCTCCGTCTAAGAAGGTGATTTCACTTTTACATGATCCGGAATTCTTATATCCAGGATCAATAGTAATAATACCAGTTAAATCACGTAATTTGTTAATATCGATAGCTGACTCATTTTCGCTTCCCGTGATTACCGGAAGTTCAATTTTTTGACCATCTACTTCTAATGTAGCTATTTTTGACATAATATATCGGAAATAAATCTTTAAAATAATAATTTATCAAATCTAAGGAATTTAAGACTAATTAAAAAAAGAATCCTGCTATGAATTTGTTAAAACTCCAAAAAAAAACCATTCGCATAAACGAATGGTTTAAATTTAATATATAACTCTTACAATTATTTGATCTTGAAAGCGTTTAATCCAGGAAAATAAGCAGTAGATCCTAACTCCTCTTCGATTCTTAATAATTGATTGTATTTTGCCATACGATCAGAACGAGATGCAGAACCTGTTTTGATTTGACCACAGTTTAATGCTACAGCTAAATCAGCAATAGTATTATCTTCTGTTTCTCCTGAACGGTGAGACATTACTGAAGTATATCCTGCGTTTTTAGCCATATTTACAGCCGCAATAGTTTCAGTTAAAGTACCAATTTGGTTTACTTTTACTAAAATTGAATTAGCAATTCCTTTTTCAATTCCAGTTAAAAGACGCTCAACATTTGTAACGAATAAATCATCACCTACTAATTGAACTTTGTGTCCGATTTTTTCAGTTAGAAGTTTCCATCCATCCCAGTCATTTTCATCCATTCCGTCTTCAATAGAAATAATTGGGTATTTCGCTACTAATTCAGCTAAATACTCCACTTGTTCAGCAGATGTTCTTACTTTACCAGTTTCTCCTTCAAATTTAGAGTAGTCGTATTTTCCGTTTACATAAAATTCAGCAGAAGCACAGTCAAGCGCAATCATAATTTCGTCACCAAAAGTATATCCAGCATTTTCAACTGCTTTTTTGATAGTATCCAAAGCATCTTCAGTACCACCAGCCAAGTTTGGAGCAAATCCACCTTCATCACCAACAGCTGTACTTAAACCTCTGTCGTGCAATACTTTTTTCAAACTGTGAAAAATTTCAGTTCCCATTTGCATAGCATGAGAAAAAGAAGTTGCTTTTACAGGGAAAATCATAAATTCTTGAAATGCAATAGGAGCATCAGAGTGAGAACCTCCATTGATGATATTCATCATTGGTACAGGCAAAGTATTAGCAGAAACTCCACCAACGTATCTGTATAAAGGCAATCCAAGTTCATTTGCAGCAGCTTTTGCAGCAGCTAAAGAAACACCTAAAATAGCATTAGCTCCTAATTTAGATTTATTTGGAGTTCCGTCTAAATCAATCATCAATTGATCAATCATATTTTGTTCAAAAACAGAAGTTCCAACTAATTCTTCAGCAATAACAGTATTTACATTGTTCACTGCATTCAAAACTCCTTTTCCTAAGAAAGCTTTTCCTCCGTCACGTAATTCAACAGCCTCATGTTCTCCGGTTGATGCTCCAGATGGAACAGCAGCTCTACCTAAAACTCCATTCTCAGTAATTACATCAACTTCAATAGTAGGATTACCTCTGGAATCAAAAATTTGTCTAGCGTGAACTTTTATTATAATACTCATTATTTTTGTTTTTTATTAATAAATTATAAATATTTTTCGAAATTATAAAAATATTTAATATTAAATACCACATTTAACAATTAAATACCTTTATTTTATTAACTACATCGTTTTAGCAGAAGCTCCTTTTATATTCTCAACAAATTGATCGAATAAATAAGATGAATCATGTGGTCCGGGACTTGCTTCAGGATGATATTGTACTGAAAAACAATTCTTATTTCTCATTCGCATTCCAGCGACAGTATCGTCATTTAAATGTATATGCGTAAGTTCTAACTCAGGGTGACCATTTAAAGCTTCCCTTTTTACAGCAAAACCATGATTTTGCGAAGTAATTTCACCTTTACCCGTCAGAAGATTTTTCACAGGATGATTAATTCCTCTGTGTCCACCAAACATTTTATAAGTTTTAACTCCATTTGCCAAAGCAATTATTTGATGTCCTAAACAAATTCCAAACAAAGGCTTATTATCTGCAATAATTCCTTTTGCTACTTCAATAGCTCCAAAAAGTGGATCTGGATCCCCAGGACCATTTGATAGAAAATATCCGTCTGGATTAAATTCAGCTAAATCCTTATAAGTTGAGTCATAAGGAAAAACCTTAATATAACAATCTCTCTTAGCAAGATTTCGCAGGATATTCTTCTTAATCCCTAAATCTAAAGCAGAGATTTTATACGTAGCATTTTCATCACCAAAAAAATAAGGTTCAGTAGTTGAAACTTTTGACGCCAACTCTAAACCTTCCATGTTTGGCACATTCGCCAATTCTATTTTCAAATCTTCAACTAAAGTGCCATCAGTACAAATAACTGCATTCATAGCTCCATTATCACGAATATAACTCACCAATGCTCTTGTATCTACATCGGATATACAGATCAAATTTTGCTTAATAAAATAATCTTCTAAACTTCCGGAAGAATCTTCCCTAGAATAATTAAAACTGAAGTTTTTACAAACTAATCCAGCAATTTTGATACTATCAGATTCAATTTCTAAATCATTAACACCATAATTCCCTATGTGAGGATTAGTAGCAACCATAATTTGACCAAAATAAGAAGGATCTGTAAAAATCTCCTGATATCCTGTCATCCCCGTATTAAAACAAACTTCACCAAAAGTTTTACCGCTAATTCCGATAGATTTTCCATGAAAAATAGTTCCATCACTTAGTAATAAAATGGCGCTTTGTCGTGTAGTGTATTTCATTATATAATTGTATTATTTTTTAATTGTTCATGAAACTCGCGATGCTCATTTACATTTGTAATTAGATATTTTGCAAATTTACTTCTTTAAAAGAGCGCTTCCAAGATTTTTTAAAAATTTCATTCATAAAATTAAAACCTAAATTTCAAAATAAGTTACATTTTAAACTTTTTCAAAAAATGCCAAAAAAAAAAGGATAAACTAAAATTAGCTTATCCTTGATTTCTATAGAATCATTACTTTCATAATTATTCAGAAGCTTCAGTAGTCGATTCTGATTCAGCAGCTGGATCCTCAGAAGTCTCATCAGCTTTTTTTGCTTTACCACCACGACGGCTTTTAGCTTTTTTAACTTCTTTTTTACCACCATTGTAAAGTTCATTGAAATCTACAAGTTCGATCATTGCCATATCAGCATTATCTCCCAAACGATTTCCAACTTTAATGATACGAGTGTATCCACCTGGACGGTCTCCAACTTTAGCAGCTACGTCTCTGAACAAGTCAGTTACCGCATATTTACTACGTAAGTAAGCAAAAACAATACGACGATTGTGAGTCGTATCTTCTTTTGATTTTGTGATTAAAGGCTCAACGAATTGTTTAAGCGCTTTAGCCTTAGCAACAGTAGTGTTAATACGTTTGTGCTCAATAAGAGAACAAGCCATATTAGCTAACATAGCTTTTCTATGTCCAGTCTGTCTGCTTAAGTGATTGAATTTTTTTCCGTGTCTCATTGCTATTTTAAATTTAATCCGCCGTAGCGGATTGAATTATTCTTTATCTAATTTGTATTTAGCTAAGTCCATTCCGAAAGTTAAATTTTTAACAGCTACAAGTTCATCTAGCTCAGTTAAAGATTTTTTACCAAAATTACGGAATTTCATTAGGTCATTTTTATTGAACGATACTAAATCACCAAGTGTATCAACTTCAGCCGCTTTCAAGCAATTTAATGCTCTCACAGATAAATCCATATCAACAAGCTTAGTTTTAAGCAATTGTCTCATATGCAATGACTCTTCATCATACGATTCTGTTTGTGCAATTTCGTCAGCCTCGAGTGTAATTCTTTCGTCAGAAAATAACATGAAGTGGTGAATTAAAACTTTTGCAGCTTCAGTAAGAGCATCTTTTGGATTAATTGATCCATCAGTTTTTATTTCAAAAACTAATTTTTCGTAATCTGTTTTTTGCTCAACACGGAAGTTTTCAATTGCATATTTTACATTTTTTACCGGAGTAAAAATAGAGTCTGTAAAAATTGTTCCAATTGCAGCATTCTGTTTTTTGTTCTCCTCAGCAGGAACATATCCTCTACCTTTTTCGATTGTTAAATCGAAGTTCAATTTGATTTTAGAATCTAAATTACAGATAACAAGGTCTGGATTCAGAACTTGAAAACCTGAAATAAATTTTTGAAAATCACCTGCTGTTAATTGATCTTTACCAGAAACAGAAATTGTAACTGCTTCATTATCGATATCTTCAATTTGACGTTTAAAACGCACTTGTTTTAGATTAAGGATAATTTCGGTAACATCTTCAACAACACCTGAAATAGTAGAAAACTCATGATCTACACCTTCGATACGAACAGATGTAATTGCATAACCTTCTAATGCTGAAAGCAAAACTCTTCTAAGTGCATTACCAACTGTCAATCCATAACCAGGTTCTAAAGGTCTAAATTCGAATTTACCTTCAAAATCGGTTGAATCGATCATGATAACTTTATCGGGCTTTTGAAAATTAAATATTGCCATAAATTTCGACTAAGTCAATTATTATTTGTTGTACAACTCTACGATTAATTGTTCTTTAATGTTTTCTGGAATTTGAAGTCTTGCAGGTACAGAAACAAAAGTTCCTTCTTTAAGATCATTATTCCAAGTAATCCATTCGTAAACATGACTTGAATTTGATAAAGAACGTTCAATAGCTTCTAAAGATTTAGATTTTTCACGAACTGCTACTTTATCACCAGGTTTAAGGTGGTAAGAAGCGATATTTACAACTTCACCATTTACAGTAACGTGTCTGTGAGAAACTAATTGTCTAGCGCCTCTTCTAGAGGGAGCGATACCCATTCTAAAAACAACGTTATCTAATCTTGCTTCACATAATTGTAAAAGAACTTCACCAGTAACACCTTTAGTAGCTGATGCTTTTTTGAATAAATTTCTGAATTGTTTTTCTAAAATTCCATAAGAATATTTAGCTTTTTGCTTTTCCATTAACTGAACAGCGTACTCAGATTTTTTTCCTCTTTTTTTAGCCATCCCGTGTTGTCCAGGTGGGTAATTTCTTTTTTCGAAAGATTTGTCATCTCCGAAGATTGCTTCGCCAAATTTACGAGCAATTCTAGTTTTTGGACCAGTATATCTTGCCATTTCTAAAAAATTAAATTTAAGGTAGAGATTATGAATTCAGGTCAAATCCTTCGATAATCTATATTCTACCTTGTTATACTATATTAAATAAATTAAACTCTACGTCTTTTTGGAGGACGACATCCGTTGTGAGGCATTGGAGTAACATCGATAATCTCTGTAACTTCAATTCCACCGTTATGAATAGAACGAATAGCAGACTCACGTCCGTTTCCTGGTCCTTTTACATAAACTTTTACTTTTTTAAGTCCAGCTTCAAGAGCTACTTTACTACAATCTTCTGCTGCCATTTGGGCTGCGTATGGAGTGTTCTTTTTAGAACCTCTAAAACCCATTTTACCAGCTGAAGACCAA
>NZ_JAYSPC010000040.1:0-11124 GCF_043722275.1 Flavobacterium sp. | reverse complement strand
TCAACACCTATAGTGTAATAATAGATGAAAGTATGATTGGTAATGTATTGAATACCAATTATGAAGAATCCAGTAGTTTTTTTTCCATAAAGTTAATAGTCTACATAATCCTGCTTGGGGTTATTCCGAGTATTTATATTATTAAGGTTAAAATAATAAATGTAGCATTAAAGAAAATTTTAACCATTTCTTCGCTTACCTTATTATTTATTGTGGTTTTAATATTTGTTAATGCCAGCAATTGGCTGTGGATCGATAAGAATTCAAAACAATTAGGAGGCCTTGCAATGCCCTGGTCATATTCGGTAAATACCTCACTTTTTTATATTCATAAATATAAAAAAAATGAAAAAGAAATTTTATTGCCCAATGCTGTAATAAAAGACAATCAAAAGTCGGTTGTTGTTTTAGTGATTGGAGAATCTGCAAGAAGCCAGAATTTCTCTTTATATGGTTATAAGAAAAACACAAATCCACTGCTTTCTAAAACACAGAATTTATTTCATTTTAACGCCAATTCTTGCGCTACATACACCACGGCTGGCGTAAAATGTATTTTAGAACCTACCAATAGTGAAGATTTATATGAAATCCTGCCCAATTATTTATATAGAAATAATGTAGAAGTTATTTGGAGAACTACAAACTGGGGAGAACCTCCCGTGCACATAGAAAAATATCAAAACAGAGATGTTTTAAAGAAAGATTGTACAGGCGAAGGATGTAATTACGACGAAGTTCTTTTAGCAGGATTAAAAGAAGAAATACTGGCCAGTAAAAAAAATAAAATATTGATAATATTGCACACAAGTACCAGTCACGGTCCAACATACAGTAAAAAATATCCACCTCGATTTGAGACTTTTAAACCTGTTTGCAATAGTGTTGAACTGGGAAAATGTTCTCACGAAGAACTTCTCAATGCCTATGATAATACCATTGTTTACACAGATTATATTTTATATAATGTAATTGAAGATTTAAAACAATTAAAAGAGTTTAAAAGCACCATGATTTTTGTTTCAGATCACGGAGAATCTTTAGGAGAAAAAAATCTATACATGCATGGAATTCCTATAAGTTTTGCGCCTATAGAACAATATGAAATACCATTTATAGTTTGGGTATCTGATAATTCAAAACAACTCAAGCCCAATAAAATGTTGTCTCAGAATAATGTATTTCATAGTGTTTTGAATTTTTTAAATATTGAGAGTCCTGTTTATAACGAGGAAATGAATATTTTTAAATAATAGCGTTTTGGGGATCAGAATATTAAAAAGTCTTGATTTATAAGATGTATGAATTGCTAAATGGTTTACAGAAAAATAAAAACTGCCGATATAAAAACCTGGGAAATCATCAAAAAAAGATCAAAAATAAAAAAGGAAGGTGTTATTACACCTTCCTTTTTTGGAACTGATGGGATGGGTAAAACTAAAATTTTAAAGTGTGTAAAACAAAGAGATTGATAGTTTTTTAAATGTGAATTAGTGAAATTGAACACCTGTGAGATTATCATTTACTGGGTTGTAAATAATAATAAATGTAGTTAAAAACTTATTTATGTTCGAGCACAATTCATTTTATTTTTTGCATACTTTAACTATTTAAGATAAATATTACATTTTTATTAAAAACATCAATAATTTTGTGTTCGAACACATTTTTGTTGCTTTTTGTATTGCCAATTAAAATTCATTATTTATATTCGTCTGAAATAGGCTACTTTATATTTTACTTTTTTATATTATTTATGATTTTAATCAAGTTTTAATCTGAATAATTTAAAATCTGATTTTAAAATTATGAAGGCATTCTGCTTATTTTTTTATGTAGAAATATTGCAATATTTAATCATAGATTTTTTTAACTATTAACCCAAAATATCAAAATTATGAAAGTCAAGAAAATTACACTTATTATTTTATTTTGCTTTGTCCAGGGTTTTTCCCAAACGTATGTCTCTACAACCGGAAATGATACCACAGGTACAGGTACGTCTGCCTTGCCATTTAAAACCATTGTAAAAGGAGTTCAGGCAGCTCCGTCTGGAGGAACAGTATTAGTGCTGTCAGGAACGTATCCTGTAACGGGACCAATTTATGTTGGAAAACCGTTAACCATTCAAAAAAGCGGTTCAGCTGCTGTGGTTATAAACGCTTCAGGCTGGACAAGTACAGATACTTATGTATTAGGAATTGTAAATACAAGCAGCGTTACTATTGATGGTTTAACGATATCAAATAAAATTGGTAACGGAAGTAAGGGAATATGGATTTTAGCAAATTCTGGCGCAACAGCCAATCTTAACAACATTACAATCAAAAATTGTGTTGTTAAAAACATCGGCTGGATCAGCAATAATCTTTCGTCAATTCCTGCCAATAGCGGAATCGTTGCAAATGCAATAAAAGTAGATGCCGGAAACGGAACTTACGCGATTACCAATGTAAAAATTGATAATAACGAGGTAACAAATTGCGCGACAGGTTGGGGAGAAGCGGTAACCGTGACCGGAAACGTAAATGGTTTTTCGGTTTCAGGAAATACAGTATATGATATTGCTAATATCGGAATCGTTGCTGCAGGGAATTACACATCGACAGGAGCCACAAGCAATAATCAGGCAAGAAATGGTATTATTGCCTCTAACGAAGTTTTTAATTGTATGAGTGCCGTTGCCAATAGTGCCGGTATTTATGTAGATGGTGCTTTAAATGTTACGGTACAAAGAAACGAAGTGTATAGATGCGGAGTGGGAATTGCGGTGGGATCTGAACAAAATACGACTACAGGAAATGGCGGTCAGTCTACAGGTCACATTGTAAACAACAATTCGGTTTATGATAACGTCATAACAGGAGCCATTTTTGGCGGTGTTATTGGCAGCGGTTATACCACAAGCGTAGGAAATACCAAAATTTTCAATAATACTTTTTATAAAAACAGAACTGGTGCTACTATCAACGGAGTTACCACTATTGCAGGTACTGCTGTAAGTACAATTGCTGATATTTACGGAGGTGAAGTACATCTTCAAAACAGTTCAGGAATTACCTTCAAAAACAATATTCTTTATGCTACAAATGGCAAAAAAGCGCTTTTGGCCTCTTATGGTTATACAGTTTCAAGTTTTGTATCAAACTATAACTTATTTTACAGAGAAGGCACCACAGATTATATCATTGATTTAACGGGAGTTAGTTTCAATGGAAGCTCGACAACAGGTTCTTATAATCCCGCGCAATTTGCAACGGCAACAGGTCAGGATGTTAACTCAGTTGTAGGATCGCCTGGATTTGTAAATGCTGCGGCTTTTAATTTTACTTTGGTAACTGGAGCTTTTGCTACAGACAAAGGAGATCCAACTTATAATTCGACTTATTCCGGAACATTAGATTTTGATGATAATATTCGTAAAAGAAATGGTCGTATTGATATTGGTTGCGCTGAATTGCAAACAGGATCAACGGCTAAAAAAGCACCTTCAGCTGAAGTAACCGAAGAAATTGCCTCAAGCTTTTCTGTTTTTCCTAATCCTGCTTCAGACGAAATCAATATTAATTTTGGAAAAGATATTAAGACAGCAACCGTTTCTGTCTTAGATTTAAACGGACGCGTGCTCTTAAAAGGAGAATACAGTGCGGTTAATTCAGCAACCATTAATGTTTCTGATTTAAAAAAATCACAATTGGTTATTCTTCAAATCAATGCTGATAATGAATTAAGTAACAATAAAGTATACTTAAAATAATAAAAAAAGCTTTTAGGGAGCAAAGGAGATTTTCTCTTTTGCTCCCTTTTTTCTTTTTTTAAAATTCCGTACCTTTTTAGAATGAAAAATTACACAGTAAATCATATAGAAGAAAACATTTTGCAAATAAATGGTTTAGGAGATAATCCGCTTTGGAATAATGCAGCCGTTTTAACTGATTTTGTTTCTCCCTGGGATGATGTAAATCCCGATAAAATCGAATTTAGAGCTTTATGGGATAGCGAAAACATCTTTTTTTGCTATAAAGTTTATGATGCCAATGTTCATATAGACAAGCAAGATGACTCCATTGACAGCATTGGAGAATCTGATCGAGTAGAGATTTTTTTCAGGACAAATGAAAACCTAAATCCTTATTATTGTATAGAAATTGATCCAACATCCAGAATCATGGATTTTAAAGCATCTCCCGCTAAAAAATTTGACTTTGATTGGAATTGGCCTGAAAATGATATCACAGTAAAATCAAATATTAAAGAAGATCATTTTATAGTAGAAATAGCCATCAGTATTCAATCGCTGAAAAACTTTCATTTAATTAAGGACAATATTATTGAAGCAGGACTTTTCAGGGCAAAATATAAAAAACAGCCCAATAATCTCTTTGAACCAACATGGATTACATGGGTAAATCCAAATACCGAAACACCAAATTTTCATATTGTGAGTTCTTTTGGTACTTTGACTTTAGTTTAGAAGAAAGTTACTAATTTTTTATACCACATAGAAAAATGTTTAATAGCAAAATACCGCCATCATTGTCATCCCGAGGAACGAGGGATCTTCACAAGAAACTAACGCAAAGGATATGTAAATTACCAAGCTACTTGCGGAGATCCCTCGTTCCTCGGGATGACAAAAATGGGTATAATAACTTCTGATCTAAATCTTTTTAAATAAATGAATGTGTTTAGATAATTACACTCAAGGATTATAAAAAGTAATCCTTAGCATTTTCAGTATTGATAATATCAATTGGCAGCAACTTTTCAGGACTAATTTCCTTTTCAAAAATAAAATGCTCGATCAGGTTTGTTGTTCCCAGATAAGCTTGTCTTTTCGGATTTTGATGAATTAGAAAGTCAATGGTTTTATTATTTAGATATTCCAGATTATCTTCTAATAAATCATAACCTACAAGCGCAATTTTTCGCTCTGGATTTTTAGCAATAATTTTTGCCACCTGATACGCTTTTGAAGTGGTTACAAAAAGACCTTCAATGGCAGGATTTGCTTCTAAATATTCTTTAAGCGTCGTTTTGAACTGAGGATGTTTGACTTTAAAAGTCTTAATTTCAAATTTTTTATTGTCAGGATTATCAAAATAATCCCTGAAACCTTTTTCTTTTTCCTGCATGTGAATTGCATTTTCATAATCTTCATCGATATGGACGATGGCGATTGTTCCTTTTTGAATCAACAATTCCAGTAATCTTGCGGCAATTCTTCCGCTTTGAAACAAATCCTGCCCCACAAAACTTTTTATGGCACTAGATTTAAGCTGGTTATTAAAAATACTCGAAATAATTCCTTTTGAATTATACGTTTCAATGGCATCAAGAGCTTCTTTATGAAATAACGGAACTAACAAAACAGCATCCGGAGACGCATTTAAAACCGCCTTATTCGTTTCTACAAAAGATTCAGTGCTTGTCGCATCAAACAAAAAAATTTCTACTTTAACATTAAAAGATTTAAATTCTTTTTTAGCCTCATTTATACCATCAATACAAGGTTGCCAATACGGATCATTTTTAGAATCAGGAAGCAAAACACATATCGAATAAATTTGTGTTTTCTTTAAACTTCTGGCCATTAAATTGGGCTGATAGTCAATTTTGTCTAAAACCTCATTTACCCTTTTTAAGGCATCTTCAGACACTTTTCCTCTCTTATGCAAAACGCGGTCAACAGTGCCTTTTGAAACACCAGCCAGTTCTGCAATATCCTTAATTGTATAAATTTTTTCCATATAGAAACAAATATAAATAAAAATCAAATATCAGAAAATATTAAATTATATGTGTTCGAAAACATTTTTATTGTGTTCGAGCACATTTTAACACAAATTCTTTTTTTTATAGAATATTAATATATATTTTAGCCGAATATTAATGACATAATTCACGATATTAACTTAAAAAATGTCAGATTAATATTTATTTTAAGGTTTAGCAGAGAAGTTTTTAAAATCTGTAACTTGTGGATTTAACGCTTTTTTGAAAATATTAAAACAACAAAAAATAACCAAAAGTTTAAAAAAATAATAACCAATTAATAATACAATTTAAATGAGCAAAAGTAAACCTACTCTCGTGATTTTGGCGGCAGGTATTGGAAGTCGATATGGAGGATTAAAACAGTTAGATACATTTACTCCCGAAGGAGATACAATTATGGATTTTTCGATATATGATGCATTACAGGCAGGCTTTGGAAAATTCGTATTTATTATAAGCAAAAACATAGAAGAAGAGTGCAAAGAAATCTTTAATAAAAAACTTGAAGGAAAAGCAGAAGTAGGATATGTTTTTCAGGAAATAGACAACGTTCCGGCAAAATACCAGAATCCGGATAGAAAAAAACCTTGGGGAACCGGACATGCATTGCTAATGGCAAAAGATGAAGTAACCGAAAACTTTGCGATTATAAATGCCGATGATTTTTACGGAAAAGAAGCTTTCGAAATCATGGCAAAAGCCTTAACCGAAATGGACAAAGAATCCTATCATTTTAATATGATGGCTTATTTGCTTAAAAATACCGTTTCAGATCATGGTTTTGTTTCCAGAGGAGAATGTCAGGTAGATGAAAATAATTATCTTACAGATGTTACCGAACGCACGCACATCGAAAAAATAAACGGAAAACTGATGCGTAAAGATGATAATGGAGATTTTATTTCCATTGATGAAAATACGATCGTTTCTATGAATTTCTGGGGCTTTACGCCAAAATGTTTTGAGTTTGGAGGCACTCTTTTTGAAGAATTCCTAAAAGAAAATGAGCATGATTTAAAAGCCGAATTCTTTATTACATCTGTTGTAAATGAAATTCTAAAATCAGATAATGCCTCTCTCGAAGTACTTCAGTCAAATGCCAAATGGTTTGGCGTTACCTACAAAGAAGATAAGGAAATTGTAAAAAAAGAAATCGAAAAATTAAGAGCCCAAAAGGTTTATCCAACAAATCTCTGGTAATATGGTAGCAGAACATTTAAAATTTATATTCGGCCAATTTGACCACATAGAGGTTTTCAAAAATTTTGAAGAGCTGGCCTCAGGTCATATCAACGATACCTATTTGGTAACAGCCGATAGTCGCAAACAGTTTATTTTGCAACGAATTAATGATGGCGTTTTTAAAGACGTCCCAAGCCTTATTGCCAATAAGGTTAGTGTGAGCAAGCATTTGCAGAAAAAATTAAAACATTTATCAGCAGCAGAATTAAAACGCAGGGTTTTAACTTTTATCGGTACAAAAAAAGGCATTTTTTATTATCAGGATAAGGATCGAAATTTCTGGAATATGATGGTTTATATTGAAGGAAGCCTGACTTTTGAAACCGTAAACAACGAAGAAATCGCTTATGAAGGAGGAAAATTATTTGGTGAATTTTTAAATCTGACCAGTGATTTTGATGCCAGAAAACTGGTAGAGGTAATTCCGAATTTTCATAATATGGCATTTCGTTATTCGCAGTTTGATACCGCTTTAAAAGAAGCTTCGGAACAACGAATTCAGGAAGCTGAATTGTGCATCAATCTCGTTCTTGAATTAAAAGAAGAAATGCATATTTTGCAGAATTTAAAAGATGTCGGAAAAATCAAACTAAGAGTTACGCATAACGATACAAAGATTTCAAACGCACTTTTTGATACCAATAAAAAAGGATTATGTGTGATTGATACAGATACGGTTATGCCCGGAATTATTCATTATGATTTTGGAGATGCCATAAGAACCATTTGCAATACAGCGGCCGAAGATGAAAAAGATCTGGAGCTTGTCAATTTCAACCTGCAATATTATAAAGCCTATGTAAAAGGTTTTCTGGAAAAAACAAATTCGTCCCTTTCGTTATTAGAAATTAAATATTTGCCGCTTGGCGCTAAAACGATGGTATTTATTATGGCATTGCGTTTTTTGACCGACTTTTTAAATGATGATGTTTATTATAAAACAGAATATCCGGAACACAATCTGGACCGTTCTAAAAATCAATTTAAACTGATTGAAAGTTTATCTGAACAATTTAAAGAAATGGAAGATTACAATCTGAATTTCATTGGATCATTAAAATAAAAAAAATGAAAAAATATATAATTACCGGCGGTGCAGGTTTTATAGGAAGCCACATTGCCGAACATTTGTCGAAAGAAGGGCACCAGGTTACAATACTTGATAGTCTAAGAACGGGGTTTGAACACAACCTAAACGGACTCAATGTTGATTTTGTAAAAGGAGATATTCGTGACGAGAATTTAGTAAATGAATTAGTAAGTGGAGCATCAGGAATTTTTCACCTTGCAGCTTTGGTGAGCGTTCATGAATCGCTTTTGAAAATAAAAGAATGTATAGAAATCAATACTATTGGAACAATTAATATTCTCGAAGCTGCTAAAAATAATGCAGGTTGCAAAGTGGTACTTTCAACTTCAGCCGCCAATTACGGAAATAATCCTGTTTTGCCAAAAGTAGAAACCATGTTTCCGGAACCAATGACGCCATATGCAATAACCAAATTAGACGGAGAATATTATTTAAAAATGTATCTCGATCAATATCAGGTTCCAACAGCATCTTTACGCTATTTTAATGTTTTTGGTCCGCGCCAGAATCCGGAATCCGCTTATGCGGCTGCAGTGCCCATTTTTATCAATAAAGCACTTCAAAACGAACCCATAACCATTTATGGAGACGGATTGCAAACCCGTGATTTTATTTATGTAAAAGATGTCGTGAAAGCCAATATTCTGGCTTCACAAAAAGGAAATGAAACCTATAATGTAGCATTAGGACACAGTACTTCGGTTTTAGAACTGGCTGAAAAAATTATAAAAATCACCAATTCAAAATCGCAGATTAAATTTCTGGAAGAAAGACCCGGAGACATCAAACACTCAAAAGCCAATCCTGAAAAATTCAACCAATTGGGTTTTAAACCAGAATATACGATTGATAAAGCTTTAGAAGAAACCATTCTGTTTTACCATCAGGAATTGGTGAGCAAATAACCTTAGAATAATAACTAACTCAAAACCAACCCAAAAACATGTCAGAAATCGATATTACTTTAAAAAAAGAACAAAGCAGTACTTTGATTCCAATGGTTATTTTAACGTCCTTATTTTTTATTTTTGGATTCGTAACCTGGCTCAACGGACCACTAATTCCGTTTTTTAAATTAGCGTGTGAACTAACCGAATCACAATCGTATTTTGTAACTTTTGCGTTTTATATTGCTTATTTCGTCATGGCAATTCCGTCCTCTTTTCTAATCGAAAAAGTAGGTTACAAAAACGGAATTTCAGTAGGATTATTAGTGATCGCCGTTGGAGCATTATTGTTTTATCCTGCAGCAGAAGCCCGAACTTTTGGACTTTTCCTGATCGCTTTATTTGTAATGGGAACCGGTTTGGCCGTTTTACAAACAGCTGCAAATCCGTATGTTGTCGTAATTGGTCCGCGCGAAAGTGCCGCAGCAAGAATCAGCGTTTTAGGAATTGCTAATAAACTGGCAGGATTTCTGGCTCCGTTATTATTGACTTCATTGGTTTTATCCAATATTGGAGATTATTCAGCAGATAAAATTGCTGTAATGACTTCGGTTCAAAAAGAAAGTGCGCTTGATTTATTAGCATTACAATTACAAACGCCTTATATGTACATGGCAGGAATTATGCTGGTGCTGGCTGTTTTGGTGAAATTTTCGCCACTTCCTGAAATCAACTTAGACAATGAAGGACAAGTAGAACATTTGAGTATTTTTAAACAAATCAAAGAAGCGTTCAAACATCCGCAATTGGTTTTTGGCGTGATTACTTTAATGGTTTATATCGCCGCCGAAGTTCTCGCCGGAGATTCCATTGGCGGTTTCGGAAAACAATTGGGCGTTTATGGAAATAGTGGTGCTTTTTATTTAAAATTGACTTCATTCACCATGACCGCTATGGTTATTGGTTATATTTTAGGAATTACATTGATTCCAAAATATGTTTCACAGGTTTTTGCACTAAAACTATCCGGATTTTTAGGCATTATTTTAGTTTCGTCGATCGTATTACTTTCGCCTAAAATCATGGTTCAGTTACCTGGAATACCTCAATTGCCTTTGATTATTATTTTGGTAGCGCTTTTAGGACTGGCTAATGCACTTTGCTGGCCGGCGATTTGGCCAATGGCACTTCAGGATTTGGGCGGATTTACAAAAATTGGAGGCGCAATATTAATTATGGGAATAATTGGCGGAGCCGTTTTTCCGTTATTCTACGGTTTATGGGCAGACCATATTAATACGGCAAACATAGCCGCCGGAATTGCCCAAACAGCAAAAAGCGGCAATCAAGTGGCGTATTTAATATTATTGCCAGCTTATTTCATGATCGTGTTTTTTGCCTTCAAAGGGCATAAATACAGAAGCTGGTAAAAGGAGAAGGTTTCAGGTTTTTCCACAAAGTTGTCATTTCGACGAAGGAGAAATCACACAAGTAAATCGACAAAGATTGGCGATTTTGTTTGCGAAGGATGAATTAAAATCCATCCCTACAATATGATCCGTTCCTCCGGAGCTCTTGGTAAAATTCCGTAGGAATGATTTATATTGTAGCAACGGATTTTAATCCGTTGAAAAATTGACGAAGCAATCTCAGCAAGAAGTTCAACAAGATCCACTCTTAAGGCTTTGTCAAAGTTTTAAACTTTGACAAAGCTAAGATAAACATAACCCTTAATTCATCGATCTGATTTTCAGATCACAACAAAGCACTCAAATTCAACATTTGATGATGCTCAACTCAACTTATGCCTTTTTTTTATCACAAAGGACAGTTTTAAAATTAAAGAAAAACATAATAAAATAGAATTCAAAATGATAAAAAGTAAAGTAGACAAAGCGACAGGTTTCGAGAAACGATTTGAAAACATCAATACAGTTGTTTTTGAAAATTCCGGTGATGCTTCAAAAGCGGTGGCTCAGGAAATTGCAGCTTTAATTCAAACCAAACAAAAAGAAAATAAACCTTGTGTTTTAGGACTTGCAACAGGATCTTCGCCAAAAGGATTATATGCTGAATTGGTGCGTTTGCACAAAGAAGAAGGTTTGAGTTTCAAAAACGTAATCAGTT
>NZ_JAYSPC010000039.1:0-1679 GCF_043722275.1 Flavobacterium sp. | reverse complement strand
CATAAGTATAAAAACAAACACGAATTTCACTAATTACAACTAATTCGTTCGTGAAATTAATTTCACAAACTAAGCTAACGATTAAAATTTGTGCAAATTTGTGAAATTCGTGTTTAAAATTGACTTATAATATTTGTACCTACATGTAGCATGGCTATCGTGATGTTAATGCAAGTGAAATGCTTTTTTTCAACATTTCGCAAATCTATGTTTCTCCTATGTTTGCGAAGTTATTGATTTTAACTTTAAAAGTTAATAATTTTGAAATGTGAAGTGAAAAGGAATGAGAGAACATATGTATTTAAATAGTTCAGAGAAACATATTGGCACATAGAAATATCCTCATTCCTTTTGATCTTTTAGAGTCTGAACAGAATGTAAGGAATTAGGTAAATCCTAATATCCAGAATATCGATCAGGAGAAAAGACGAAGGAAGATTCATCACTTTATAAAATTAAACTTTAAAGTTATGAAAGAATTAAAACAAATAGTTGGGGTTGATATAGCCCAAAAGGAATTGGTGGTTACTTTAGGGAGAATGTTTAGTGATTTAAGCATTGAATTGTATGCCTATAAGGTTTTTAAAAACACAGAAAAAGGATTTATATCCTTAACAGATTGGGTAAAAAAGCTGACCAATGATCAGGTGAAAGTTCTTTATGTAATGGAAGCCACAGGTGTTTATCATCAGAGATTTGCCTATTATTTAGATACGAATAATTATCAGCTCAGTATAATATTGCCCAATAAGATTAGCAATTATATCCGAACATTGGATTTAAAAACTATTACAGATAAAACCTGTTCACAATCCATCGCTCAATTTGGGTTGGAAAGGAAATTAGATTTATGGAAACGTCCAAAAGCGGTTTATAAAAACCTGCAGCAATTAACCCGTGAGAGAGACCAAATAGTTACAGAACGAGCTTCGGCAAAAAATCAATTACATGCAGAATTATCAGAAGCAGAGCCAAATGAAAAAAGTTTAAAACGAATAAAATCAAGAATTGGTTTTTTAAGTAGTCAGGAAAAAGAGATTAAAGACGATATTGCCCAGATTGTAAAAACCGATCAGAACCTAATCAAAGAAATAGATATTCTTTGCACATTACCCGGAATTGGGGAATTAACAGCAGTAATAATTTTGGCTGAAACAAATGGATTTGAATTGATCAGAAATAAAAAACAATTAGCAAGTTATGCCGGACTTGATGTAAAAGAAAAGCAATCAGGAACATCGATAAAAGCAAAACCCAGAATATCAAAAAAAGGAAACACTTCTTTGCGAAGAGCAATGCATTTTCCAGCCTTAACAGCTGTAAAATGGGACGATAACTTTCGAGAATTATATGCCAGATTAGTCTCAAGACATGGTATAAAAATGAAAGGATTGGTAGCGGTTCAAAGAAAATTACTAGAAATGACTTATACACTATTTAAAAACAAAGTAGCTTATGATAAAGAATATAGAAAAACAAAAAATAGCGTGCAAGTACAATGACTTAAACACGCTATAGAGTCTAGTTTTAAACTGACTTAGTTACAAAAGTAAAAAAAAATAATAGATTTAATTTGAAAATCAACACAGAATCTATGTGTTTGAAATAATTACACTCAACGCTTACCTTCAAATTTTAAAAAATATAAATGAATACCTACAAGGTTTTAAAAACCTTGC